>PMIL01000299.1:0-22380 GCA_003157075.1 Bacteroidales bacterium | reverse complement strand
CTTGCTCATGAGATCGGACATTATAAGAAAAAACATGTTTTACTGACATTGCTATTCTCAGTACTAACTACTGGAATCATGCTTTTTCTTCTTTCCGTGGTAGTCAATAGTCCCTCTTTATCTCAGGCGCTGGGATCTCAAAATTCCAGTTTTCATCTTGGATTGATAGTATTCGGAATTCTTTACAGTCCTTTATCATTGGTGATCGGACTGCTGACAAACTGGATATCGCGGAAAAATGAATTTGCTGCTGACNNCATCCTGCATATGTTTTTTTTCACTATTCACATCCTCCCTTGCTCCAAAGGCTTGAAAAATTGGAATGAATTTCCGTATATTTGGCAAAATTTCTGCCTCCTTAGCTCAGTTGGTAGAGCAGCTCATTCGTAATGAGCAGGTCGTGGGTTCGAGTCCCATTGGAGGCTCTTCACAAAAGTCCATTAAATTAGAAGACCCTGACAAACAAAGTTTTGTCAGGGTCCTATTGAGGCTCGAATATCAAACCCAATTATTTGGCATTCTTAAATGCCTGTTTACCAGCGAATTTAGAATATTTTCCCAATTCATTTTCTATCCTCATCAGCTGGTTGAATTTTTCTACTCTTTCACCACGACAACCGCTTCCTGTTTTCAGATGTCCTGCATTCACAGCAACAGTTAAATCAGAGATAAAACTGTCTGGTGTTTCACCACTCCTGTGGGATACAAAAGCGTTATACTTATTCTTATAAGCTAACTCAATAGTTTCCAGAGTTTCTGAGACTGTGCCAATCTGATTCAATTTAATCAGAACAGAATTCGCAACACCTTTTTCAATGCCTTCAGCAAGGATAGCTTTATTAGTACAGAAAAGATCATCACCTACAATTTCAATTCTTTTACCTAATAAGTCAGTCATGTTTTTCCATCCTATCCAGTCGTTTTCCGCAAGACCATCTTCAATAAGTACAATAGGATATTGATTTACCCAGTTCTCCCAAAGTTTTATCATATCATCACTGGAAATTAATTTCCCGGTGCTTTTAAATAGTTTATAATTGCCGTTTTCCCACATTTCGCTTGCGGCAGGATCAAGACATATACTTACATCCACGCCTGGCTTATAACCTGCTTTTGTGATGGCTTCCAAAATTACATCAACGGCTTCATCATTAGATTTAAGGTTTGGAGCAAAACCACCTTCATCTCCGACACCGGTGCTGTATCCTTTCTTCTTTAAAACAGATTTAAGTGTCTGGAACACTTCAACACCCATTCTGATTGCTTCTCGGAATGTCGTCGGTGAATGTGGAGCAATCATGAATTCCTGAAAATCAACATTGTTATCCGCATGTTTTCCTCCATTTATTATATTCATACATGGGACTGGCAGAAGATGAGCATTCGCTCCTCCAAGATATTGATAGAGCGGAATCCCGGCGCTTGCAGCTTCTGCGCGAGCAAATGCCATGGAAACAGAAAGTATTGCATTTGCGCCGAGTTTTGATTTGTTGGGGGTTCCATCCAACTCAATCATCAAATAGTCTAGTTCACGCTGGTTGACAAAATATTTACCTACTATTTCATCAGATATAATTTTGTTAACGTTCTCAACAGCTTTTAGTACTCCTTTGCCGCCATAACGTTTTTTGTCATCATCACGAAGTTCACATGCTTCACGTTCGCCTGTTGATGCTCCACTAGGGACCATTGCACGGGCACTTGTGCCATCATCAAGTGTAATTACAGCTTCTACTGTCGGATTGCCTCTGGAATCAAGAATTTCAATCGCTTGCAATTTTATTACTTCCATAATTTAAATTATTAGATTAGACGTTATTCAAAGTTAGGAGTTTTAATATTAAGTTGTCTGAATTTATTCAGCTACTTTTCAATCTTCATCTGAACATCTAATTGAAGGAATTTGTCAGGAAAAACACAAGACTAATGAAGTGTTATTATTTTTGGATCAGTCATCAACTCCTTCGCATTGGGATTTCCAATCACGTTATAGTAATCTTCATCACTCCAGAAAACAAATCCTGCGAGTTCCGGAAACGTATTTTCAAGTTTTGAGAGTACATCAAGACAACTCCGGGGAGCATCTGAAGGTCCACGGATTCCCAGTTCCGCCCACCATATAACTTTTCCGTTATTCTTCTTCTTTTTTACAGCCCAGTCATATTCTGAGAATATCAATCCGGTTCCGTATGCCGATTTCCCAATTATATCTACATATTCATCACCCGGATAATATTCTTCGAGGGCTCCGGCTCCCTGGGTGGTATGAAAAGCCCATATTATATTATCTAGGCCTTTGCCGGTAAAGTAATCATGGACTAAACGATATAACCTGATGGCATTTTTACTTCCGTCTCTGGCATGCCATTTATTCTTATCATTGAGTTCTACAAATGGGGTGTATACAACTGTAATTCTATTGTCTTTCAACCATTTCAGATTTGATGCCATCCTGTCCATCTGCCTGTAGAAGTTGGATTTAACAGGATTGTCTCCCGGCGAAAAAATCGGATCAATAGTGACAGGATCCTTCCATGATCCGCCTGACGGATTAGCGAAAAAACTAAATACTCCGGCTATCAAACCTCTGTCACTCATCTTTTTGACAGCTTCATTCCATTCTGAATCACTAAACGGATTGTCATCAAAATCATAGGTAATACAACCATACCGGGGCATTTTGCCTGTATGATCATATATCTTTTTCAGCCAATTGGATTTATTATCCAAATCCGGATTTTCATTATGGACCCAGGTTGCTACCTGACCGAACAAATAGTGTCCGTTTCCCATACTCTTCAGATAACTGTAAACCTCTTCCTTAGACTGTGAGTAGGAACAGAAAGGAACCAATAAAAGGAACAATGTCAGTTCCCGGAAATTCAACAATCGACGCATGGTAGTATGTATTTACAATAAGTTTTATACAAGTTCATCTGGTTCTTTAAATACCAGGTATCCGGGTCAGCTAAATGACGCAGTCAGCTTCTGCCTCTATTAGCCAGTAGTCTTTAATAAATCCTTTTACCTCAATAAAAGAACAAGCCGGTCTTATTTCCGAAAAATATTCTCCATGTGCTTTGGCTGCATTTTCCCAGTCAGAAATATCTTTGAGGAATATTCTGGTTCTTATAACATTTTCTAATTGTCCCCCTGCGTCGGTAATTGCCTGTTTCATTATTTCCAGACATCTTTTTGTCTGGTTATATAGATCACCCGGATGATAAGTATTGCCATCAGGGGCAATAGGAGCCGTTCCTGCAACTGAAATTATATTACCAATCCTTACCGCCCTTGAAAAGCCAATTGGTTTCTCATATACTGAACCTGATGAAATGTTTAATCTATTCATGTATTTGGTGCTATTTTTTTATAATGTCCCAAAATATTCAGCAGTTCGAACCATCTGAGATACAAACGACATTTCATTATCATACCAGGCTGCTGTTTTTATCAGTTGTCTCTCACCAGAAGTTACTACTTTCGTCTGGGTTGAATCAAAAAGCGATCCGAATCTGATTCCAATAACATCGCTCGATACAATAGGATCTTCATTGTAACCATACGACTCATTCGCAGACGATTTCATTGCTTCATTTATTTCTTCAGCGCTTACCTTCTTCTCAAGAACAGTAAACAATTCTACAATTGAGCCTGAACGGACTGGGACACGTTGTGAAGAACCATCAAGTTTACCCTTCAACTCAGGGATTACAAGACCGATGGCTTTTGCAGCACCGGTTGTATATGGAACTATGTTACCGGCAGCGGCCCTTGATTTACGATAATTCACTTTTGGGTCAGGTGTATCCATCAATGGCTGAGAGTTAGTATAAGCATGAATAGTAGTCATTTGCCCTGCAATTATTCCAAATTGGTCGTTAAGGACCTTTGCCATAGGGGCAAGGCAGTTTGTCGTACATGAAGCACAGCTGACCAGCTGATCATTGCTCAGCAGGATATTATGATTTACATTATAGACTATTGTTTTCACATCTTTATCCGATGGTGCGGAGATGATCACTTTCCTTGCTCCTGCACTGAGGTGAACCGAAGCTTTTTCCCTGGATTCGAAAATACCGGTACACTCTAATACCAGATCAACCTGGTGTTTTGACCAGGGTAGATTTTGAGGAATCCGTTCTGCATATACAGCAACCGATCTGTTATTAACAATGAGAGCATTATCTGTATGGCTTATTTCCGCTTTGAAAGTACCCTGAATGGAATCATATTTAAGCAGGTAGGCGAGCATAGATGGCGTACTTAAATCATTAATAGCAACAATTTCAATTTTTTTACTTTTAATTAACTCCCGGAAGGCCAAACGTCCTATTCGTCCAAATCCGTTAATAGCAACTTTAATCATTGTTTTTATGTATTTAATAAGCTTGTTTAGTATATACTTTTTCTTTAGTGTTATTTTCCATATTCATGAGCCAGCAAAATAAAAACGCTGGAAGTCCAGGTATAGCAAGGGTCACAAAGACCTTTACCGGAAATCGGGTCAAAATTTTCGGCAAACCCTTCCTTGATGCACATATCACAAAATTTTAATGCAAGCTCTTTAGCCAGCGCTTTTTCTCCGCATCGGTCCAGGGCATCTATGAGCATATAAGTTGTTGGTGCCCATATCGGACCACGCCAATAGCTGTAACCGGTATTGACGAATTTCGGGCTTTTTGGTCCTTCTGTGGCAATTCCGTTCGGCGCAATCAGTGTTTCCTTTAAATCATCGATTAGTTTTTGACGGATCTGAACGGGGAGTCTGTTGNNCCATCCCATAAACTGTCAATTAAAAGTTTCATCAATTTGTCAGCCTTTAGTGTCCACTTGTCAGATTCTTCACTTTTGCCAAGCTTCTTTGCCAGTCCGGCAAGCACATCCATCTGGATAATGAGGTAGCTGTTTAATGCAGGATCATCAACGGGCATGCCATCGTCAAAAATAGTGGCATTATCGGCGCCTGAATCNNCATCATCGCCGGTGAAATACTCTTGCTTTTTTCCATCATGCTACGCAATGTCCAGCCATGGATAGGAGGTTTCAGATAACCCCAGCCTGATTTATATTCATATGTATCATCGGGCAAAGCCCCGATCTTGTTTTGCTTATCAAAAACCACCATCAGCTGGTCGAACGCCAGTTGCGGATTGCTATATCCCAGAGCCATTGCGTTAAAACAGTGATCCCAGCTCCAGATAGCATTCATCCACATTTTTGACATAAGCATGCCTTCACGGCTGAAATTTTCGCGTGGATATACCAGGGATGACCAATTTGTGTATGCTGCTCTTGCCATTGCTGGCTTGTAAGTATCTGCAACAATCGGCATGGTGGCAAGCCACTTATTGAACTGCCTTGTCTTATCTTTCATACAATCCTCAAAAGGTTTAAAAGCGGTTTTTATGACTGACTGACTTAAATAATATTCGAGAGCCAGCTCTCCGTTTCCGTTTTTGTCAGGAATTATATCAAATGTTACTGATGAATATAAATTTTGTGGTTTATCAGCTAATGCTGGTGTTGAGATAAAATTGCCTGCCAGTCTTGTGATCAGAAATCTTTCAGTCCATTCGGCCTGATAACGCCACACATCCTTATCCACCTGCATCAGGCGGCATTCCTGTGGTGGTTTCATACGCAAACCAATGTTTCGGATTTGTATGCGGAAGACATCGGAATCCTGAAAACATATTCGTGCTTCACCGTATGCAGTTTGTATAGTTAGAACCGAAGGAGTTGCTGTTATTGTTGAAGGCACTTCCCTGCCGTCCTTTAAAGCAACAAAGCTAAATAAATCTATACGCTGGGGGCGGCGAGTTATAGACATAAGAGTGAGGTCACCTGGTTTATTATCCCGTCCCCGGTAACAGGTAAAAGACAAGTATGACCCACGGCAACTAAAAATCCCATTATTCAAATCAATTACAGGAAGTTGTGCAAAAATCTCAAAGGTACTCACAAGAATGAAAAAAAGTATTTTCAATAAAAATGCCTTCATATTTTTTGAATTTGTTTTTTACAAATTACAATTAAAATCTGCCTAATGCGGTCTGATTATTGAAAGAATAATATTTACCAGAATAATTATCATCACCATTAATGAACCACCCCAGGGTGTCCTTACATTGGTTTTCTTATATAATTGAAAATTAAATAGAAAAAGCCCCAGACAGAAAATGAAAGCGATAGCCGGCACAAGGAATTCGATGACCGGATCGGGATTAAAATAATTAAAAACCGGAACGACAGTCAATAGCAGGAAAACAACTAAGAAGCCAAGTCCCGATATTTTTAGTATTGTAAGTATTACGTATTGCAGTCGTTCATCAATTTTATCCCATTGTTTATCTGCAGCGGCTTCATGGAAAGGAAGATATTTTTTCGAGAAGATGCTCTTCGAAGCCATTATCAGACAAATGATACCCAGGATAAAGTACACTACAACGGTGACAATGCTTATGAATTTGTCCATAGCGGGGGATATATTAACGGAGTATAATCCTGGGTGCTCCGGAGGTATTTGGATCATTATTTATGCCATGTTTATAATTGATCACCTCTATGCTTTCAGGAACAATTTTTATAAGAACAAAGATATCCCGCCAGTTTGGAATACCCTGCCAGTAATCGCGTTTCATTTTTGTCAGTAACTCTTTATCGTCAATTACTTCAGCAAGTCCTGTGATATTGACATAACCTTTTGCAGATAAATGATTAGCATAATAAACACAGACCTTTGGATTATTTTTAATCTCTCTCACTTTGCGGCTGGTCCTGGATGTTGCAAACCAGGTTATTAATTCATCATTTGCTGGAAAAGGATTCATGGTACGTACCTGCGGCTGGCCTGTCGAATCGATTGTAACAAGACCGCAGTAAGTTGTTTCCTTAATGATCTCGCGGGCGGCTACAATCAGAGTATCCTTGTTTACAGCTGATTGAGCACATAATTGCACTGGAATTATTGATGCAGACATCATTACACAGAAGAAGGCGATAAAGACAAATCTGGTTTTCATAAAGTTCTAATATTATCAGTTAAGTAAAATATTTAATAATGTATTCATTTAATATGTCTGTGCGGTCACCTGTAACATTCCCCTATATGATCAAGGGGTTACTGAAAAAAACAGTGCCAGCAGGGTAGAGGTGGCATTTTATCTTTCAGAACTTAACTTACATTTCTCAAGGATTAAAGAGCATGATCATTTTTCAAATCAACCCCTTTCCAGACTTTTCTGGCAGTCCAGTCAGATGACGGCGCTGTCCAGAAAGGATGAAGTACTGGCAACCCAAGAGCTACCATCCCTGTAGTGCATAAATATAAACTCCCCGTAGATATATATGTTTCCCCAATACCGGGCTGATGTCCGCAAAATCCTATTGTCAGCCATCCATTCTTATCAAAAGTACCAGGAGCATCAATCATTTTCCGGATGACAGCCGACAGAGCGCTTCTGACCTGACCAGGTGTCAGTTCTTCAGGCAAGCGGTCAAGCAGCGAAATATGTGACAGAAGCTGAAATGCACCAAACCTGTATGCTAATGAGCGGCCAATTGCAGGAAAAGTACCCTCAGGGGAAATTATTCGTTCCTGTATTGAAGCGTACCGTCTTGCCCTGGCGAGAATAAGCTGATACAATTCTTCTTTTTCATAACCATGCTCAACAAGAATTTTTATGATGTCAAGAAGCATAGGCTGAATTACGAAGCTGTTATAATAATCGCAATGGAGATCAGATCCATCGCCGTATACTCCATCGCCTTTGTACCACTCCAGGTGTTTTTTTATTGCAAAATCGATTCGCATTGAATCCCATTCATTTCCTGACTTTAACAGAAATGCCTCAATCATGGCGCTGAATAGCAGCCAGTTATTATATCCGGGTTTAATAGATCTTGTAGATTTCAGTGCAACAACAAGATTTTTCCTGGTTTCTTCATCCAGCGGCTGCCACAATTGATTGAATCCACGAATCAATCCATGTGACAGGAATGCGGCATCAACAAGAGGCTGGCTTCCTTTTGTAAAATTCATAAAATCGGCGGATGCAGGGTTAACTGCAACAGAAAGACATTTGCGTGTCAGTTCAAGATATTTCTCTCTCAAAAGGCCCTCATTGGTACTATCTTTACCCAGTTCAAGCCAGGGTGAGATGCCTGCAACCAGTCTGCCGAATGCTTCAAGATGAGTAACCTCCTTACGGCTTTCACTGTCCTCTGGACTGCATTCTACCGGCATGTTTCTGTGAAGCATTTCTTTGCTCAGTGAATTCAATACCGGATCAGCAATTCTTGTCATAACAGATACCCAATATTCACGGGAATCAGCATCTAGTTTCTTATCTTCATTTAGAATCATCCCGTGTGTGGGTAAGGAAGACCCTGCTATTCCGATAGCTGGCATTAAGGATATAAAGTCACGCCGCTGCATTAGTCTGTAGTTTATTTTTTTGCTTTTATAAAATATCCATGCTTATAATTGTAGTCAGCTTCACTGAAACCGGCTGATTTCAGAGCATCTGTTATTTGCTCAATTGAATATTTGTTGAAAATATCATTCCTGGCAAATCTTACTTTGGTCAAATCCTCATTTCTGGCCATGTAGAAGCAAAATATACCATCATCTCTGAGCAGCGATCTTACTTTTTCAAATGGTTTCTGAAGATCGTCCCAAAAATATATAACATTTATACAATATATTACGCTAAAATTGATTGTATTGATTTCAGTTTCAATAAAATCACCCAAAAATAAGTGGACCTTGTTATTCTTAATTAATTGGCTGTTCCTCTTTGTGGCTCTCCTGAACATTAATTCGGAAAAATCGATTCCATAAATTTCACAGTTTTGAAATCTCTTTGAGATTAATCCAATTCCTATACCCGGTCCATAGCCAATTTCTAATATTTTGTCATTTGGATCAAGTGTCAATTCTTTAATAAGGGTCTTATAGGCTGATCTGTTTCCCAGTATCATAAGATCAGAAACGATTGTGCCCAGAGTTCCGGATGGTTTTCTAAACTGCGAACCAATTCTCCTGAAAATGTCCATAATAATTACTGTTATGAAAAAAGAAATTCAATCTATTTTGACTTAAGAATCCCTGGTGCTGAAAGGTTTAAAGCTTTGTTATCAACAACAAGTAACCAATCTCCGTCAGGTGAAGTAAAATCCTGAAAGCCAACTGTTTTATAAANNAGGCAAAAATGGTTGTCCCGTCGGATGCCCTTGCACATTCCCTCAGCAATAACTGTTATTCCGGGTTATATTGTCACTGGACAAAGCTGTAACCGCCATCATTATGGTGTTGTTAAATTATTGTTTATCATAATGGTATGTATTTAGTGCTTAAGGACCACTGTCTAATTCATTATACTAATTTTTCTCTCCCAACCTTAAATTCTATATATGCTTTTAAACCCGGACCAAGTTATCTTTTTATACATCTGAAACCAATTGTTGAAGCCCTGTCGATTCCCTGATACATGAGAAAATACTTAACATGTGAATCAAATTTCTGATTGCCTCCTGCAATCTGGGCATAAGGTGCGCTGGGTAAATACCACCACGAACTTGGCAGCAACCAGTCTGAGCATCCGCCTCGAAGGTTAACAAACCTGTTATGGCCATCATTACGTTCGCTCTCATTCCATTCGAATACTTCGTTGTAAATGAACTTATCTCCTGATTGTTCAGCAGCCAATTGCCACTGCCATTCGGTTGGCAGCTTCATTCCAGTCCATTCTGCGAAGCTCCGTGCATCTTCCAGACTTACATAAACGACCGGTTTGTCTTTGATTTCTGCCGGACAATTATTTCCGTTCCAATGTTTCAGAAAGTTTTCCGGGTAACGGGGTTTGTATTTTGCTTCCTTTAAAAAATGTTCAAACTCGCCATTAGTAACGACTTTTGGCATAATGAAAAAATCTGATAATTGTTCAGTATGTTCGTGAATAATCCGCTGGGCGTCATCTTCAAAAGTCAATAATAAATCATGATTGTTCTTTGCATTGAAGTCTGGGTAGCATCCGCCTTCACGCCAGATATGTTTGCATTTAAAGGTAAATTCACCTCCATTTATTTTAAGGGTAGAAGTCTGAAAATCTGAGGACCGGTTTAAGATATAGTTGAATTTTACCGGCAATTTAATAGATAACTCTTTCAGATAAGCATCTTGTTCAGGTACCGGAATTGTTCTTAAATTTTCTCTCTGCTGGATTCTCAGCAATTCAGATAATTTTTCACTTTGTACTTTTGTTTCAAGTATACAGCTGAAATTAATTATGTTTAATTCAACAAATGATTTTCCGTTTTCTTCTTTTCGGGGTAATTCTTTGCCATTCCATAAATCATAATATGTATTCCCTTCCGGAACTTCAATTTTAATGCTTTTCACAGTGTTTGCCGAATCAACAATATTCCAGATGGATATATCTTTTGCAATCCATTTACTGGCAAATACCCCTGGATAGCCAGTGGGAACAAAAGGTTTCCAATTATCTGAAATATAAACATTTCCGTAAGTTTTCCAGATTGCATTCATTTTTCGAAGCGCTTGCCTGTCGGCTGCATTCCATTTATTCATTGTACCGAAAATGTTTTCCCAAACCTGAATACCCTGTCCATTTATCCAGGCATGAGCCAGGATGGGTTTACGATTGGTGGCCAGGCGCTCTATAAAATACTGTTTATGTTCCGGCATGATCCACTTTTGATGTGATAAATCGGTATAATTGAATGGTTCTATTTCCTGCCCCCACGAATTTGTCAGAGCATTTGTTCCGATTAAATCTTTAAACTCCGGAAGGAGTTCGGCCGTTAAAGCCACCTTACGATTAAATTTTGCAACTTCCTCTCGGATAGATTTTTCGACTGAAAAAATTGATATATGACCTGTTGAACTGCTCCACGTGTCCAGAAAAATGCCATCAGCGTTGCAACCATCGATAATTTGTGCCAATTCTTTATTGTCATTCATAGGAGGCCGTCGGGTATCCAAATCCCACGGATTATAGGTGATAAACACTTTTATATCATGCCTGTGAAAATCATCAACTACTTTTCTTATTCCACCTAACCCCCCCGGCATCTGATTGAAAAAATCAAATTGATTCTTTTCGTCGATGCCTATATTGGGATAACTGTGCCAGAGAATAACCGATTGAAAACCACCAAATTCATGTTCCATCTTGTCGCAAAAAGCATCAACGGTGTACCGGCCTTTAACAGGATCCCAAAAATCCTGATCCCACATAAATACAAATCCCATTACGAAATTTTGGTGCGAACATGCTAATTCTGGAGGTATTTCCAGGGTATTGTTTTCACTTTGCTGCTTAATATAGTTCTCTATCTTAGTGAGTAATTTAACTCTGTCATCTGTTGAATCAATACTTAAGTGTATGTCTTTCAGATCAATGCTGCCTTCACTATTAATACCAATACAATTTAAGCGGACAATCGGAGATATTGAAAAGCTGTCAGTGGAGAAATGAGGAACCGTGATATTTTTTCTAAAAGTTATCCATTCATTTCCCGGTTTTAATTCTATACTGTCGGTTGCAATCAATTTCCTGCGCACAACGGAACTTGTTTCTTCTCCTTTGCTTTTCAGGTCATAATCGAAATATATTCTCACATTGGCAATTGAATTTTTGATTGATCCCTGAATACTTATATGTTCACTGGGCATGATTTTTAAACTGTACCCATATTTATTAAAATGTATGGCAGAATTGTTTTTTGAAGGAAACTTCCATCGCAGTATAGGTTCTTCTTTACCAATTTTCTTTCGAACTAAATCTCTGTACTTTAGAATTGATTTGTACCATTCTTCCCAATTGCTGTCTGCAGGTTTGGCAATAAATGATTCATTGTGCTTAAAATCCCCGTCATACTCCCATGCAATATCCGACCCCGCTTTTCCAATTGTCCATTGCGAATACGGGAAAGATATTTTTTCTTCCGGCGTTCGGCTGCAACTGCAAAAAAAGAAATGCCCNNTCAAGCCAATAAATCCTCCAATAATTCCAAGGAACAAACCCATAAGAGCACCCAGAATAAATAAATGCATAACAGCTCCAGCAAAGGATTGATATGCAAAATAGACGTTCATGCCTGGCGAATTTTCAGTGGCTTTAATATCATTCCATTCTTTAATATTTAACGGATCCATCAATATATATTTCATCCCAAAAACGATAATTATCAGGGTAGAAAGACAGGCAATAGCTCCGCTGGCAACACCGGTCCAGAATCCTGATTTCATGCCATTCAGAAATTTATTTGTCTGATAAGCATCCCGGATCGCAGCTATTAGAATTAAAATAGCAATTGTTGCCCAAAAAATATTATCAATATTGTCTCTTAGAGGAAGACCTGGCCGAATAAGGTTGTTGATGCTTATTTCAATGGTCCATAGCAAGCCAAATGCAAGTCCAAGTGCAACATTCCTTTTCTGTAAATCATTTATTATTTTATCTCTAAATATCCAAAGTATCATCAATCCTGCGGTCATTAAAATTACAGATGATAAACAGCCTAATGCTTCAGGTCCGGCTGGCCAGGAGTTAGGCCGATAAAGAAAATAAACTGAAATAACCAAAATAATACTCAGCAGTAGTGAGAGGCTTAAAATCCTGTTGCTTTTCATTTTAGCAAGGTACTTATTGAGGTTAATAGATAGGAAAGATGTTCCCGGATAATGTGCTTATTATTATCCCGTCTCAGATTTCTATGGTTATTTAGTGGTTTTTACAAATTCAAAATGGTCAACATACAATACTGTGTTTTGTTTTTTCCCGCCAACAATGCTTATAAATGCCGAATCGGCGGAAGAGGACTTTTGTGATATTGGTATTTCAATTTTTTTATAATCAGAAGTTGATGAAATTTCATACCAATTTCCTGTATCAACAATATTATTGCCCTGGAAAAGATCAATATGGATTAGAGCAGTATCCCCAGGGGCGATCACTGATTTTACATATCCTGTCAAATTAGTCGGATGTGAGGAAATTGAAAACTTATTGTTGGAGTAACTGCTGTAGACATTGTTATATATAAGTTTTGCAGCAAATTGTCCGCTATATGCCTCTGTTACTTCTTGTACAATATATGTCTCAAAGGGAGGATCACAGGCCGGGCAGCTGTTTGTATGCCAAAGCAGTAACGCTTGCATGGTATCCCAAAGCTCAAAATCTCCGTTGGGAATTGATATAATTTCCTGAGTTCCAGAGTCTTTTTTACAAGAAAAAATAGCTGACGTAATTAACAGGGCAATAAATAAATTTATTGTTTTCATGGACATTAAATTAAAAACGTATTATAAAATCCTTGTCCCGCTCACCAGACATATGGAATAATCCGATATCGTGTTTTTTTAGAATATTCCACATAACCCTTCAACTCATCTTTTAACATTTTATCTTCCAGATACGTCCTTGTTATTAACAGAATAATCGACAAACATATCGGAATTATGCTCCAAACCGAACCAAAGAGCAATGGAAATCCCAATAATTGAATAATTGAACCCAGATAAGCCGGATGTCTGACAATTTTATACAATCCGGTTTCACAAACAGTATGTTCACGGTTAGTTTGAATCCGGACTGTGCTCGAAAAAAATTTATTTTGTTTTTGAGCAATAAGAAAAAAGAGTTGTCCTGTAATTGTGAGGATAACACCTGCGAGACACAGGCTCCAGTGAAAATCAGGAGACCAGTGAAAACGCCCGGAATCAAGACCGGCAGTGATATACATGCAGATCGTAACCAGGAAAGATAAGCCTAATATAGTTTTATCCCATTTTTTGGCACCCTCTCCAGGCTTTGAACGCTCCTTTAAAAGGTCAGAATCTATCCGTAAAACAGTGGAACTTAATAAAAACATAGCGAGACCTATTATCACATAAATAAGTCCCTGCCAATAAACTATACGGCCGGCACTGATAAATATGACTGCAAAAAATATAAAAGTGCCAATAAAGAGTTTGATCAGATAGCTTGTTTTCATGATTTAAAGCTTAATTAAATGTCAATGCTTTTCACTGATTATTTTCGAGCGGCCCGGNNTTTTTAACTCTGATAACAATCGTTTCAGCTATCCTGTCATGAACTGTACGTCTGTTATAATCAATAAAATATTGCAAAAATCCAAAACCGAATTCTAATGATGAAGCATAATAACCTAACGATCTTTCTATTGAATGCCAAAGAGTTAAATGAGTATGACTGGTTGAAACAATTCTAATATTCAATATACGTTTCCCAAATGTATATCCATTTGTAAGACAAGTAATTAATCCAAAATATAAAACAGGAATCAATAATTTAAATATTATTTTTAAATACTCAGGTACATCTAAGTGCATGTCGTTATTTATAGAAGGAATAACATTAATTGGTTTGTCGGAAGTAATTCCAATTTTAAGACCGAAATCTATTAATCCAAAATAGTCAAGTATTGTTCCAANNCTAAAATCCGCAAGTTCAAGTCCTTCCAACTGATTAGAATGCATTATTTTGGAAGCATCGTAAAAATGAGGAGCAAAAATATTTTTCATAGATATTTTGTTTTATTTCAGGCATAAATAGTTTCAAGTTCCTTTAACGTTTATGATGCTTATATCCGGTTTTTATATGCTTCCGCCACGTCAGTCACAAGCAGATAATCTGCGTAACGATCGCTATATTATTGATAGATATAAGTTTTTCTGTTCGTTAGACTCTATCGCATATTAAATTTAAGAAAAATCAACGAAACACAAGTGGTTCTGGAGTTTTGTTAACAGGTTATTCCTCGTCTGGTTTTGATATTAAGCATTTCTGATTAAATTTGGGAATAATAAGAAAGTGATTTTTTGAGATCTGTTCTAGCAACCTTAATGATCGGGTAATAAATACTAAAATGAAAAAAATAATACAATTTGGTGAAGATGTAGATGGATATAACATCCCGGTTTTAAATGAGCGAGAGATACGGGCAGCTGCAGGAATACTGTTTTTAGCTACCTTTACCTCATTAATGTTCATCCTTTTTAAAGGGAACTTTGTTCCGATAAAATATATAATAACCCTGTTCCTCACGGACTTTATTATCNNTTGTAAATGCGTATAGCCCTATTACAGGCATTACCTGTCTCATTTGTCTTATTTTCTTATTCTTTGAATCGGTATTTGGAATTTGTTTAGGCTGTAAATTTTATCCGCTCTTTTTTAAGGATAAAGTACAGTATTGCCCGGGTGAAGTTTGTGATGTGAAACAAAAACAGGATATTCAAAAAACATCTAAAAGTCAATTATTTATTTTGCTGGCATTTATAGCATTTATCTTTCTTTTAGTCAATATAATGCATGACAGATTCAGTGAAAAGCCCCACGCTTTGTTTGGAAATAGTGGTATTGAGCAAACTAAATAATGGATAGAGATTGATTAATTAATTCATAAAGAGGCACATAGAGCCTATGCTGTCACATAGTCATCTCCACTCAGAACGCTTATTCCATGTGTTAGCGGTTATTTGAATTGAAAAATTTATCAACGGTTTCGCAGAATTCCATGGCATGCTCGATTAAGGTACCATGACCTGAATCAGGTAATATCCAAAGTTCCGCTTTAGGAATATTCTGGAAAATCCGGACTGTATGTTCAATTCTTATTATATCATGATCACCGGATATTATCAGGGAGGGAGTTTGGATTTTCCTTAGTGAAGCCAGACTGATATTCGGCTGTTCCCAATCAAGCATGAATACTTTCCAGGAATTCTTCTCCTCGCTGGTTATTTTTGCCTTGCCTGTCTGAGAATCAAAGTATTTTTTTTCATCTTTCCACAAACCTGGCAATAATGCGGTTGAATCCGGCCATAAGTTTGCGCCTGTTGATGCCAGTCTTCTTATTTTCTCAGGATGTCTCATTGCCAGTTCAAGTGCAATAATCCCCCCGTCGCTCCACCCTATGATGTACGCAGAATCTATTTTCATTTGATCGAGTAAGTAAGCTACATCGTCAGCCATCATTTCAAAACTCAGGGAATCGCCGGAATCAACTGATTTGCCATGAGCTCTGCTGTCAAGGGCTATTGTGCGGTACTTTTTTGAAAAATATGGTATTATACCTGACATTGAGGATATACTTCCCCCATTTCCATGAAAAAGCACAAGTGGCTTGCCTGTTCCATATTCTTCAGTATATAGTTTTATGCCTCGTACAGTATAGTATTTTCCGGCTTTAGAATTATTGCCGAATTGATCATTTTGGGCATTAAGTAGATTGCTCAGAAATAAGCAGCAAAATAAAAGGCAGGTTGGCTTCATAGATTATATTTAGAATTTTGTATTGTTAACAATTTCCACTCCAATTGGTTTACATAAAAAATCATTGCAGGCACTTTCTTGTACCGAACACGCTGCAACAGATATTACCAGGTCACAACATGCTTTAAGCACTATATAGTCACCAGGTTTAGAAACCGGGGAGTTTATTTTAATGGCACCCTCACTGTCAACAGCAGTATTCATAAATATATTTAAAGGTGTTTGCAAAGTATCATACAGAATATCATACTTTTCAAATCCCCTTTGTATATTCTCATGACAGGAGGGATGAATATTATAAATTTTATACTGAGTTTCATACATTCTCCGGCTGCACGTTGGATGAATCAAATCATGTCTACCCACCTTATCTTCTGTAATTTCTAAAAGCTTATTATACTTATTGCTGAACAAATAATCTCCAATTCTTAAGTAAATTGAACCATTACAATCCATAGTTACTCCTGAAGAAAAGATCTCGGTATAATCCTGCGAATTTATGGCCATAAAATCAGCAACTTGTTTGCCTTCGATATCAATTATTTTGACAAATTGTCCCTGAGTGACACGAAATGCCTTACCCTGTTGCGGCGGAATTATGAATTTTTGAAGTGTGATCAGACGAGTCATTTTGAAAAATTTGAAAGCAGAAACAAAAACGCAAGAATTACTATAAATCTATTCACTGAACGGCAGTTTATAAGTAATTCTTTATTTATTCATGCATAACAGGCAACTCAATATAGCTAGAATATTGCTGGTTACAATAAATCGTCTCCGTTGCTTTTATAAAATCACTTTCTTTTGCTTCAAAAATATTAGTAACAAACTTCTGGGGGTTACGGTCAATAATGGGGAACCAGGTGCTTTGTACCTGTATCATCAGATGATGACCTTTTAAAAAAGTATGATTGATATTATGCAAGTCAATAATGAATTCTTCTATCTTACCCGGTATAAGAGGTGAGGGTTTCTCAAAACTCTTCCGGAATCGTCCTCTGATAATCTCCATCGCAACAGGCAACTGGAAACCACTCATCTTCAGGCTTGCGGTATTAATATCCGGATATACATCAATAAGCTTTACCACAAAATCCGCATCCGTTCCTGTAGTTGATGCAAAAAGATGAGCTGTCACATCTCCTGTAACGGTAACTTCCTGTTTTAAACTATCCATCAGAAAACTTACAACATCTGGTCTTGTAGTAACAAAACGCTGGTCTTCAACATGCCATGTGTACCATCGGCTGCCTTCACCGTAGGTAGCTTCGATTGGTAATGTCCGATAGGGCACCGGACTGGATGGGTCGCTGATATAACTGACAGAACCTGCGACAGATGTGGGTTTTGTGAAATCAGCTTTATGATCTGCTGCAGCATACAATTTTTTTAACTCAACATTTTTTGGAGGCCATGAGTCATAAGTCATCCATTTATTGCTCCCTGTCTGGAAACAATTGGCTTCAGAAAACTTGCCATCGCCAATGCCTTTGAGCCAGTAATCGAACCATCGCTTTTCAAAAGCCCTGAACCAGGCTGATGTATTGCTTCCAAAGCTTATTTGCCCGAGGCTGTCTGCCTTCTGGCTCTCCCAGCCGCCATGATTCCACGGACCCAGCACAATAAAGTTTCGGTTAAGACTATCTCTCTTTTCCAGCTGCTGATACATAATTTGCGGACCGTTCAGATCTTCCTGGTCGAAGTAACCGCCCACATGCATAATCGGGATCTGTGGATTATGAATATAAGTAAGAGTTGACGATCTTTTCCAGTAATCATCATAGCTGGGATGTTTTGTAAAATCATTCCACGCAGCAAGCCGTCCTTTAAAATATTTTTCGTTTACATTTTTTAAGGAACCTAATTGCAGATACCAGGTGTAGAGATCGTATTGCGGAAAGGGGAAATTGCTGTTAGATAGTTTATCATTCTCAACCAGATAACTGTATTCAAAGCCATAGCTCAAACGAAATGCCCCGTTATGATGAAAATCATCTCCCAGAAACATATCGGCAGGGGAGGCCTGTGGTGAGCTTGCCTTGAGTGCAGGGTGCGGATCAACAGAGGCATCCAAAGCCAGATAACCCGGATACGAAACACCGGAAATGCCAACTTTGCCATTGTTGTTTTTAATATTTTTTATTAACCAGTCAATAGCATCAAAAGCATCAGTACTTTCATCAGTTTTAGTTTTATCAATTAAGTGATATAGCGGCCTGGTCATTTCAAAAGTACCTTCGCTTTTAAATTTGCCACGAATATCCTGGAATACTAAAATGTAACCTTCCTTCGCAATTGATTCAAAATTACCCATTTTATTTACTGATATCGCAGAATCATCAGGGATAGGGATATCAGCACCATAAGGCGTTCGCTGCAATAAAAAAGGATAGGGTTTAATATTCTGCACCGGAGCAACAACGACAGTAAAAAGCTTTATTCCATCTCTCATAGGAATCATGTATGATTTCTTTGTATAAGTTGTAACGGAATCAGGCTGAGCATATATTGTGCTGAAAATAGATACGATCAGCACAACAAAAAGGAAGTTTTTTTTCATTTTGATTTTTATTGATTTGATTGTTTATCCTGAAAACTTTGTTTATTCGCAGTATCAAATATAAGAGATTGTCTCAAATTGACGCTATCGGTAAGGAAGCAAAGGAAAGCGCTGGCAGTTATTGATGTCCGGAAATATAGCTGGGCTAACAGTAAAGCTGGTTCTATGTCCAAACTTTGGAACTCTGAAGAATCCTAGCCATTCGTGAAATGCATTGCTGTTACACCGCACGAGAAGCTTTTGGTAGTCTTATGCATTAATTCAATTCTGCTGTCGAGTCTGGAAAACATTGAAATGCCCTGACCTAAAATAACAGGGTTTACAAAAAGCCAATAATCATCAATAAGATTGTCTTTCATCAGAGCACGAACAACAGACGGGCTTCCAAAAATTAAAATGTCCTTTCCATTTTTTTGTTTTAGTCCCTTAACCTGTTGTATGATGTCGCCACCAATAAAGATCGTTTTACCAGCATTTTGTCCTGTCATTGTGTTTGAAAGCACAATTTTATCTATTGAGTTATACCATAACGAATGGTCCTTGTCATGTCTGGTTGCATTAGGTTTATCAGCCGCTGAAGGCCAATAACTGTCCATCATCTTCCATGTTGTTCGTCCATACAGGCCAGTGTCGGCATTATCAGTAAATGTTTTTACAAAATCGAACATTTTGTCGTCAAATTTAATCCAGTCCATTTCACCCTTAAGTCCGGCAACAAAACCGTCAAGTGTTACGTGCATTGATACTTTTATTCTTTTCATTTTGATATGATATTTAGTGTAAGATAATTTTCATGTTTTTTTACAGTTTTCTTAAAACCTTTGATTGCTTTGTGATGTATCTCTGACATTCCAAGATAAAGTCAGATTTTAGCAATTTGTTTATACCAGCCATTTAATTAGTTACTTGAAGCAAATGGTGCTTCTTAAACTCTTGCCGGATTAAATTCCCTAATTTGATAATGCTGTCCTGGTCAGATTTTCGATAACTGCCTGTAACATCGGGTGCTGTTGAAAGCAAAATATTACTGCCGCCGTGCTCAAAATTCTGTTTAATATATTTATACAGACTGTCAACCGGATAGAAATGACTGTCTGGATAGGTAAACCAAACGGAGCCTTTCATGAGTCCGTTTCCAAGTGTGCGCGTATCACAACGCTGAGATGTAATTTCATATTCAAAAGGTAAATAATAAGTAGCATGCTTCACCTGGCGCATGGCATTATGTCCTGCGACAGGAGGAATTCGTTCTTCTCCATTAAGAATATCAGTCGGAAAATAAGTAATTTTTGTACCATCCTGTACATGTTGATTGAAATGTACCAATGCTTTGGGTGATTTAGATTTCAATAAATTATAGATCTCCTGAGTGGAAAGGGTTGGATCCGCCCAACACTGCATATCCATCCAAAATTCGCATATCTCGCCGTAATTCTCTGCCAGTTCGGTTAATTGAGCCAAAATAATTTCTTTGGGACTTCGTCCTTTTAATTCTTCTTTGATTAGAGGATTCCAGTTGGCCGGATTCCAGTCATTTTTGCCCCACAGACAATAGTACATGCAAGGTTGTATCCGGAACTTACGGCAGGCATCAACAAATAATTTTACAACGTCATGCGGATAAGCACTATTAGCCACATCAAATCCGGTTACTTTGCTGTCCCACAAACAAAATCCGGAGGTATGCCGGGCGGTCAATACAGCATATTTTACACCTGCCTTTTGCAAGGCAAACATCATGGAATCGAAACTGATTTCAACAGGATTAAATTTTTTAGCATCCGTGTTTTTCGAAAGCTCCATACCTGAAAAAGTATTATCGTTAAAATGTACAAAAGCTCCGAAACGTAAATTTTCCCATTTTGTTATTTCACCGTTTTTCAGTTTGGCTGGGTAATGATTCATTTTCAAATCATTACATCCATAAATATGGATTAGCAGACAGATAAAAGCTATTGTATAACTAACTATTTTCATTGATTCTGTCAATTTTTTATTAAACATTCGTTCATTTTAAAGTTATGCTAGGTCTATGGTAGTCAAGGATTACTTACCTCCGCCTTCAAAAAATTCAATTAAGGCAGGAGCAAGAACATCTGGAGATAGGTTATGCTGCTGGTCTTTAAAGATTAGCAACTTTGCGTTTGGTATGATCCGGCTCAAGGTTAATGCGGTTTCTTTCATAAACGGGAAACCGGCGTTACCACTCATAATGAGTGATGGTATTTTTATTTTGTGCACTTTGTTCCCGGGAATAGACAGATCGTCGCTCAACAGGATAATATGGTCATAAGCAAGTGTTGGGGCAAGCCCTTCAAATGCAGTCCAGACTGGAGAATGCATCATTCCTTCGATCCGATCGGCAGGCGCCCCTAAGAATTTCAAAAAAAGAGCTACTGCATCGCCTTTGCGACCTTCTGACAACGCTTTCCCAAGCACCCTTAAATATTCCTTCCATGCTGGCTGGTCCTTTTTGTCATCGTTGTAAGGAACTTCATAAATGGCAAGTTTCTTTATTTTCGAATCGAGTTCCAAAGCTGCCTCCAGAGCCAAAGCACCTCCGGAAGAGTGACCATAAAGACAAGCTGTCCCACCCGATAAATCAACAATCGCTTCAATATCCTCAATTTCGCGCTTTACTGAATAGGGATAAGTATCGCCGCTGTCACCCCGGCCCCTGCGATCGTAATTGTAAACCGTGAAATAAGGCTCAAGAAGTTTACATAGAATTGGCTTTGAGGGAGAAGAACGCATTGTAATGGCGCCGTCTACAAGTATAAGCGCCGGTCCNNTTCGGAAGGAAGCAGAAACTCATTTTCATACTGAGGTCTTCCGGCTTCTCTGAGATGCATTGGTGAAGTAAACCCCAGGTTCTAGCGAGTCACTATACTTGACCAATGAGCATTTCGCAACTTCCACCCTTTAGAAGTTTGACGGGCAATTCCTGTAAAATATCCATCATGAGGTGTCATCTTTCCAGTAGAATCTGTAGTATTTTCATGATAAACTGCTGAGATACTTGCTAAGCCGGCAGTAAGCGGGTCGATTCGAATATTACTCCAGCGCAATTGAATTTTAGGCATCACTTTGATAAGGATGTTATTTATAAAGTTTGTTGCCGTGTCAATATTCGGAAATACAAGTTGCCCATCCGATGCCATTAAGAATTCGGGTACATTTTCAAAATATTTAAGCCATATAACAGGTCCTTCATTAGAAATATCTTTTGCAATTGATTCAACCATTAATTGAACACTATCCTGAACAAGAGAACGCTCCTTTGGAGTAAACGATTGTGTATTATTATTGCAAGAGCTGATAAAACAGAACATAAAACCGACAAAGACAGGATATTTGCAACTTACTAACAGTGGTTTCATTTTTGCTTCTTTTAAGAACGATCAGGAATCTTGTCAATAAACTATGTTTTACACTTCGGTTATTTGGACGGACAATTGTTCAATAATTAACTAAACCCTATTTCTTAGCGGA
>PMIL01000355.1 GCA_003157075.1 Bacteroidales bacterium | reverse complement strand
GATCCCCGGTTTGAAGCCACTATTCTTCATGACGATATGTATTTCCGCGGTGATCATTTTGAGATGTGGGTCGCAGAAGATGGTCATTCATGGGGGTACGATTCCTATAAAGCAACAGGTGACAATCCCAGGACAAATACTGTACTTCTTAAGTTTATGCCTGAAACGGGTCCTTTTAACTGGCAAACACAATTCACAATACAATGGCCGTATTTCCGGATCGCAGAGATATACCTGAACTATGCCGAGGCAAAGTTTGAGCTGGGCGACGAAGCAACAGCCAGACAGTATGTGAATTTAGTAAGAAGCAGGACAAGCGTGAATCTGCCCAACATTCCGGCAACGGTTACCGGGGAGGCGCTGAGGAGAAGAATTTATAACGAACGGAGAATAGAACTGGCATTTGAAAGTCACCGGTTCTTTGACGTCAGGCGTTGGAAAATAGGCACTAAGGTCGAGAATGCAAAGACTACAACGTATGACGTATTTTTGAATGTGGCGACTGGTATAAAAAGGTATGAAAAGGTAGTATTGCTGGACAGGTCGGGAACATTTCAGGATTATAAAAGCCTTCTTCCTATTGCACAGGATGAGATGCAGCGTAATACCGGGTTAACACAAACACCTGGCTATAACTGATATCCAGCCATTAAGCCACATGACCGATTCGCTCAACCGGTTCATTTATAGTACGACCTCTTAGGAAACATTTCCAGAGTATTGGGTTAGGTTTTGTTTAGGGAGGCATGTTATCCTGCCAGGGTTTTCTGACAGGATAACTCTTTTCTAATTATTAGTACAAAATAATATAAAATGAAACGAAGAAAATTCTTAACAACAACAGACGTGTCTCAGTGAAATTAAAAAAGGGCTTTTTGACATTTGATAATAAAGAATTAAAAGTTAAATAATGTAAGTGTAGTTGACAATATAAGCAACACTTTCCTATTAGTTAATGATGGAAAAACATATGTTCTGCGACCGCTTTATGATATAGAAGCACAATCCTATGGTGTATACGCCACCATTCGAAATTATTGAAGCCCTGAAAGAAATTATTATATTAACCAAAATCATAAATAATCATGAAAGGATACAAATCTGCCATAAATTCACTATATGTTGTATTTATGGCAATTTTAGCGCTGAATGTATCATGTTCTTCTTTTGTGCAAAAACCATCTGATTCAAAAGAGATGGTTGTCTGGTATAATAAGCCTGCCGACAGAGTCTGGTTCGATGGTTTATTCATAGGTAACGGTTATATAGGTGCAAATGTCTTTGGAAGAGTACAGAATGAGAGGATTGCTTTAAATGAATCCACTTTCTGGTCTGGGAGGCCCCATGATTATAACAACCCTGATGCATTCAGTTATTTTAAGAAAATTAAGGAACTTGTTTTTTCTGATAAATTCAAGGAAGCGGAGAAAATGGTAAATGAGCATTTTTATGGATTACCTGCGGCCCAGCAGGCGTATGAACCGCTGGGGGATCTTCTGCTGAACTTTAATGTATCCGGTGATTCAATAAAGGATTACTATCGTGAGTTGGATATGGAAACGGGAGTAGTGAAAGTTAGTTACATGGATGGAGACGTTAAGATAATCCGCGAGGTATTTATGTCTTATCCCAACCATGTAATGGTAATGAAAGTATCGGCTGACAAACCGGGCAGGATATCAGTTGAAGCAAAACTAAAAAGTCCGTTTACCGAAGAAATAAAAACAAAGAATAATAAACTCATGTTAAACGGGACATGGAAATATCTTCCTGAAAGGGATTTTGACCTTATCGCCAGGGTCGAGGGTACTGGAATGAGTTTCCAGACCTCCTTGGTTGCCATACCTGAAAAAGGGAGTATGGAGACCACCGACTCCAGCCTTGTAGTCAGTAATGCCAATTCGGTTACATTCGTGCTGACAGCAGCCACAAGCTTTGTTAATTACAAAGATATTTCCGGAGATCCTGCCGCCACATGCGAAAAAATTATGGCCGGAGTTCAAGGCAAGGACTTTAATGCATTGAAAGATACCCATTTAAAAGATTTCACCGGCCTGATGGGAAGAGTCCATCTGAAAATTGGCGACCCTATTATGAATCAGAAGCCAACAGATGAGCGCGTTGCCAGCCTCAAGAAAGGTCTGCCCGATCCTGATCTTTTATCCAAAATATTTCAATTTGGCCGCTATATTCTGGTTTCAAGCAGCAGACCCGGCAGCGAACCGGCCAACCTTCAGGGACGATGGAATGAAGATTTGCTGCCCAACTGGGGAAGTAAATACACGATAAATGTCAACACTGAGATGAACTATTGGCCCGCTGAGGTAACAAACCTGTCAGAATGCCACATGCCGTTGTTTGACATGCTTAAGGATTTATCCGAAAGCGGGGCAAAAACTGCAAAAATCTATTACAATGCAGGAGGCTGGGTAGCGCATCATAACACTGACCTGTGGAGAGGTACTGCTCCTGTTGATGCTGCACGCTATGGTATGTGGCCGGTTGGAGGAAGCTGGTTATGCCGGCATATCTGGGAACATTATCTTTATACCGGGGATATTGAATTCCTGAAAGAATACTATCCAATAATGAAAGGCTCAGCTCAGTTTCTGATGGACATAATGACCACTGAACCCAAACACAACTGGCTGGTTATTCCTTTCTCAATGTCTCCTGAACAGGGATATTTTGTCAGCCAGGGGGCTCAAGAGTGTTTCTTGTCCCCATCAACTACAATGGATATCGGGATCATAAGAGATCTTTTTCCACATTGTATTGAAGCTGGGAAGATCCTCAATGTCGATAAGGAGTTCGGAGATAAACTTGAAGAGGCTCTGAAAAAAATCCCACCATATCAGATAGGGAAAGATGGCCTTCTTCAGGTATGGATCGAAGAATGGATAAGAGGCAATGAAGGTCACAATGAGTCTCCAAACTTTGGGTTCTTTCCCGGAAACTCAATTTCATTACGGGGAAATCCCGAAATAGCTGAAGCAATCCAGAAATGGCTGGAACCTCGCCATATTTGGCTCTTTTGGAATAGCACTTGCGATATTTGCTACTGGGCAAGGCTTGAAAATGGTGTAAAAACTGATACTGTTATTAAGCAATTCTTTCTTACCCGGATGGACAGGGGAGGAATTGGAAATAATTTACACAATACAGGCGCTAATCAGTCGGATGCAAATTTCGGATATACTGCAGGTGTGGCTGAATGCCTGTTACAAAGCCATGCAGGAGAAATATCTTTACTGCCAGGTTTACCTGTAAGCTGGAAAAACGGATCTGTGACCGGTTTAAGGGCAAGGGGTGGATTTGAAGTCAATATTGAATGGAAGGATGGAAAGCTGACTAAAGCTGAGATTAAGTCCCTGCTCGGTAATTCATGTGTGGTCAGGGCTAACGGAAAAACTACAAATTACAGTCCTGCTAAAGGTGAAACAATTGTTATAAAAGGAACTTAGATAAAAGACTAAGTCTTTTTGTAGTTAAATTTTCAAATTATTAGAAAAATGAAAAAGAAGAACCTTTCAAGACGCATGTTTCTTTTATCGGGAGGTATGGCAGCAACTGCCCTTACCATGATCCCCGGCCAGGTTCAGGCAGCTCACAGTCCCGATGCCTCTGGCACTGAAAAAGACAAACCCGGAAACCAGCAAAATTCTATAAATGGCGTTTATAACATCAGGGACTTCGGGGCAAAAGGCGATGGTAAAACTCTTGATTCACCTGCTATCAATAAGGCAATTGAACTTTGTAATTCAAATGGTGGCGGAACTATATTAGTCCCTCCGGGTGTTTTTTTATCAGGGACAATACATCTCAAAAGTAATATGGTTTTTCATATTGGAGCCGGAGCTACAATCCTCGGGAGCACAAATCTGGCTGATTATCAGGATGTAGTGGAGTCAAAAGACAGTAAGAGAGGTCCATGGCATGCAGCAATAATTGTTGGTAATGAAATCAATAATATTGAAATATCAGGACACGGTGTTGTAGATGGAAATAATGTTTTCAACCCGAAAGGTGAGGAAGAAATGAGGGGCCCACATGCCATCTTTTTTAATAAATCTGAAAATATCACAATCAGCGATATTTTTGTGAAAGATGCCGCTAATTATGCGTATATTATGGAAGGTTGTAATAACGGCAGTTTACACGGGGTAAGGGTAACAGGTGGATGGGACGGTATCGACCTGTTCAATTGTAAGAACTTCCTGATTACTGATTGCCAGTTTGCAACCGGCGATGATTGCGTTGCCGGGGGTGGATGGGAAAATATTGTAATTTCTAACTGTACTCTAAACTCCAACTGCAATGGTATGAGGAACTACGGCGGTGGTTTAAAAAATGTAGTTTTCTCCAACCTGGTAATTAATGGCCCTAGTTTATTCAGGCATCGAACTCATGATACACCATCTAAACGTGAGGATTTGGTTTATCACAATTCATGGCATAAAGATTACGATTCATTGTCGGGCTTTTGGTTGGCAGGAGGAGGAGTTATTGACAACCTGATTATTTCCAATGTTACTGTAAGAGACCTGAGATGCCCGGTATGGATATCACTTCAAGGATCATTTTCAGATCAAAATCAGGATGCCGCTATCAGGAATGTTCAGATAAGCAATTTAACTGCAATCGGTGTTGGTAAGCCCAATGTGTCATCTCTTATACAAGGGAGTGCAGATAAACTTATTGAAAACATCTTGCTGACAAATATAACAATTCAATCTGTTAGTGAAGGTAATAAAGATATGGTTGATAATCCAATTCCGGAAAGAGTTGGTGATCCCATCGAACTGCCAAATTGTTATGGTATGTATTGTCGTTATATTAAAGATCTTGAGATGCATAATATCCGGTTTAGCAAACCTGATATGGACGAACGTCCGGCGCTTATATGTGAAAAGGTTGATTACCTTCAGATGGATAACGTGAGAAGTATGAATGAAAGTGATCAGCAGGCGATTTTGCTGCGAGAAGTTAAAGTCCTTAAAAGAAATGGTACAGGATCAACCGGGAATTGAAGCACCATTTATAAAAAATTAATATCTTTTTATTATCTATAAACAAAAATGAACCTAATAACAAAATAAGAACCTCAACATTTTTAAACAAAACTAAGATTATGGAAAGAAAAAGTATCTGTTTTCTGACCTGCATTGCAATTCTGACACTAATATTCAGTTGCTCAAATCAGGAACAAAAAAAGAACAAAAGTGAAACCTCATTAAATGAGAATTTGTTAAAAGTATCGGGTAATAAAATAGTCAACCAAAAGGGAGATACTGTCTATTTACGAGGCTTCGGATTAGGTGGGATGCTGCATCTTGAAAATTTTATTGATGGTTACCCTGCCAATGAAGAAGCGATGAGGGAAGGATTATTAAAGGTGCTTGGAAAAGAGAAATACGACCTTTTTTTTAATGAGTTTTACAAAAACTATTTCACAGAGCCGGATGCAGAGTATATTCAAAGTCTCGGATTAAATATGGTCCGTATTCCTGTTAACTACCGGCGTTTTGAAGACGATATGAATCCGGGAGTGATCAAGGCTGAGGGCTTTGAATACCTTGACAGAGTTATTGATCTTTGTGCAAAGCACCAGATCTACGCCATCATTGATCTTCATGCATTACCAGGCGCCCAGAATCAGCACTGGCACAGTGACAATCCCACACACAAAGCATATTTTTGGATATATAAGGATTTTCAGGATCGGGTAGTAAAACTCTGGGAGGCTATTGCCAGGCATTATAAAGATCAATCGTGGGTGGCTGGTTACGATTTAATAAACGAACCGGCTGATCCATCAAGGAAAAAAATATTTCCATATTACAAACAGTTATATGATGCTGTGCGCAGGGTTGATCCGAATCACATCATGTTCATCGAAGGGAATAGTTATTCCACTGAATTTGACATTTTCACAGAGATTTGGGACGATGTGGTTTATACAAACCATGATTACGCTGACCCAGGATTTATTGATGGCGGAGATTATCCAGGTTACTCCAGGGGAAGATATGTGGACAAAGATACCCTCGAGAGCGACTTTCTCAGAAAAAGTGAATTTATGTTCCGGAATAATGTACCTATATGGGTGGGAGAATTTGGACCTGTATATACTGGTATTCCGGAAAAAGACAAAATGAGATATCAGGTACTGAAGGATCAAATGGCCTACTACGATAAGTTTAAAGTAAGCTGGTGTATATGGTTATATAAGGATCTTGGGCTTCAGGCAGTTATTTCACAGGATAAGAATACTCCATATATGAAACTGATAGGTAATTTCCTGAAGAAGAAAAACTATCTCGGTTCCGATGCATGGGGTTCTACTGATGAAAACATCAGGCAGGTGATGTCGCCCATTGAGGAGCTGTTTGAAAAGGAATTTCCTGAATACAATCCTTATCCGTTCGGGCAAAAAAGCCAAATAGCTATATTGATAAGGCATATTCTTATTGCGGAAGCACTGGTTCCGGAATATTGTAATTTATTTAAGGATTTAACAAATGAGGAATTAATTGCACTGGCTGAATCCTTTAATTTTAAAAATTACATAAAGCGCGAACGTCTTGAAAATATATTGTCAGGAAAGGAAAAATAAAATTTTTACTTTCAAAGAATGATACAGGGCATGCAGGTAAGTAAAGTACCCTAGAATAATGATGGACTTTTTCCTCCACAAACCATAATTCGGAACCACCGAATAATCTGGGTCATCGATACGGAGCCTACGATGGGTGGTGGACAAGTAATGTATTTTCATTCAATGCTAAATCGCTAAGTAACAATTTGTTTTTTTTA
>PMIL01000113.1:1875-28514 GCA_003157075.1 Bacteroidales bacterium | reverse complement strand
ATGCGAAGAATGTCAGGGAGAAGGAATAATAAGAGTAGAGATGCAGTTTATGGCTGATGTTGAATTAACCTGTGAAAGCTGCAAAGGCATGAGGTTTAAAAAAGACATACTTGACGTCAGATATCATGAAAAGAATATATATGATATGCTTGAGATGACTATCGATGAAGCCATTGATTTTTTTAATTCCCATCCCGGTAAAACTGAAAAGAGAATAATTGAAAAACTAAAACCGCTTTCGGATGTAGGACTGGGTTATATAAAAATGGGTCAGTCGTCTAGTACACTGTCAGGAGGTGAAAGTCAAAGGGTTAAACTGGCCTATTTCCTTGGTCAGGAACGTACCGGAGGTAATATCTTGTTTATTTTTGACGAGCCCACAACCGGGTTACATTTTCACGATATAAATAAACTTCTGAAATCGATTAATGCACTGGTCGACCACGGGCATTCTGTGATACTTATTGAACACAATCAGGAAGTTATAAAAAGTTCAGACTGGGTAATCGACCTTGGTCCTGAAGGTGGTGAAAACGGGGGAATGGTTGTTTTTGAAGGAAAACCTGAAGATCTGGCAAAATGTAAAGAATCGTATACAGGTAAATACCTTGCGCCAAAACTAATGAGGCATGAATAAAACACGTAGGGACGGTGCATGCAACGTCCCTACATATAAAATCGATATATTGAATATTATTTCTTTATTTTAAATCCGAACATTATTGCAACGCATCCGCTGGCTGGTGTTTCACCTGGTTTATTAAATGAATTAACTTTAACAACCAGTTTAAGTTGCTGACTGGATTGCAATTTAAAATCCCATGTCTTAGCAAAGTTTGCGTCCTTATTTGAGTAGAGCACATTCTTATTGGCATCCAGCACTCTGAATTCAACCTCCGGAAGTTTATCTTCTCCGCATACTGAAACTCGGTATTCCATATCGGAGTAAAATGTCTTATAAAGTTCAGCTTCCTCGCCTTCAACGAGTATTGCAGCATGATAGTTCCCATCATGCGTGTATACTCCCAGTTCAGGGATACAGACCTTTTTAGCGAATGCTTTGCACTGACCATCTACACTAAAAGTTGTAGCAGCTATAAGGAATGCCAGTATTGAAATGATTCTAAGTATTCTCATGGGGTTAGTTATTTACAAATGTCTTTCTAATCTCTGAAACCGTAGTTGATAATTCTTTGAATACCTCAGGTGTCATATCAGTTTTTATTTCTGATTTGAGAATTGTGGTATTTGAAGTTTTGTCATACTCAGGTCTGATTTTTGAGGTTGTTATTGATATCTTATCAAAAACAACTTTCAACCTTCTTACCTGAACAATTAGGTCATCAACTGCCGGATTCCCTTTGCTGCTTTCAAGTAAATTTATCAGAATATCTATTGAAAGCTTCTGATCAATAATTCTTCCTACAAGCTTATTGCCATTGAATTCCTTCAAGTCAACAAGTTGTGTGGAAATATATAACCCCTCAAACCATCCGCCTACAAGGACCATAGCTGCGATTGCCGGTTGACCATTATCTGACAGATATGAATTTGAGTTCATGAAAGTTTCACTCACGATCTCCATAATAACTTCGCTGTTGTTGATATTTTCCTCAAGTTTGTCAATCTGTGACTGTTCAACTGCCTTTAAAATTCCCAGCCCGTCAGCCATTTTCTTGGCAGCATTCATATAATCAATGATAAGTTGCGTCTGTTCATACAAACTTGCAAAGCTCAAATCGCAGGTATAAATACCCAGGTTCAGAGCCATACTTTTATTCGTTACATAACTATTGCCATTACCTACCGGGTTGAGCAGAGAAGCATCAAATCGTGCTCCGGCTGATTTAATAAGCATGGCTGACTCAAGAGGCGAAGGCAGAGCATTAAATATTTTTTCAGCTTGCTTTATATCTTCAACAACGGCTGTGTTATCTTTTGGAGTATTTACGGTAACTTCTTCCTTAGTTGCTTTAGTCCCTCCCGATTTGCAGCCAATAAGCAGACTTACAAAGATTAAAACTACTATAAGAATTTTTGAACAAATTCCATGTTTTTTATTCATGATCTAAATATTTAATTGTCATACCTAATTCACGACTAAATTAGTATAATATTTTTATTTTTCAAAGACAGCTTTAACTAATTGCTGGTATTTATAACTTTGTGCCAAAATTATCAGGACGATGATAAAATCAGAGAACAAGGTCAAAGAGCTTATAGAGGTACTTAATAATGATGAAAATATTGTAATAACCGAGGCCATTGAATTGCTTCGTCAGGAAAAACCATTTGAAGGAGCCATAGGGCTTCTAACATCATTTTATGATAAAACCAATGATATGCAGGTTAGAAAATCAATTGCCGGTTTTATGAATGATTTAAAGGATCAGTCGGCTTGTAAAGAAGTTATAAATGAAATACGAAAAGAATGGAAACCCGATACGGTTAGTATGCTGGTATCATCCTGCTGGCAGTCGGGACTTAATTATTCGGATTATTCTATTGACCTTGCAAAAGTTTTTCTTCAGGGAGATTATGTAACTGCAATTGAATGCCTTACAGTCATTGAAGAGTCCGTTCACGAATTGAGCAAAAAGAAAAGAAGTGAGGTGAAAAAGCTGATTGAAGAGAACCCTTTTCCTCTGTTAAATGAAAAATCAACATTAACACTTGAGCTGATTTCGATCCTTGAGAGATAAGATTTTTTAAAATAAGCCAACTATCTTTCGCCGAAGATAAGACTCCCGATCCTGACCATTGTACTACCTTCGTCAATTGCCAGTTCAAAATCTCCCGACATTCCCATAGAAATCTGCCTGAAATCGGAACTCTCATTGAAGAAGCTATCCTTCAGGGAATTGAAACATTTTCTCAGAAATGCGAATTCATTTTTAACCTGACCTGTATCAGATGTAAAAGTAGCCATACCCATCACCCCGCAAATCCTGATATTCCTCATAAGAGCAACATCTTCTTTCTGTAGAAAATCAGACAGATCACACATTGAAAATCCGAATTTTGTCTCCTCCCTGGCTATATGTATCTGCAGAAGGCAATCGATCACCCTGTTTATCTTTTGAGCTTCAGAATCAATAGAAAACAATAGTTTAAATGAATCAACTGATTGAATCATACTGATAAAAGGAACTATATATTTTACTTTATTGGTCTGAAGGTGCCCAATAAGATGCCATTCAATATCTGATGGAAGCAAGTCTTTTTTATTAAGAAGCTCCTGTACCCTGTTTTCCCCGAAAATTCTCTGCCCTGTATTGTAGGCCAGCTCAATATCGCTTACAGGTTTTGTTTTCGAGACTGCAACCAGGCTGACCGATGCAGGAAGCTGTGATTTCAGATAAGCAATATTGTTGGCAATATCCGGCATATAATTTTTTGATTACAATTCAAAAGTAGTAAAAAACCGAAATCCATTAACCTATTGCTAGCGCGGATTTGCAATCCATGCCAAAGGATGGTGTCGCTTATTAAGAAACCAACCACCTTCCCCTTTGGGGTACTCCTACTTCAAAAAGGAGGATAAAATCGTTTATATAATTATCAGTCAAGCAAATGAATCACCAGTCCGCTGCGAAGTTTGGGTTCAAACCATGTTGATTTTGGAGGCATGATATTACCTGAATCGGCAATAGTAATAAGTTGATTCATTGAGACAGGGAAAAGCGCAAATGCAATTTTCATTTCACCCTTGTCAACTCTTTTCTTAAGTTCACTCAGACCACGGATTCCTCCGATAAAATCAATACGTTTTGATCTTCTTAAATCCTGAATATCCAATATAGGGCTGAGTATCTGATTTGTGAGTATCGTAACGTCAAGGACTCCAATCGGATCATTATCATCAAAAGTTCCTGGTCTGGCAGTAAGACTGAACCATTTGCCATCAAAATACATAGAAAAGTTATGAAGTTTCTTTGGTCTGTAGCTTCTCTTACCTTTTTCCTCTATAACAAATCCTTTTTCTAATCTCTTTAATAATTGTCCTGGTGTGAGTCCATTAAGATCTTTAATAGTGCGGTTATAGTCAATTATCCTTAATTGATCGGCAGGAAAATGTACTGCAAGGAAAAAATTATATTCTTCTTTACCTGTATGTGACGGATTATTATCCCTTTTTTCTTTACCAACCAGAGCTGCTGCTGCTGTTCTGTGATGGCCGTCAGCAACGTAAGTAAACGGCACTTTCTTCGCAAAAAGCTTTTCAATCAATCTGTTCGTTTCAGGATTCTTTATCACCCAGAAATGGTGACCAAACCCATCCTCTGCTACAAAATCATACTCAGGCTCTTTGCTGGAAACAATATTATTAACTATCTCATCAATCTCTTTTACAGCAGGATATGTAAAGAAAACAGGTTCAATATTCGCATTATTGACCCGAACATGAATCATACGATCCTGTTCTTTATCAGGACGAGTAAGTTCGTGTTTTTTAATAACTCCATTGAGATAGTCATCAACAGATGCACAACCGACAATGCCGAACTGGGTACGTCCTTTCATGGTTTGTGCATATATATAAAAGTGCGGATCAGTGTCCTGAACCAGCCATCCTTTCTGCTGCCATTTACTGAAATTCTCAACCGATTTATCATAGACCTGGTCGGAATGGGTATCAATGTCTGCAGGAAGATCTATCTCTGACCTGGTTATATGAAGAAGCGAACACTCTTTTCCTTTAGCCATCTTTTTCGCTTCACCGGCATTCATTACATCGTATGGCAGACAAGCCAGGTCTTTTGCCAGTGCACGGAGAGGCCTCAATCCCCTGAAAGGTTTAACAACAGCCATTTTTTATAATTATTTTAACTATAACCTGTTTATTCTGAATTTTTCTTTACCATTCTTGAAGTAATCAATTATTTGTCTCGCTGCAGCTACTGCTGCATTGATATTTGATTCTTCGGTCTGTGCCCCCATTTTTTTTGAAGTAAAAATGAATCTACCCTGATATTTTTCTTCAAAAGTATTCTTACAATCAGGCTCAATATCAGACAGATAACTAATGTCGGAACGCTCTGCAAATATCTTCAGCAGACCCTCCTCATCAATAACTTCCTTTCTGGCCGTATTAACAAGTACTGCATTTTGCGGCATTTTCCTCAAGAGGTCATACCCGATTGATTTACTTGTTATAGCATTACTTGGCATGTGAATCGAAATGTACTGGCATTTCAGATAAAGCTCCTGTATGTTAATACATTGTTTAGCTCCATTATTTTTCATCACTCGTTCACTTACGAAAGGATCGTAAGCGTAAATATCCATACCGAATCCACGAGCAATATCAGCAACATATTTCCCGACATTTCCGAAAGCGTGGAGACCAATGGTCTTACCTCGAAGCTCTGTTCCTGACTTGCCTGTAAATCCTCCTCTTATCTGGTAAAGCAAAAGTTCAAATGCAAGCTCGGCAACCGCATTGGAATTTTGCCCCGGAGTATTCATGGCTACCACATTATGCGCTGTACATGATGCTATATCGATGTTATCATATCCTGAACCTGCCCTGACAACCACTTTTAACTTTTTAGCAGAATCGAGGACTTCTGATGTGATCTTATCGCTTCTGACAATCACAGCATCAACGTCCGATACCGCTTCCAAAAGTTCGGATTTATCTGTATAGCTCTCAAGTAATACAAGATTGAAACCTGCAGCTTCAGTAACTTCCCTGATCTGTCTTATAGCTAGAGGGACAAATGGTTTTTCTGTGGCAATCAGGATTTTCATACTTTCAATAATTTACATATTGATACAGAAAGTGTGTAATAGGTTCAGCCGTCAGATAATTCAGTTCTTTGATTCAAATTCCTTCATTGAATCAACCAGTGCTAAAACGCTTTCCTTTGGAAGAGCATTATACGTAGAAGCCCTGAATCCGCCAACGGAACGATGACCTTCGATACCAAGCATCCCTTTTGACTTTGCAAATTCGGCGAATGATTTTTCAAGTTCTTTATATTCCGGAGCCATAATGAAACAAATATTCATCAGAGATCTGTCCTCCGGATCGGCAATTGTGGGAACAAATAGTTTATTCCTTTCAATCTCATCGTATAAAATTCCGGCCTTTTCAATGTTTTTTTTCTGTATAGCTCTGACACCACCCAGATTTTTCAGCCATGTAAGTGTCTGCTGTGCGGCAAATATTGCAAACACCGGAGGGGTGTTGTACATAGTCTCACCTTTTATATGTACCCTGTAATCAAGCATCGACGGAATCGGGCGATTTACTTTACCTAGTACGTCTTCTTTAACTATCACAAAAGTTACCCCGGCAGGAGCCAGATTTTTCTGGGCACCACCATAAATAATTGAATATTTTGAAACATCAACAGGTCTGCTGAATATGTCTGACGACATATCTGCTACAAGCGGTATTTTTACATCTAGATCTTTCTTTAACTCAGTTCCGTAAATAGTATTGTTGGTTGTAATATGGAAGTAATCAGCATCTGCCGGTATGGTATAATTCTTAGGAATGAAGTTAAAGAGCTTGTCTTTGGAAGAAGCTACTTCAACGACTTCACCGAACAATTTTGCTTCTTTCTGAGCTTTTGTGGCCCATTCACCAGTATTCAGATAGGCAGATTTCTTATTCAGGAGATTCATCGGTATCATTGCAAATTGCAGGCTTGCGCCGCCACCCAAAAACAATACATGATATCCTGACGGAATATCGAGCAGTTCCTTAAAAAGGGCTATTGTGTCGTTTACACATGCAACAAATTCCTTGCTACGGTGGGATATCTCAAGTACAGATAAACCCGTACCTGCAAAATCTTTTATTCCTTCTATTGTCTTATCAATTGTATATTGAGGCAGAATTGACGGACCGGCATAAAAATTATGTTTTTTCATTAATGACTTTTTATAATTAGTAATGGTTAACTTTTAATCAACATTATACAAAAATATACAAAAATCAGGAGTATAATGAAAAACCTGTTACAGAATCAGGAGATTCCTCATTCCGCCTCGCTTCATTCGGAATGCTATTGTTTTTTTGAGGTCTGGAGTCAGAGATGGTGGTTCGCCGCAGCGAACAGCCTCCTCTGACCCTGTCACAACTTATTAGAATTCACCCTTAATACTCATAATATCAATAAGCACCCCGTTCTTCATAAATGGTATTTTATCGGTATAGTCGGGAGTAAGACAGAATTGAATGCAATCATCAAGCTTTTTATTTCTCAGACGCGATCGTTGAGCAGCCTTCTCAATATACCCTGCAATATCGGGTTGCGCCAGTGACCAGAGGTCAATGGCTGCATAAGTCGAATCACAAATAGTCAAGAATTGATTACTGTTCATCAGAGTTTCTGCAATTGCTCCTGCACAAACCGTATCTTCAATATTAAATCTGTTTTTCCAACCCGCGCAAAGCAGCAATACATTTCTATCCTGCTTTAAAAGCCATTTAGTAAGTGCGCTGAAATTAAGGAAAGACCCGATTACTGTCATATACGAAGATGAGGTCAGATTGATAAGTCCTGTCCCGTTTGTCGTACTGTAAACAATAGTCCTGCCCTCTGCTTTCTCCTTGGTAAAATTAAACGGAGAATTACCAAAATCTGCAAAATCCAGAACAAAGCCGTCTCGCTCGGCAGCAACCAGAAATCCTTTCTTCTTATAATCCATTGCCTCTTCAACCTCTGAAACAGGAATTATAGAAGCGGCACCATTTTCAAATGCGGTGCAGATGGCAGATGACGCCCGAAGAATATCAATAATAACTACTATAGAGTCTCTGTGTAAATCAGCTTCAAATAAAGCTGGTGAGAAACATGTTTCCAGATTTCTTTTCTCCATATTTAATTTTATATGCGTCGCTGGCGCGGATTTGCAATCCGTGCCATAAAAGTTAGTTGAAATGCTGGCACGGATTGCAAATCCGCACCAGCATCCTGTATGAATTTATCGTCTATATGCTGGCATTATAGATGGGCAAAGTAACAATCTTCGCTTTCAGATCTTTGTTCCTGATCCTGATAAATATTTCAGAATCCTTTTTCCAGTATCCGCTTATCAGGTAAGCCATTCCAATTCCCTGTTTCATCATAGGTGACATGGTTCCGGAGGTTACTTCACCAATTGTCTGACCTTTGGCATTCACAACTTCATAATGCTGCCGGGGAATTCCCCGGTCGATCATTACAAATCCTTTCAGTCTTTTTTCTACACCATCTTCTTTCTGTTTCAGCAGAAATTTCTTGTCAATAAATTCCTTGGCACCGGTGAATTTTGTAATCCATCCCAATCCTGCTTCAATGGGTGAAGTTTGATCATTAATATCATTGCCATACAGACAGAAGCCCATCTCAAGCCGCAGTGTATCCCTGGCGCCCAGCCCGATAGGTTTTATGTCAAATTCTTTACCTGCTTCAAATACTGCATCCCACAGTTTTGGACCATCCTCATTCTTAACATAAATCTCACAACCTCCTGCTCCGGTATAACCTGTTGCGGAGAATATTACATCCTTAATGCCTGCAAATTCGATGACCTTGAATGTGTAAAATTCCATATCCTCCACAGAAGTTTTGGTAAGTTTTTGCATGGCCTTAAGCGCAAAGGGTCCCTGAATAGCAAGTTGTGCAATGCCATCTGAAGCATTAACCAGCTCCTCCCCTTCTTTCATATTGAACTTATCGAGATTACCTACACACCATTTCCAGTCTTTATCGATGTTAGAAGCATTTACTACAAGAAGAAATTTTTGAGAAGTAAATCGGTACACAAGAATATCGTCAACTATTCCTCCCTGTCCATTCGGAAAACATGAGTATTGTATTTTACCATCAAAAAGAGCTGAAATATCATTGGAAGTAATGTACTGAAGAAATTTTGTAGCAGATGGACCGGTGACCCAGAATTCACCCATATGGGAAACATCAAAAACCCCTACTCTATTCCTTACCGTGAGGTGTTCTTCGTTAATACCAACGTATTCCACAGGCATATTATATCCGGCAAATGGAATCATTTTTGCGCCCGCTTTCTCGTGAAATTTGACAAATGGAGTATTTTTCATATAAGCTTGGCTTAGCTTGGTTTATTATAAATAAACAATATTCACAATTAACTATTTCTTGCAAAGCAAATAAATAGATTTCATAAAATATCTGATGATTATCAGATTTCAAGGATTTTAAACTCTACCCTCCTGTTTTTAGCACGCCCTTCTGCAGAAGCATTGTCAGCAATTGGCTGTGACGAACCATAACCTTTGAAATTTATACGTGAACTGTCGATACCACACTCAACCAGGTACTCAACAATTGTTTTTGCCCTGGCTTCTGAAAGTATCAAGTTAAGAGACTCTGTTCCAGTTTTATCAGTATGTCCTGATATTTCAATTTTTACCTGACTATTTTCAGTCATTATATTCAACAATCTCTCCAGTTCTGTATACGAACCGTCAGAAAGCACTGAATTTCCGGATTCAAAAAGTATATTCTTCAGAACAACTTTTTTGCCAATCTTTACCTTAATCAAGTCGACATTCAGGTTATAAACATCTTTCGGCCAATTATCAGGAACATCAATGCGTCGGGTATCGGATAAAAATCCAGTTGCTCTGAGATCGATCATATAAGATTTTTTTAACGGCAGTTTTATCTTATAAAAGCCATCTGTATACGAGCTTGTAGTAGTGCCCACAACCACATCCTCAGAAATATCCCTCAGGTCAATTTTTGCCAATACGGGCTCTCCTGTTTCAGAATCGCTTACTTTTCCGATGAGGCTCACGGCCTGCTCCTGCGTTAGAGCAGGAACAACAGGTAGAGAAAGTGTATCCTCTTCCACCATTACAGCAGTGTCCTGACTTACAACCGGTTCCTGTGGAGGTTCAGGAGGGAGAGTGAGTACGACAGGCGGCAATATCTGCCCCTTGTAGATGTCAAATCCGCCAAATCCTACGGAACGATTTGAAACAAAATAAAATGAGCTGTCCTCTGTCGGGGAAGGATAGTAAAAGATCTCATCCCATGGTGTGTTAATCGGATAACCGGCATTTTTTGCAGTATCCCAGGCTCCGTTTTTATCCCTGATACTATAAAATATGTCAAATCCTCCAATAGAATTATGCCCTTCTGAACTGAACCAGAGCGTATCGCCTGATTTTGAAAATCTTACAGACTCCTCATCATAAATTGTATTTATCAGTCTCCCTGCATTTCTGGGTTTTGACCACCTGCGGCCGCTGGTCTTCACTATAAAACATATGTCTTTCCCCCCGATATTATTCTTAGAATTATCAGTGACATAATAAATCTCATTTCCGGAAGGACTTATTGTGAAAGAAGTTTTTGAACCTTTGGTATTTATTTTATAAGGAATTTCAAAAGGAGTTTTCCATCTACCTCTCTTTTTAACTGACATTTTTATATCTCCTTTACCTGAACTACCAGTATAAATATATATTATGTCATTCGTTGCATTTATATAAAGAGGTCTGTCAATCAATTTTGTTGTAAGTTTTTTACCTGCAGAAACAGCAGATGTCCAGGTATCTGAGACCTGATTTGAAACATAAATATTATCATCAGATTTTGAATCATAATTACGGGTAGCAGAATCTGGAAGCTGTCTTCCTGATGCGAAATACATTGTTTTCCCGTCTGCAGTTAAAACCTCTGAATAGTCATCAGCGATTGAGTTAATATTTGGCCCGGCATTCTCAATTGATACTCTCAGTGTATCATTTGTTACAATTATAGCAGAATAGCACTCATCAATATATTTCCGTGCCAGTAAGATATTCTTCTTACTTTTCTTTTCCGCGGAGTTAAGATATCCTGTGAACCTCTCTATAGCCTCAGGAAATCTTCCTGCATATTGCAGTGCTTTTCCAGTAAGTAAAAGTATATCTTCGGCAACATTTTGGTTTATTTCAAAAGCTTTCAGTAAAAACCCTGCAGCATCCTCCTTTTTATCAGAAAAAAGTGCTGATACTCCTGTTTTATAATTTAATTCGGCATTTGAGTTATTATAGACCAGAGCCTGTAAATATTCATTGTATGCATCAGTGTACCTGACAACTTTTTTTCCAAAATAGTTATTGCCATTAATGATATGTTTCCATGCTTCATCGTATCCCGGCTTATCATTTTTAAAATCCCTTCGCCGGATTGTAACATCAGTTTGTGCATCCAGAACTAAAGAACTCAGAAGTGATAGTGTTATAAAATAGTTGATAAAACACCGCATAAAAATCTGGTTTTTATATCCATAAAAGTAGCACTAATTTCCTTTATGTAAAAAACCTCCTTCTTTAATAAGAGAGACACCTGTCAGCTTAAAACCATTAATTTATTATATTTGTTAGTATTTTTTTGAACGGCTAACAAATTTTATCTTGATTACAATCATGGATTACAAATTTATAAAAATGGAATATCTTGATTCTGTATCAGGAGGAGACACCGGAATCATTAGTGAACTGGCTCTCATTTTCAAGGAACAATCGGTAGAGATATATAACGAGATGAGATCATTTCTCGAATCTAAGGATTATAAGTCTCTTGGATTGCTGGCCCATAAGGCTAAATCATCAGTTTCTATTATGGGGATCAATGAACTGGCAGATATGCTAAAAACATTTGAGCTTCAGGCCAGGGATGGCAAAGAACCACAGGTTTATGAATCCTATATTGAGAGATTTAAAAATGACACACAGGAGGCCATAAAAGAACTCGATGAGATAATCAGAAACAGGTTAAAAAACAATTGATGATCATCATTGAAAAAAATGATAAAATCGACATTGTATCCTTCACTGTCAACAAAATAAATGCACTGATAGTTGATGAGATCAGAGATGGTATTCTGAAAGTTCTTGATAATTCAAATTCAAAAGTAATAATTGATCTGAAAGGTGTTGAGTATGTCGACAGTTCCGGCTTTGGATGTTTTCTATCCGTAATGAAAGCATCCAGAAGCAATTATGGTGTTCTTAAATTTGCGAATGCAGAGCCACGGGTATCTGAGTTGTTCGAGACTTTGCATCTTCAAACTGTTTTCCAGATCTATTCTGATCTTGATTCCTGTATAAAATCATTTAAATGATGTACTCCTCATTCAGATCCCTTTTTGAAAGTAAGGTGACCATCTGCAGCATCCACTATTATTATATCTTCCTTGGAAACAGTGCCCCCTATAATTTCTTTTGATAATTCATTTACTATCTCTTTCTGAATAAGTCTTTTGACCGGTCTGGCCCCGAGTTGAGGATCATAGCCTTTTTCCGCCAGCCAGTCGATCGCATCGTCAGTTACTTCTAATTTCAGCTGATAGCCGGCAAGCATGTGCTCGATTCCGGACAGCTGAATTTTCACAATTTGTTTAATCTGGTCCCTGTCTAACGGTTTAAACATTACAATTTCGTCTATCCTGTTAAGGAATTCAGGTTTGAGTGTTTTCCTTAATAATGTTAAAAGCTCTTTCCTAAGAAGCTCTTCTTCCTTTTCCGGCATCTTATTATCAAATTTATCCATTCTGTCTCTGATAATCTCAGAACCCAGATTTGATGTCATAATAATAATGACATTTCTGAAGTTAATTGTTCTGCCCTTATTATCTGTAAGTCTGCCCTCATCAAGAACCTGAAGAAGCAGGTTAAAGAGATCGGGATGAGCCTTTTCAATTTCATCAAGAAGCACTACAGAATAAGGTTTGTGCCTCACAGCCTCAGTGAGTTGTCCTCCTTCATCATATCCAATATATCCGGGAGGGGCCCCGATAAGTCGTGATACTGAATGCCGTTCCTGATACTCTGACATGTCTATCCGGGTTAACAGATTCTCATCATTAAAAAGAAATCCTGCCAGAGCTCTTGCCAGCTCAGTCTTTCCTACGCCTGTAGTTCCGATAAAGATAAATGACCCCAAAGGTTTTTTCTGATCCTGCAATCCGGCCCTGGATCTTCGAACCGCATCAGCTACAGCTGTTATAGCTTCATCCTGACCAACTACTCTCTTGTGCAATTCAGATTCAAGTTTTAATAATTTCTCTTTTTCACTTTCAAGCATTCTGGATACAGGTATGCCTGTCCATTTTGAAACTATTGCAGCTATATCTTCCGATCTGACCTCCTCCTGAATCAGAGAGCCTTTAGTCCTTTTCTTTTCTATAAGACTTTTAAGATCAGATATTTCCTTTTCAAGTTCAATGATTTTTCCATACCGTATTTCGGCTACTCTTCCGTAGTCGCCGCTTCTTTCAGCCTGGTCCGCTTCAAACCGGAGAGATTCAACTGCCTCTTTTTTTACCTGTACCTTATCAATCATCTCTTTTTCAGATTTCCACCCGGCTTTCAGCTCATCTCTTTTAGCCTGCATATCAGCGAGTTCACGCGATATTTTATTTACCTTAACTGTATCCCCGTCTCTTCTCAATGCTTCCTTCTCAATCTCAAGGCGGGTTATCGTTCTCTCCGCTTCATCAATTTCCTCCGGAACAGAATTCATCTCAAGCCTTAAGCGCGATGCAGCTTCATCAATAAGATCGATAGCCTTATCAGGGAGGAAACGATCGGTTATGTATCTTGTAGACAAATCGACCGCTGCAATTAGCGCTTCATCCCTTATGATAACTTTATGATGCGTTTCATATTTTTCGCGGATACCTCTGAGTATAGATATGGTATCAGTTCTATCGGGTTCATCAACCATAACTACCTGGAATCTTCTTTCGAGAGCTTTGTCTTTTTCAAAATACTTTTGGTACTCGCTTAATGTGGTAGCCCCAATAGCTCTGAGTTCTCCCCTGGCAAGTGCAGGTTTAAGTATATTGGCAGCATCCATTGCTCCTTCAGATTTTCCGGCACCTACAAGTGTATGTATCTCGTCAATAAACAGTATTATCTCACCATTTGATCCAATAACTTCGTTTACAACCGATTTCAATCTTTCTTCAAATTCCCCCTTATATTTTGCTCCTGCAATGAGAGCTCCCATATCGAGTGAATAAATGATCTTCGATTTAATATCTTCAGGAACGTCACCTCTGATTATCCTGTGAGCCAGGCCTTCAGCTATAGCTGTTTTACCAACACCTGGTTCCCCGATCAACAGTGGATTATTTTTTGTGCGGCGAGTAAGGATCTGGAGTATTCGTCTGATTTCTTCATCGCGTCCTATAACCGGGTCAAGCTTTCCTGAACGGGCCCTCTCATTAAGATTGACGGCGAAGCGGTTGAGTGAATCATAGGTATCCTCTGATGTCTGGCTTTCGACAGTAGCTCCTTTTCTGAGTTCGATGACAGCAGCATTAAGATCTTTCATTGTCACACCGGAATCCTTTAATATCCTTGCTGTCTTATCGTCAGTTTCAAGGATCCCCATAATCAAGTGCTCTGAGGATACAAATTTATCTTTCATCCTGGCAGCGTGTTCATTTGCCTTCCTGAATGCCTCAGATACTGATGACGAAACATATGAATCTGCACCTGAGACCTTTGGATATGAATCAATAAGGCTATCAATTTCTTTTTCAAGAGTTGCAGGGTTGACACCCAATTTCCCGAACAAGAAATTTGTAATACTCTCAGCCTCGCTCATCACGCCTTTGAGGATATGTGCACACTCGACAGCCTGCTGACCTTTTGCACTGGCAATGTTGAAAGCTTTTTGTACCGATTCCTGAGCCTTTAATGTGAAATTATTTAAATTCATATCGTTATGTTTGACTTTTGTTCTGCAAAATTGCTGCCAGTATTATTTATTGTCGTTTTGGCATCTTATTATCAACCTATTGTGTCAAACTGACAAAACAGGACGAATTTCTCTGTGGTCCCCTGTGAACCCTCTGTGAACCTCTGTGTAATTAAAATAATAAGAACTTACATAGTGTGACACAGAGTGACACATAGTAGCACAGGGTTTGACTTCGTCGAGGGCTTCGCCGTTCACAGAGTTTATAGATCTGAATCTTTGCTTATATTTACGCAAATTCTTAATTATGAGTAAAGTTTTATGGAAACCAGGTACGATGATTTATCCTTTACCGGCAGTAATGGTGAGCTGCGGATCGGTTCCTGAAGAATATAATATCATAACAATTTCCTGGACAGGCACTATATGCACTGATCCGGCAATGTGTTATATCTCGGTGAGACCTGGCAGGCATTCGTATAATATCATTAAAAATAATGGTGACTTTGTAATAAATCTGACAACCAAATCGCTTGCCTTTGCGGCAGACTGGTGCGGAGTAAAGTCAGGAAAAGATCATAAAAAGTTTACTGAAATGAAACTTACCCCTGTTCCTTCCTCTAAAATAAAAGCACCTATGATTAAAGAATCACCTGTAAACATAGAATGTGTTGTTAAGGAAATCAGAGAGCTGGGATCACACCACATGTTTATATCTGAGGTAGTTGCTGTTAACGCTGATGAAAAATATATTGATGAAAAAACCGGTCTTTTCAAGCTAAATGAGTCAATTCCAATTTGTTACTCCCATGGTAAGTATTATGAAACGGGTAACCTTATCGGCAAATTCGGGTTTTCGGTAGAGAAGAAAAAGAGGTAGATTTACCTTTTGTTTCTCGCAGACTCGCCCCCTTCCCCTCTAAACAAGTAAACTACCCTTTACACATCTTTTCGTATAATAATATTTTCGAAAATTTGTTTAATNNCTGTTTTCCTAAGTAATTAATTGTCTGATAATTAAATCATTATTTTGAATAAAAGTGCAAGTAGGAAATCTCAATGATTTAACGTTATGTATAAAGGGTAGTTGCTTGTAGAGAGGGGGCCACTGGGGTGAGTTCAAAACCTAAAAAGGAAATAATAAGCTAAACATATCTTATTCCAAAAAACAATAATTAGGATTTTTTGTCCCAAATAACTAATTTCATAACTTCAAAGCCTGATTTATAAGAGTACTTTATTATGAGTGAGAAGATTCTGGAGACTCTGATGCAATTGTTTGCTATTATTGCCAAGCCTAAGAGCAATGCCAAAGAAAGAAGAGGTGTTGTTGAAGCCTTTCTCAAGCGGTTGCTCAACCAGGAACTTGTAAACAAATATCTCTCCACTTATGATGAAAAATTTGATGAAGCCAGGAAAAAGCTGGAAAAGAGCACTGAAGAAAGGCGTGAAGGGGCCATTGCAATAAGGATAAGAAAACTCTGCAATGAGATCAATGAGCAGGGTCAGCTCGATCAGGAACAGCGAATAGTAGTTGTAATTCAGGTACTGGAATTCTGCAAATCAGGCAGACAGGAGGTCAGTCAGCTGGAGTTGGGATTTATCAGTACACTTGCTGAAGGCTTAAATATTACAACACAGGAATATACCTTGATAGAAGGTTTTGTTCTGAATTCTTTTTTAAAAATACCCCCAACTTCCAATCTGTTAATAATAAACGGAATTAAGAATTTTAACCACAAAGAGGCAAAACATGCTTACCGAGATCTTCTGAAAGGGCATATCTGGATTCTTTATGTACCATCCGTAAGCAAATACTTTGTCAGGTTTGTTGATTCAGGTGAATTGTCGATGAACGGACAGCTTCTTCAGGAGGATAAGGTTTATCCATTCAGTCAGGGTTCATCAATCAAAGGATACAAAATCATACCTATTTATTACTGGGATGTGACAATGCAGTTCCTGAAAGAGGATTTCAAAGCCTCCCGGGTAATATATGAGGTTAATAACCTTGAATTCCGGTTCAAAAGCGGAACAGTAGGAATACACCACATGAGCTTCAAGGCGGAATCGGGAAGGATGGTCGGTATCATGGGTGCCAGCGGAGCCGGAAAATCGACACTTCTCGGTGTTCTGAACGGCTCATGTGATCCATTTGATGGGGAAGTACTTATAAACGGCATTAGCATTCATAAGGATAAAGAAAAAATCAAGGGGCTGATCGGATATGTATCACAGGATGATCTGCTCATTGAAGAACTTACAATCTTCCAGAATCTTTATTTTAATGCCAAACTTTGCTTCGATAATTTATCTGAGGAAGATATTGTTGCAAAAGTCGATAGTGTTCTGAAGAATCTTGGTCTTTATGAGATAAGAAATATTCAGGTTGGCAATCCGCTTAACAAGAAAATAAGCGGCGGACAACGAAAAAGATTAAATATCTCTCTTGAACTTATACGCGAACCGGCGATAATGTTCCTCGATGAACCGACTTCCGGCTTATCATCACGCGACTCTGAAAATATCCTCGACCTGCTAAAGGAACTTGCCAGAAAGGGCAAAGTGCTCTTTATAGTGATCCATCAACCTTCATCCGAGATTTTCAAGATGTTTGACAGGCTTCTTATCCTGGATACCGGCGGATATTTAATTTATAATGGCAATCCTGTTGATTCAATTCAATACTTCAAAAGGAAAATTGAACAGGCAAATTACAATGAGAGTGAATGTTATGTATGCGGAAATGTGAATCCTGAACAGATATTCAATATTGTAGAAACCAAAGTATTCACCGAGAGCGGGCAGCCTACTGATATACGCAGAATTTCACCGGCGGACTGGAGCAATTTGTATAAGAAGGATAAAAAAGAAGATAAAAGAGAATCGGGAGGACCCCTACCGGAAATAAATTTTAAAACTCCAAATAGATTTAAGCAGTTTGTGGTTTTTGCAAAACGTGATATTCTGGCAAAGGTTTCAGACACACAATATCTGCTGATTACACTTTTGGAGGCACCCGTACTCGCTTTTTTTCTAGCTTTTCTGATAAGGTATTTTGATGAAAGCGTAAAAAATCCTCACTACACTCTTTTTAATAACAGCAACCTCCCGATATATATTTTCATGTCGGTTATCGTGGCTATTTTCATGGGACTTACGGTCAGTGCCGAAGAAATAATAAAAGACAGAAAGATTCTAAAAAGAGAAGCTTTTCTTAACCTCAGCTGGAACAGCTATCTGATCTCAAAAGTTTTTGTGCAGTTTGGGATATCGGCCATTCAGGCTTTCACATTTGTACTAGTCGGCAACGGGATAACTGAAATCAAAGGGATGATGTTCGAGTACTGGTTAGTCCTGTTCACTTGCTGGGCAGGCGCAAATATGCTTGGGCTGGTTATATCCGACAGTTTTAAGACTGTTGTAACCATCTATATTTTAATCCCTTTCCTGGTTATTCCACAGATAATTTTAAGCGGAGTACTTGTAAAATTTGAGAAGCTGAATCCGGATATATCCTCTCCTGTGTCTATTCCTGTGTACGGGGAGTTCATCACTGCAAGATGGGGCTATGAGGCTCTTGCAGTTAATCAGTTCATTTATAATGACTATGAAAGGTCTTTTTATCCGTTTGAAAAGGAGATGAGTAAGGCATCCTTTAAGAAAGACTACTGGAATGTTGAGGTAAAAGGAGCACTTGACAATATTGTAAATGATCTTGAAAAAGGAGTAAAAAGCAATGAGTTTAAGGATGACCTGCTTCTTGTGTCAAACGAAATAAGGAAACAACTTACCCTGACTCCGGGGATCGGATTTGCATATGCTGATCAGATCACACCGGATAAAATAACTCCTGAAATAGCTTCCGCAGCAATCACTTATGTTGAAGCGATAAGGAAACTATATGTCAATATTTATAATGATGCAAGCAATAGGAAAGAGCTTCTGAAATCGAATATGGCAGGCGATAATCTTAAAAACTTTTTAAAGTTGAGGGATACATATTTCAACAGGGCTCTGGAGGAGTTTGTTAAAGATAAGAATGAAACTACAAAAACTATAGTGTATAAAGGGGAACTGGTGCAAAAACTGGATCCGATATTCATGGATTCTAAAAATAAACTGATTCTGGCGCATTTTTATGCTCCTGAAAAGCAGATTTTCGGGATGAAAGTTGACACCTATACTGTCAATGTGATTGTTCTTTGGATTATGACGCTCTTTTTGTATCTAATTCTCTATTTCAGATTGCTTAAAAAGGGACTCGATTTTCTTGAATATATTACCGGGAAAAAAATAAAGCTGACAGATTAGCCCGGATAATCAGTTATTCAACAATCTCAATCATTTTAAAGGGCACTCTGATAATTGATTCATAATCCTCACCTGCTTCCAGCATATCCTCATCATCTTCTTCATAATACCAGTTCACTTCAACCTCGTTTTTAGCCTTATGAATAGCCTCAAGTTTCTTGAATACATCGAGGATACACTTTGATGAACTTGTGTTAAAATATTCAAGACGGATATTTACAACAGTTTTTGTCAGAGGGGCCTCTTTATATGTATCAAGCCAGTCCACCAAAGGCTTATAGAATTCTACTGAATTTTCTGGAATTGAACGTCCTTTGATTTCAAAAATACCTTCTGCAGAATCAAATTTAACTGTAGGAGTTTTTGCGGTTCCTTCGATGTTGATCGGTTCCATATTTTTCAGATTTATAAGTTGTTTTTAATTTTCTTCATTGACTAAAATATCAAGGTAGAAAAAGGAATAATTTCTATTATATACTACAAATGAATATTCAAGTTTATTACCTGTTTTCCTTGCTATATCGACAAGGCCCAGTCCACCTCCGCCTTTAGCAGAAATTCTCTGGTGATTCAAGATAAACTTATATAACTCTTTGATCTCCTCATGACTTGACCTGTTGATCCGCTTGATTTTCTCTTCAAGCTTTTCTATGTTTTCTGCATGTACAAAATTGCCTGTAATAATTCTATATCCATCGCTGACCTTTTTTACAGCCAGCAATCCGTATTTTTGAGCAGTCTGATCTTCAAAATCTTCGGGAACCCTGTCTACATGATGATATAAGTTCTGGAGACTTTCCACCAGAACATTATAGACTTTTTTTCTGAGTTTTGATTGTTCATTAACAACGACCATCTTATCCTCAACAGTGTCGAGAATATTATTTATAACATCCGAATCAACATTGCCTTTATAGTAAAGGATGGTATTTCCGTCAGACAGGTCTGAAAAATAATTCTCTATATTAAAGCTCATTTAAGCTTCATTTTAGATAAGATCAAGTTTTCTGATAACAAATATAATAAAAATATAAAGTTACCAAAATATAACTATCCCTCTTTCAGGTTTTTTAATTAATGGCTGATATTTTGATAAATGTACCTATTTGTTTAGATCAATATCACTTATTTAGTGACATCAGGCTCTTTCATTTTTTTAGTACCCTGATACATCTCATATTTAAGCAGACTGCATTCTAATGCTCCATTGAACAGAGTATGTTTTTCTTTAGCCTTTAGTCCGACATGTTTGAGCGACTCTTTGTTCGATGTTATTAACCAGGTGGTAGTTCCCGGAAAATTATGTTTCAGTGTTGTACCTATCATCCCATAGAGCAGGTCAATTTCTTCAGGTTGAATTCTTTGTCCATAAGGAGGATTCAGAAACACGAAACCATTCTCATCCATGGATCTGAGGTTTTTAAAATCCGCCACTTCAAGAGAAATAGAATCACTCATTCCGGCTTTTTCTACATTAGACCTTGCGTACCGAACAGCCTGCTCAGAAATATCGCTTCCGGAGATTTTTACAGGTGACAAAATAATTTGACTGTTGCATTCAAGTTTAATCTTTTCGAATGACTCTTCATCAAAATCTTTCCATCGCTGAAATCCAAAGAAAGAACGGAATTTCCCGGGTGGAATTTTACTGGCTATCATGCCGGCCTCAATGGGAATAGTTCCTGATCCACACATAGGATCAGTCAGAGCAGCCGATACTTTCCATCCTGAAATGAGAATAATACCTGCTGCAAGGACTTCATTAAGGGGTGCAATTGATTGTTCCTGCCTGTAGCCTCTTTTAAACAAAGGAACAACTGAAGAGTCAAGTGAGATGCTAACCAGGTCATTGCTGATATGAAGATTGATGAGAATACGGGGATCATCCGAATCAACAGAGGGACGTCTCCCTGATTTATTCCTGAAATAATCAACTACAGCATCTTTCAGAACAAGACCTGCATAACCAGAATGTCCAAAATGAGGGGAATTAATAACAGCTGCAATCGAAAAGGTATCATCCGGATCCATAAACTGATCCCATTCTATCTTCGATCCTCCCTTATAGAGATCATCTTTTGTCCGTATCCTGAATTCAGCAACTGGCATGAGTACAGATAAAGCTGTTCTGGCACAGTAATTTACCCTGTATAAAAGATTCATATCCCCTTTAAACAGCACTGCACGATTACCAATTTGTACATCACCGGCTCCCAGACTGATAAGTTCTTCTGAAAGAACTCTTTCAAGTCCATACAGAGTCTTTGCTACAAATTTCATTATAAGCTTATTGATCTCTGATTATTGAATACCCAGTATTGAATTATAGCTTTTCTTGTCCGAAATAAGTTTGAGAGCTTTATCAATCAACTTATCGTTTTCATTTACAACCTGATATAATTCATTACTCTGCCATATGTTGCTTGCAATATACCCTTTCATTATCATCAGGATTTCATCTTTGGATTTATTGAATTGTTCTTCATTGAATTTAACGCCTTCCGCTTCACCTTTTGCAACAAAATCTTTTATGTCATTTTCGCTGAACTTAAAATTAGTCTTGAAGTCAGTAAATGATTTATATTGTGAGGTCAGCTTGGTCCGGTTCCTGTCAAAATATTCAAGTGTAAAGGCAACGAGAACGTTTTTTGCATAAATTTTATTGAAGTATGCAGAGTTATAAGAAGTATCGGCTGAAACGAAGACATCAGGCATAATTCCCCCTCCGCCATAAACTACACGTTTGTTAACCAGAGTTTTAAATTTTACCGAATCGGGTAGATGTATGCTGTCAGCTGACATTAGTTCACCATCTGTGAATCTTTTATAGAAGTTTTCCATGTACTTGTCATAGCCTTCATTGTAAGGTCTTTGTATTGACCTTCCTGTAGGAGTATAATAACGGGCTATAGTAAGTCTTATCATAGAACCATCAGTAAGATAGAATCCGTTCTGCACCAGCCCTTTTCCAAATGTTCTTCTCCCCATAATAATTCCGCGGTCCCAGTCTTGCATCGCTCCTGCAAAGATCTCGCTTGCTGATGCTGAACCCTCATCGGTCAGTACCACAAGCCTGGAAGAAGCCAGACTCCCGTTTCCAGTTGATTTAAATTCCTGTTTCGGAGTTTTTCTCCCGGAAAGATAAACCAGCAGCTTCTGATCAGTGAAGTATTTATCAGCGAGTTCCGTTGCTGCCAGCATATATCCTCCTCCATTTCCTCTTAAGTCGAGAACCATATTTTTCATATTGCTCTTTTTCAGACCGGCAACAGCATCTGAAAATTCCTTTTCGGTGGTAGCAGCAAATTTATTCAGTTTGATATATCCTGTTTCTTTGTCAAGCATATAAGACGCATCGACGCTGAAAATTGGAATTTTATCACGAATGATTGAAAAATCGAGAAGATCCTTCAATCCTTTCCTGTAAACGGTTATATCTACCTTCGTACCTTTTGGTCCCATCAGCCTTTTGCGTACCCCGGAAGTAGTTATACTTATGCCAGCAACTTTTTCTTTATCAATGTTAAGTACCCTGTCACCCGCCTTTATTCCCACTTTTTCTGAAGGACCGCCGCTTAATGGTTCAACTATTATGATTGAATCACGCAGAATATTGAACTGAACTCCGATTCCCTCAAAATTGCCATTAAGAGGTTCATTCATGTCCTTAACATCCTTTGCTGTAATAAAAGTTGAGTGCGGATCCAGGTTCTTTAATACCTCAACTATTGCCTTTTCCGTAAGGGCATCAAGATTTACTGAATCAACATAAAATGCATCTATAAGACTAAGTGTCCTGCCGAATTTAAATGTTCCGTCATTTAAAACCTGCGATGAAGCAGTTAATGAAATCAAGAATAATGAGACTGTAAATACCGTTTTGTTTAATAATTTCTTCATACTTAAATTTTCAAATCTTAATAACCTTTCAACAATTAATAGTGCTTAATGTTCTTTCGTAACCACAGAGTTGCACTGAGTTTTGACGGAGCGGCACAATACCATTTCTCCCCTTCACCTATTCTCCCCTTCTCATAGTTTCATTAATTAATTTTCATTATTCCCACTCTATGGTAGAAGGTGGTTTGGAGCTGATATCGAAAACAACTCTGTTGATTCCTTTTACTTTATTAATGATTTCATTTGAGATGAAGCCAAGAAAGTCGTACGGAAGATGTGACCAGTCGGCAGTCATTCCATCTGTGGAAGTAACAGCCCTGAGAACAACCGCATTTTCATAAGTTCTTTCATCGCCCATAACTCCTACGGACTGAACAGGAAGAAGAATTACACCGGCCTGCCAGACAGAATCGTAAAGTCCATTTTTCTTCAGCCCTTCGATAAAGATATCATCGGCTTCTTTAAGTATTTCAAGTTTTTCCCGGGTCATCTTACCCAGCAACCGTATTGCTAATCCGGGACCGGGGAATGGATGTCTTTTAAGAATAAAATCAGGAAGTCCCAGGGCATGCCCCACCCTCCTTACCTCATCTTTAAAAAGGAGCCGGAGTGGTTCCGCCACTTTCAGATTCATTTTTTCCGGCAGACCTCCTACATTATGGTGAGATTTTATGGTTGCAGACGGTCCATTAACAGAAACTGATTCGATCACGTCAGGATATATTGTACCCTGTGCAAGCCATTTAACATCTTTAACTTTTCTGGCTTCAGAGTCAAAAACCTCAATAAACACTCTGCCTATTATCTTCCTCTTTGTTTCGGGATCACTCACCCCTTCCAACTGATCAAGGAATCTGTCAGATGCATCAACACCAACAACATTAAGCCCAAGTCCGAGATATGATTCAAGTACTTTTCCAAATTCGTTTTTTCGGAGTAAACCGTTATCAACGAAAATACAGGTCAGATTTTTACCTATTGCCTTGTGGAGCAGAAACGCCGCTACAGAAGAATCAACACCTCCTGAGAGGCCAAGGATCACCTTATCGTTGCCCAATTGTTTTTTCAGACTGTCGACAGTTGAACCTACAAATGAATCGGGAGTCCAGTTCTGAGTGCATCCGCAAATTCCTATCACAAAGTTCTTTAGAATCTGGGTTCCGTCAGTTGTATGATACACTTCAGGGTGGAACTGTATACCCCAGGTATTTTCTCCAATAACATGAAATGCTCCCGCTTTGACATCAGTTGTCGATCCGGTAATTTTATATCCTGCTGGGATTGTGGCGATAGTGTCAGCATGGGACATCCAAACCTGGGTACCTTCATTAATTCCAGTGAACAGGGGATCATCAATATCAACAGAAATAAGATTTGCTCTTCCGTATTCGCGAATACCTGATGGCAATACCTCCCCTCCATATTTATGAACAAGATACTGAGCACCATAACAGACGCCCAGCAACGGTATTTTGCCTTTTATATCAGACAGGTCGGGAAATGGTGCATTCTTATCTCGGACTGAAGACGGACTTCCTGAGAGAATGACCCCTTTTACAGTTTCATCAGGAGAAGGGAAATGATTAAAAGGATAAATTTCGCAATAGACATTTATTTCGCGTATCCTTCTGGCTATCAGTTGTGTATACTGAGATCCGAAATCGAGTATTAGAATTTTTTCCTGCAAGAGATTGATTCTTTAATTTATTATAATTCAAATTTTCTAATTACTATTTTACCCCCCTTTCTTATTTCCCCCAAGGTGGAAAAGATGCTACCCCGAAGTTGCCACCTTCTTTAAGTCGAGCAACCAGTTGAGCCGCCCCTTNNTATCCTGGGAGCCCAGAAATTATCTGTCAGTTTAACAGCGGTAAATGGCACGGGCTGAATGGGATAGTCAGCTTCGGTTGATGATTTCTTAGAGCATCCGGAAATCAAAAAAAACAAAACTAAAACTGAAACAAGAGCTTTAACTGTATTATTCATTGTTCTGAACTTTATTCCTTACAACATGAATTTCTTTTATGGTTACCGATTTACCCCCTTTCTAATTTCCCCCAAGGGGGAAATGTTAGCTTCAGCCCCTTCCCCCGTGGGGGAAGGTTGGGAAGGGGGTAAAAATGATAAAACAAGAACAAACGATTATATTTTTTAAATGGTCACAAATATAGAAATTCTTTTATTAACGACCGGTAAAATTTCCAACCTCATAGCTTTGGCCATCGATTGCCGGGTATGTTTCAGGGAATATTGTCCTCGCTTCTTCCACCAATGGTTCGATATTCTTATAACGGGCTGAGAAATGGCCTATAATAAGGGTTTGAACATTCGCATTCAAAGCAGTTTTTGCTGCATCGAGTGTAGTTGAATGTCCGGTCATCAAAGCAAGGTCGTCTTTTGTTTTATCAAACGTAGTCTCATGGTATAACATGCTCACCTCCTTTACGAATGAAGCGAGCCGTTTGAAATATTTTGTATCGCTGCAATAGGCATATGAGAGAGGGGCTGGCGGAGGTAGGGTTATCTCCTCATTTTTTATAATAGTGCCGTCGGCGGTTATGAAATCTTCTCCCTTTTTTATTGCAGGTATTCGTACATGCGGAATTTGATATTTGTCAATACATTCTTTTATTATATTCCTTTCTGTGATTTTTTCCCTGAAGAGGAATCCATAAGCAGGGATCCTGTGCTGCAGAGGAAATGATGTTACAGTAAGGTACTTATCGTCAAGTATCCTTACCGGATCTTTTCCTGAAAGCGGGATAAAAACAATATCAAAGCTGAGATTTATATCAAAATCATTCAGATGGGATTTAAGAATATTCTCATATTTTTCCGGAGCGTAAAGATGCACAGGGTTTTCCCGGCCCATCAGGCTGAAGGTTGACAATAAGCCGTACAGACCAAAAATATGATCGCCGTGAAGATGGCTGATGAAGATATGATTTATTTTGGCAAATCTGATTTTCGTTTTCCTGAGTTGCATCTGTGTACCTTCACCACAGTCTATCAAAAATAACCGCTCATGTGCAGTCAGCACATGAGCGGAGGGATATCTTCCTGATGTCGGCAATGCAGAACTACTACCAAGTATAGTTACTTTCATCGCATTCTGCAAAGCGATCTTATTTAAGATATCATTTTTTCAGCATCTTCAACCGATCCTGTGATTGTAAGTACGGTGTCGAGCTGAGAAATGGTAATAAGTCGTTCAACAGCTTCATTAAGTCCGCAAAGGACGAATGTGCCCCCTGCATTTTTACATAACCTGTTGGCAACTAAGATAGCACTCAAACCAGAGGAGTCGCAATATTGACATTTTTCGAGATCGAGGATGATGTTTTTTTCACCCTTTCCTGAAACCAGCACGAGTTCCGACTTAAGTGCCGGGGCTATGTGCGTGTCAAGTTTTTCCGACTGTATCTGAATAACAGTGCTATTATTCCGGCTCTCAATATTGAAATCCATAATTTTGAAATTTGATAGCCTAAATTTAATTAATNNTTCTTCCATTTCTTCTTTTAAAGCTGCTAATTGAGAGATATCACCCAGTGTGGTTTTTTCAGAAGCTGATTTCTGTTTCCTTGCAGTTTTCTTTGGTGAAGCTGGTTCAGCTTTGCTTACAGGAGCCTCAGCAGCTTTCTTTTCATCTTCAAATACACGGCTGTGTGAAACAATGATTTTCTTAGCTGATTTATTGAATTCTATTACTTTGAACATCAGTTTTTCATCAACCTTTGCCAT
>PMIL01000113.1:0-1867 GCA_003157075.1 Bacteroidales bacterium | reverse complement strand
TGAACAGAGTCTCGAATACATCCCACGGGTTTTCTTCAAGTTGTTTATGTCCAAGGCTCAGACGTCTGTTTTCCTTGTCAATTTCAAGAACTACAACTTCGATATCGGCATCAATTGCCGTAAATTCTGCAGGATGCTTGATTTTTTTTGTCCATGAAAGATCAGAAATATGAATCAGTCCGTCAACACCTTCTTCAATTTCAACAAATACTCCGAAGTTTGTAAAGTTTCTTACTTTAGCAGTATGTTTTGAACCGACAGTATACTTCTCATCGATATTCTGCCATGGATCGGCTTTAAGTTGTTTGATACCGAGAGACATTTTCCTTTCATTCCTGTCGAGAGTGAGTATTACTGCTTCAATTTCGTCACTTACTTTCAGGAATTCCTGGGCGCTTCTCAGATGCTGTGACCATGACATTTCAGATACATGAATAAGTCCTTCAACGCCAGGTGCAATTTCAACAAAGGCACCATAGTCAGCCATAACCACAACTTTCCCTTTGACCTTGTCACCAATATTCATGTTAGGATCGACTGAATCCCATGGATGTGAAGTCAGCTGTTTTAGTCCGAGAGCAATTCTCTTCTTATCATCATCGAAATCGAGGATAACAACGTTAAGTTTCTGGTCGAGTTGTACAATTTCCTCAGGATGGTTAACTCTGCCCCACGAAAGGTCTGTAATATGAATGAGTCCGTCGACACCGCCAAGGTCGATAAATACACCATATGACGTTATATTTTTTACAGTTCCCTCAAGAACCTGTCCTTTTTCAAGTTTTGCAATTATCTCTTTCTTCTGCTGTTCAAGTTCAGCTTCAATAAGAGCTTTATGAGAAACAACAACGTTTTTGAATTCCTGGTTGATTTTTACAACCTTGAATTCCATTGTTTTACCTACAAAAACATCATAGTCTCTGATAGGTTTGACATCAATCTGAGAACCTGGCAGGAATGCTTCGATGCCAAAAACATCTACAATCATACCACCTTTAGTACGGCATTTGATGTAACCTGTAATGATTTCGTCTTTTTCAAGAGAAGCATTTACCCTGTCCCATGAATTAATAGCACGGGCTTTTTTATGTGAAAGAAGAAGCTGACCTTTTTTATCTTCCTGGCTTTCAACATATACTTCAACTTTATCACCAATCTTCAGATTAGGATTATAACGGAATTCATTTAAGCTGACAACACCTTCAGATTTATAACCTATATTAATTACGACTTCGCGTAAAGTCATTTGAATGACCGTTCCGATTACCACCTCATCAACAGCAACAGTGGAAAGTGTTTCATCATAAAGTGATTCGTACTCTTTGTACTTAGGAGAATTCCTGAGTTCTTCACTTTCGAAGGTATCCCAGTCAAATTCTTCAGCTGTTACAGGGCCTCTGTGTTCAGCCTTTAAATAAATTTCTTTACCCGGGTCAGTGTCCGGTTCTGTCTGCGATTTCTTTGATCTCTTCTCTTTCTTTGATTCCGACTCGAATCCATAATCTTCAGCATTTACCGACTCAGTTACTTTTTCAGTTTCCGGAGCCTCATCTTTTGTTATAGTAACGGCTTCTTCTGTCGCTAAAGATTCATTAATAACATCCTGATCTTCGCTTTTTTCTTTGGTCCTTGGTCTTTTTGCCTCTCTGATAGGGGCTTCATTGTTTTCGACAACCTCCTTTTTGGTTGTTTTCTTCTTGTTTTCAGTCATAATTTTAAATTAAAAGAACTAATAATTAATAAGTTAGACATTATTTTGTTTGATAAATTGGTTGCAATGATATGATATTTTTCAAAATCCCCACAATATTATAGTATAAATTCGATGATCGGGGAAGTCAGATTGAGGAGTGTGCGGTATGCAGCT
>PMIL01000301.1 GCA_003157075.1 Bacteroidales bacterium | reverse complement strand
TGAAACAGCTCATTTTCAGATGGATGACGATATCCTCGAAAAGTATATAGTTCAGCACATTGAAGCATCCTCAGAATCTGTCATTGCATTTTCATGGCATGGAGGTGAACCTTTGCTGGCAGGTATTGAATTCTATAGAAAAGTCCTGGCTCTTCAGTCTGCACATAAACCTGCAGACAAGATTGTTTTAAATGGTATCCAGACTAACGGAACACTTATAAATGAGGAATGGGGCTGTTTTTTTGCAGATAATGGCTTTTTAATAGGAATCAGTATTGATGGTCCGGCTGAGCTGCATGATATTTTCCGGCGGGCGAAGGATAATGGTGCAACTGCTCATAAGGTAATAAGTGGTATTCAGCTCTTGAAGAAATATGGGGTAATCCCTGAGCTGCTTTGTGTTGTGAATTCTGAAAATGTCGGACATCCGTTGATTATTTATAATTTTTGTAAACAGCTGGGAGCAAAATATATAACCTTTCTGCCATTAGTGGAACATGATCCTTCGGCAGCCTCTGGTGTCAGTAAAAAATCAGTCCCCTCTGAAGAATTCGGATATTTTCTGAGTGCAATATTTGACGAATGGGTGACAAAGGATATCGGTGATATTAAAATCCAGATAATTGAAGAGGCTGCCAGGATCGCATTTGGTCAGGATCATACATTATGCATTTTTAAGGAGAACTGCGGAGGCGTTCCTGTTGTTGAGCACAATGGTGATTTTTATTCCTGTGACCATTATGTGGACAAAGCTCACCTTCTTGGAAATATAAAGGATCATTCCCTTGCTTATTTTCTCGATAGCGAAATTCAGACTGAATTCGGAAAGGCTAAATCTATCTCTCTTCCCGATTATTGTATTGCATGTGATGTCAGGTCAATGTGTAACGGAGAGTGCCCTAAGAACAGATTCATCTTAACTTCTGACGGTAGTCCCGGCTTAAACTACCTCTGCAAAGGATACAAATATTTTTTCAACCATATCCGGCCATTTGTTGAGGCGATAGCTGAAGAATGGGGAAATCAGAAGTCCAAGTAATTATTTCAGTTTCTCCTTAAAGAACGCAATCGTTCTTGACCATGCAAGCTTAGCAGCCTTTTCGTTATAACGCTCTGGATTTGAATCGTTATTGAAGGCATGCTGAGCTCCCTCGTACATAAAAATCTGATATTTCTTATTATTTTTTTTCAATGCTTCTTCAAAAGCCGGAATTCCCTGGTTTATCCTTGCATCTTCACCGGCATAGTGAGCCATGATAGGAGCTTTAATCGAGGGCACCTGATCTGCGGTTGGCTGCATGCCATAGTATGGAACTGCAGCATCAAGGTCGGGACAGTTTACGGCCATCTGGTTTGTCATTCCTCCTCCCCAGCAAAAACCAGTGCAACCTACCTTACCTGTAGAATTAGGCTGTGTTTTGAGGTATTTTACAGCAGCTACAAAATTTTTAATAGTCTTTTCCTTATCAAGCTGCCCAATCATCGAAACGGCTTTATCCTGATCATTCTCAGGTGTGCCTCCAAGAGGAGAAAGGGCATCGGGTGCCAGGGCCAGGAAACCTTCCTTAGCCATACGGCGTGTAACGTCCTGGATATGAGGTTGCAATCCCCTGTTCTCATGAATGATCAACACAGCGGGAAATTTTTTGCCTGCTTTAGGTCTTGTAAGAAATGCTTTTATATCACCTGTCTCCCCGGGGTACTTAATAAATTCTGAGATCAGATCCGGATCTGATTGTACAGCAGAGGCTCCCGGACTCATTTCGTCCAGGATGGGTAGCATAGCCATTGCAGCAGCCGAACTGCCTGCAACTACAGCAAGTTTTCTGACAAACTGACGCCGGTTAGTCAGTCCTTTCCTGTAGTCTTCATAAAGAGTTGAGATTTTTTGATCCATAATCTAAATTTTATTATGTGTTCATTGGACCTGAATTTGGCTTATGAATTTACTAAAATCGGAGCAGATGTACAAATAATCAGAACAAACAGTTTAAGTTCATTTTTTATTAACTTTATGTCAATCAAAAACCTGATGCAATGAAAAGATTTTCATTCTATATCCTTATGATCGCAGTTTCGTTTTCTGCATGTACGAAACTCAGTAAGTATGAAGGAGTAGCTTTCACTGAAAAGGAACCACGCGACTGGGAGAATCCTCAAGTCTTCAATATTAACAGGGAAGATCCTCATGCATCACTCATAAGTTTTCCCGACGAACAAAGCGCCCTGGATGGGCTAAAAGCCAATTCCCCGAATTATAAATCCCTTGACGGTTTGTGGAAATTCAACTGGGTTAAAACACCTGATCAGAGACCTTACTGGTTCTTTAAAGATGATTATGATACCCGCGACTGGAAAGATATTCTGGTGCCGTCAGACTGGCAGATGAAAGGATATGATGTACCTGTTTATGTAAATATAACTTATCCCTTCTGGGTCTACGAGGATGTTTTCAATCCGCTTGGCTCCAGTTCATATAAATATAAAAAAGCTCCCCCTGCTATACCTCATGACTGGAATCCTGTTGGATCATATAAACGGAATTTCGATATTCCTTCCGGGTGGAAAGATAAGGAAGTATTCCTCCATTTCGGAGCAGTCAGTTCAGCATTTTATGTCTGGGTCAATGAGAAGCTTGTGGGTTATAGTGAGGACAGTAAAATGCCTGCAGAATTTAATATAACAAGCTACCTTAAGAGCGGGAAGAACTCAGTTGCAGTAGAAGTATACAGATGGAGCGATGGCAGTTATCTCGAGGACCAGGACTTCTGGAGAATAAGCGGTATTCAAAGATCTGTCTACCTTCATGCTCGTCCAAAAACATATGTCAGAGACTTCTTTGCTATTGGCAGTCTTGATAAGAATTACACCGAGGGACAACTTAAATTGGATGTTTCTTTAAAGGGCACTGCCAAAACCGACAATGAATTTGTTCTGGATGCCTCACTTTTTGATGGCGCAACAAAGCTTTTCACCGAATCGAAAAACATAAAATTATCAGATGATAAAGCATCAGTGAGTTTTAGCAAAAACATTCCGGATATTAAAAAATGGTCAGCAGAAAAACCAAATCTTTATTCACTGGTATTAAGTCTGAAAGACAAGAGTGGAATTATATATGAATCTGTAAGTTCAAAAATTGGTTTCAGGAAAGTAGAGATTATTAATTCCCAGCTTTTGGTCAACGGAGTAGCAATCCGTCTAAAGGGAGTTAATATGCATGAGCATAATGAAATAACGGGTCATGTAATTGATGAGGAAACAATCCTCAAAGATATCAGGACAATGAAAAGCAACAATATAAATGCAATGAGGACCTGTCATTACCCGCAGCAGGAATTATGGTATGAAACATGCGATAAATATGGGCTGTATCTTATTGATGAAGCTGATATTGAATCTCATGGAATTGGTTACAATAAAGATTCCACATTAGCCGACAAACCTGAGTGGGCTGCTGCTCATCTCGACAGGATGAAGCGTATGGTAGAAAGGGACAAGAACCATGCTTCAGTAATAATATGGTCAATGGGAAACGAAGCAGGCGATGGTCACAATTTCCTGAATGGATACAAATGGATCAAAGCAAGGGATCTGACCAGACCGGTTCAGTATGAGAGGGCAGAAAAGAGTACGAATGCCCCGGAACGTCACACTGACATCTGGTGTGATATGTATGCTACCATAGGATATATTGAAGCCTACGCTAAAGATCCAAAGACCAACAGGCCTTTGATTATGTGCGAATATGCTCATGCGATGGGCAATTCAACAGGAAACCTTCAGGATTACTGGGATGTAATAGAAAAGTATCCTAAACTTCAGGGAGGATTTATATGGGACTGGGTTGACCAGGGATTTCTAAGAACGAATGAAAACGGTGAAAAATACTGGACTTATGGAGGTGATTACGGAGATGCAGGTATTCCAAGTGATGGTAATTTCAACATTAATGGCCTGGTATGGCCTGACAGAACACCGCACCCGGGTCTCTATGAGGTTAATAAAGTATACCAGTATGTCGGATTTGAACCTGTTGATCTGAAAAAGGGCTTTATCAAGATTACAGACAAATATGATTTTACAAACCTCTCGGAGTTTAATTTTGAATGGGAAATAGTTTCTGACGGAAATGTGGTAAAATCGGGTAAAATCCCGGTTCCTGATCTGAAGCCAAAGACAAGTGCAACTGTACAGATCCCGGTTTCAGATGTTGTGCCTGCTCCAGGAACCGAGTATTTTCTAAATATTCGGGCTTCAAGAAGCGATGCCTGGAATATTGTTCCTGAAGATCATGTATATGCAAGCGCGCAGTATAAATTGCCTGTAGAAACGAAACCAATTCCGGCCAAAGAAGACAATCTTGCTGTCCTCCAGACAAAGACAGTTGTTAAAAATCTGGAAGTAAGCGGAGTTGATATGAAACTGGTTTTTGATCTGTCAACTGGTAAACTGACATCCTTCAATTATAAAGGTAAAGAGCTGTTTAAAAAGGGACCTGAACCCGATTTCTGGAGACCACCTACCGATAATGACTATGGTTACAATATGGATAAACTACTCGGGGTATGGAAAAAAGCCGGAGAAAGAATTGTAGTGACCAAAGCAAATATAAGTCAGCCTGAACTTGATAAAGTAATTGTAACTTTCAACTATGACATTCCTGATGCGCAAGGTAAAAAAATCGGTGGCTATGCTACCACTTTCACAATCTTCGGATCGGCTGATATTATAGTTAAAAACCAGTTCTCTAAATTGTCCGATAATATTCCTGAAATTCCAAGAATGGGCATGCAGATGCAGCTTCCTGAAGAGTTTACAAATCTGAAATGGTATGGACGAGGACCCCAGGAAAATTATACTGACAGAAAAACTGCTGCGGATGTCGGCCTTTATGAAAGTACAGTTGCCGATCAGTATACCCCTTATATCAGACCTCAGGAAAATGGCTACAAGACAGATACAAGGTGGCTTACTCTGACTAATGATAACGGGAANNAGTGTTGATGTTAAACCACGGGAGTTTGTAAATCTTAATGTCGATCTCGGCCAGATGGGAGTAGGGGGAGATAATTCATGGGGTGCATTGATTCATCAACAATACAGGCTTCTTGACAAGAAATACGAGTACTCTTTCAGGTTCAGACCTATTGTGAAAGAAGACAATATATTAAAACTGGCAAAAAAGAAATTTTAAAGATAGATAAAGGTCGAAAAGTTGAAGGGTTGAAAGGTTTAAAGGGTTGACTTCGAAGAATAATTTTTTTGTTTTAAAGAAGCACTTATTATTTACTATACATAAATCCTTAAACTCTATAACGTTTCAACCTTTCAACTTAATTTCTCATAAAAATAAGCTTCCTTTTTTTCAACATCATCCCATGTGTAGATTTTCTTGTCTTTATTAACCCGGTATAAATTGAGCAGTGCTATATCGCCTGCACACATTGTAGCGTGAACAAACAGGAAGAGAGAGAGGCTCCATTTCCATAAACCGGGGAGAAGAATAATTGATAAAATTAAACCAAGGCTTATAATTATAATAGGTACGAGTGCCACCATCCTGAATTGGAGGGGAGTAGCGACATATTTATGGGCAGTAACGTAAAACATGTATTGTTTGAGATCCATTCCGATTTTTATATTTTTTGCTCCTGAAAAATAATAGGGAAGTACATGTAAAAGCTCGTGAACGGGAATAAAAAATATGGGTAAAATTATCAGTCCGATTACAGAATGACGCAGAAAACCCGATTCGGGAAAGAATCCTGAAATTTTTATTCTTATAAAAATGGCTGTGAAAAGAAAAACAAGACATAAAGCCCAGAAAAATGTTGTAAGGCCGGATTTTTTCTTCAGAGAATCAAATATGAATGGAATCAGATCAGTATAAGAAAGTGTTAGAAATAATCTGAATTTGTTTTGATCTTCAAGATCTTCTACCGTGTATGCCATAATAATACTTTTAACAAATTTACCTTTTAAAAGATTCAATACAAATCAGTAACAGAGTTTTCACGATATTCTGAAGAAGAAATGCAGCACACCTCATATTCCTAAGTGGCCCGGAATTTGATACATTTGCAAAAAAAAATTGTTTGTGAGGCTAATATCTGCAATTCTGGTATTTTTTCTTTATGTCGCTGAATCTACAGGACAGATTGATTCAATAAAGCAGAAGAGCGATACTCTGCAGGGGAGATCTTATCTTCTTCAGAAGGTGGATAGAAATGGAGTGACATTACCGGAAGTGGAAATAAAAGAAGTTACTGTTTATGCACATCCTCAATTTCCTAAAAAAAGCGACTTTAGAAAATATGAAAGGCTTGTCTACAACCTGAAGAAAGTTTATCCTTATGCATTAATAGTCAGGAACAAGCTTCTCCTGGTTAACTCTGAATTGGGAAATATCAAAAATGAAAAGGAACGCAAAAACTATCTGAAAAAGGTGGAAAAGGAGGTTTTTGCAGATTATGA
>PMIL01000279.1 GCA_003157075.1 Bacteroidales bacterium | reverse complement strand
CCCAACCCCCCTAAAGGGGGGCTCCTTCTCTTTTTTTAATAAAATTTCATTCATGTCCAGGGACTAACCCCCCTTAGGGGGCAGGGGGCAAACACCCTATGGCAATTATTGGTTCACTTTTCTTCCTGTATTTACAATAAAAACATCCAGATCGCTAAGTTGTTCCTTTAAAGCGTAAAGTTTTTCCAGATTCACAACGCCGATTACATATTTATAATCTCTCCCGCTAAAATATTCCGACACTTCTTCAAATCCAAATAATTCTTTGTCCTGTTCATCATTGTACCTCAGGTAGATTTCAAGTTTAAAGTTGCGTGTATATCTTGATACAGTGCCCTGCTGGAATTTTTTATATTCATATCTGTAGCCATATGAGTTTGCAGAAATATCCGAAAGAACTGCGCTGCCAGTAGCATGCCCTCCGGCGCCTTTTCCACTGAAAAACTGTTTATCGGCAAAGGCAGCTTCGGTAATTACTCCATTATATTCATTATCTACGTTATAGAGGTATTTATCTGAGGAAATGAACCTTGGAAGTACGAAGCTTGTAATAGTGTTCTCATTTGTCTTGCCGACATACGGTACCAGTTTAATCTTAAATCCCTTCTCTTTAGCATACTGAATATCAAATTTTGAAATTGTGCTGATCCCGTAATGAAAAACCTCTTCCGGATCCAGAAACAATCCATAGGCATGCCCGGTTATTATGCAAAGTTTATACTTTGCATCCCATCCTTCCACATCAAGGGTGGGATCAGATTCTGCAAATCCTTTTTCCTGGGCTTCTTTCAATGCATCAGCATATGGTAAACCAGTATTATGCATTTTTGTGAGGATGTAATTTGTGGTGCCGTTAAGAATTCCACGAAGAGAGTATAACAACTCATTATCATAATATTCTTCAAGATTTCTTATAATTGGAATACTGGCACCCGCTGACGCTTCATATAACAGCGATACTTTATATTTCGCCTGCATATCAACAAGTTCCTTAAAATGTTTTGCCACCATCATCTTGTTGGCTGTTACCACATTTTTCCCGCTTCTCATGGCTGTGGTAACAATATTAAAAGCCTCCTCAGCATCATCAATAAGTTCTACAACCAGATTGATAGAAGGATCTTTCAGGATATCATCTTTATCATACGTAAAATTTGACATTGGGATCCTTCTCTTTTTATTCCGGTCCTTAACGCAAATCTTTACAATATCTGCCTTGAATCCCTTGCTGCTGTTCAGAACATCATGAAGTCCCTGTCCAACGCAGCCATAACCAAATAAACCGATTCTTAATTTTTCCTGTGTCATCCTAATTTTATTTTAAATATTTTTCTACTTCTGTGTACTTAATTTACCCCCTTTCTTATTTCCCCCAAGGGGGCCGAGCGTTTAAAAATTGCCTTGCAGGCAATTTTAGCGAAGGCCCAGACTGCCGCGGGGGCCATCGCTCGGGCTGGCCCCTCCCTAAAATCAGCCAAAGGGCTGATTTTTTAACGGTCGGTCCCCCCTGGGGGAAGGTTGGGATGGGGGTAAAAAATTCTCCATGACCTGAATGAACTTGAAGTGTCTCAAATTTTTTATACTGTTTCTCATTTTTATGAATTTTTATTTTTACCAATACAAGACATACAGATATACTTATCTCCTCTGAATTTCCGGTTGTTAGCTAAGAAAATGACAGATTTCAAATCAATTTTTTTACCGGCACATGCACATAGGCATGAGCGGCATGATAAAGTTGTTGTGTGTCAGATGAATAGAATACATATTTTTCGTGTTAAATTTTTATCATCTCCCGGCTTTCCGGGATTAGGTTTTGGCACCGTTTCCTGCCAGTCGGCGGGTTGGTTGCCAGGGTTTCGCTGAGCCTAATCTCTTCACCCTTCTTAATAAAAACCAAACACCCTGTATAAGGAAGGAATATTTGATTTGTGGGTTCAAAGGTAAAAAGGATTTTTAGAAATCCAAAATTTAGTATGCCCATTTCTTTTGCAACTCCAAAAGGATGGATCATTAAAACACGAATATATTGTTTGGACCCAGATCAATCAGAATGAATAATTACGCAAAGGGGTTAAAAAATTATTTGCAAACCCGGATAACAACTGCTTCCTGCCTTGCCAGTTCTGCTATATCTCTACCAGGAATTGTAATTTTTACTCCACCTGAAATTGCTTTATAACTCAATGTTTTCCTGGATGCCAATAGAGTAATTTTTAACTTACCGGTTAATTTAGTTTTAACTACGATTTCAGCAGGTATCTCTTTCTCATCTTTTACAGGCATATAGATGGCATAAATCGTATTTTCATTTTTTGCAGTATAAGCAATTCTTCCATTGAGATACGGTTCAACAGGTGTTGTTTCGTAAATTGCTTCACCGTTTTTGTTTAGCCAACTCCCAAGCTTTGCTAGATTTTCATAAACCTTTGGTTCAAATTCTCCTTTGCCATTTGGTCCAACACCAAGAAGTAAGTTACCTCCTTTTGCAACAATGTTTACAAGCAATTGCACGAGTTCTTTTGATGATTTATAATTATCATTTGGAACCCACCCCCATGCACCACCCATAGTTATGCAGCTTTCCCAGGGAACAGTCAATGCTTCCTTCGGGGTTTTTTGTTCAGGGGTAAGGTAATTTTCAAATTCTCCAGGAACCCAACGGTCAACCACAAGCATTCCCGGTTGTTTGACACGGGCCTTTTCCGAAATCAGTTTCATATTAATGTCCATATCATATGGATATTTGCAAAACTCTTCCACCTGCTTGTTGATAGTCGATAAAGGCCGGACCCAACAACCATCTAGCCAGAGAATATCAACCTTTCCATACTCGGTTGTCAATTCATTTAACTGATTTTGAGTGTATTCCACAAATTTTTTCCACCGATCGGGATGTTTGGTGATGTCATAGCTTGGATTCCGGTCTTTTGGTGGATAGTAAGGCCACCAAAAGTAGGGTGTTGTCCAGTCGGGTTTCGAGAAGTAAATTCCGGTTGCCAGCCCTTCTTTTCGGGTAGCATCGAGAACTTCTTTTAGCACATTTGCTTTTGGATTAGCAGAGAAAGGACAACCCTTGTCTGTTATTTTAAAGTCGGTGTATTTAGAATCGAACAAGCAAAATCCATCATGGTGTTTTGAAGAATAAATCATGTATTTGGCGCCGGATTCTTTAAACATCTTTGCCCACTTATCAGGATCGAAGTTTATCGGATTAAATTTGGTTTTTGTGTTTCTATAGTCATTGCAAAATTTGTAATAATCATCGTAACCATCTCGGGTAATCCAATCTTCCGGACACAATGCCCACGATTCCACGATTCCAAGTTCAGAATATAACCCCATGTGAATCAATAGCCCAAATTTGTAACCTTGCCATTTTTTGAGGTTTTCCATTACTTCAGGGTCTTTCGGCCACACATACGTATCGGTTTCCGACAATTGTTTTGTTAATTTTACCGCCAAAGGATCGTCTTTTGGCGCCGTCTTAGCGTCAATACCGGATTGGGGGATGGCTCGACTTGTAATGAATACAATGCAGAGCAGCATCACAAATGTCAATTTCTTATTCATAACAGTTCATTTTAAATCATTTTCAGTTGGTCAACCAAACGCTTCGAATAACTATTCTCTCGGAATCAGATTCTAAAAATCAGGTTACTCAGTCAAAATAAAGCTTGCAGGAGCATAAGCTTTCAGCATAAACGACAACTTGTGATCCGCAATTTTCATAGGTTCTGCAAGTTTTTCGCCACGAAGGTTTACCGGAGTAGCCGTGGTATATTTCGTACCTGAAGGAAAGGTCACCGTCAATTTTACAGAGCGACCATTTTGCTCCCACAAGCGGATCAGATCGCCGTCTCCATCCCGGTTTCTGCTGAATGATGTAATCAGTACCCCTTTCTCTGAAAGCGAAATTCCCATTTCACGTGCCGGAAGATTACCTTCACTGCCTGTTGCAATGCCTGCCAATAAGGGATTCCGGAATTCTTGGGATGGGGTTATGACCGATGGCTCATTCCCATATTGGTTGATACTCCAGATATAAAACCTTGTATTCCAGGAGCCTTCTACCCATTCAGTGAAATTAGTGCTCCACTGGTTGTTGTACAGATTAAAGAAAACATTGCTTTTCTTTGGAACAAAGCCGGTTGAATATTTCCACAATCCCGGACGATCGAGAGATATGGCCGGTACATCGGGCGACATGATTCCAAAACCCTGATTCGTGGCATCAATAACTGCCATTCCTGAATTCAGGAAACAATAATCCATGTTCGATCCTTTTACAAAATCGGTTGCCGGATCGACAATGGCCCCCGGACGGCCCAGCTTAAACTGAGGTTTATCGACGTTGAACGGGAAGCTTATCCAGCCGCCTTCAGGCCAGGCATCGGCAGGCTTTCCGTTGATGCTCCAAATCATCTCGACATAAGGCTGATGGCGGTATAGGGTATAAAAGACGGTATATTGATGGCCAAACGGGGGTTCTGCCTGATAATGAACCCTGGCCGAAACCGAAACTTCATCGGATACCAGTTCAATCTGTGGTTGCGAACCCGATATGCGCTGATAGGGTTCGTCCGAGAGGTTGATCCTTCCTAATTCAGCATAAGCCCAATCCAAACCGGCTTTGATGTAATCTTTAGCATATTGGTCGGTCATGGTTTTGCTGAACCGTTCGTTCACATACTGGCCAAATTTCCATTCAGTCGAGTTTGAAACCATTTCCCTTCCGCTTTTCTTGTCCATCAGCGATTTGATGGTACCACTGCCCTGATCAATGATAACCCTGAAATACTCATTCTCAATTTGCCCCTTTTGCTTGTCGAGTTCCAGCGAATTATTGACCGGTTCATCAGTAATATCAACTGGAACGAGCGTGGTGTAGCCCATTGGAGGTACTCTGCTTACATTGAACTTATATACATTGTGATCTTTCGAAAACCTGATAATTTCGCCGGTCGTTTCATCTTTTAGCGCCTTTTTCAGGTCGTCGGAGGTCTGAACAGTAACTATTCCGGAACGTTCCCAGGGGAGCGGATTGTAAACAACCACACGAATTCCGTCAACTTTAACCGCATTGGCGAGTTCTTTTAACTTTCGTGAATATACGGGCTCAACAAGCTGATCGGCATCAGTTATGTGCAGTGCTTTTTCACGCCACGAAAATTCAATGGGATTATATAATCCCTGCGCCCGCAAGGTTTCAAAATCTTTTCCATAAGCCCAGTATCCGGCTTGTCCGTGGCTCATAGCCAAACCAAAGGTATGCTCGTTGAAAAGGTGTATCCCTTCTAAAGCCTTATCAGCAACTTCAGGGAGATCATTATCGGCTTTCAAACCCCATGATTCAGAAACAGTACTCAGTGATTCCAGATTGAAAATATCGGTCCCCAATTTCCGGGCCGTCTTTACTTCGCGGGGCATCGACATGTAGCCATGAATCCAGGTATCGGGCATATCACCGCGAACCACTGGCAGTTGAGGGTTTTCGGCCATGATGGCTTTATAAAAATCGGCCATGCTGCCAGCACGGACTTTCGCTCCGGGGTTCTTGTTTTCAATGTCATGGATCGCATTTTTAAATTCATCGAAAGTGGGTGCGCCGGTATTGTCGTTCGTATGGATAATTGCCAGCCATGTTTTGAAAGGCCAGTCTTCGGGAGGGGCAGGACTGGTGCCGTAATATGCCCCGTAATACATGGTCATCAGACGTGATTGGTCGGGGCCTTCCCACCAGAATAATAAAGGTACCTGAGGCGAACTGGAGGCTGAATTACAGCCAATGTGTAAAAATTTTACGCCGGAATTGGTAAGTATGGTAGGTAATATCCATGAATGGCTCGGAACATCTGTTTGTTTGGAGTCGATGGGCAAAGGAAGGCCTGCTTCGCGGCTGATTTTGCTTGAATAACTTAATGAGCGAACCATCGACTCTAATTCACAAGCCTCGGTTTCGAAGGTAAAGGGAAGGGCATGTACAACAAAACTTCCATCCTTAATAGCCTTTTGAATCCGTGATCTCACTGCAGGTTTTGAGTTTTCAAGCATTTCTTTCATTGGCCAACCTGCCAAAATCCACTTGAATTGCTGATCTTTTGGCATTTGCTTCGACTGTTCGATTACATCCAATGCTCCTTCTATCATCGAATGGGAATAGTTATACCGCACATTAGCCGCCCAATCGGTGTAGCCAATGTCAAAATGGGTTTTGAACACAACAATCACCTCTTTCACTTTGGGATTGCCGCTTTGGGCCTGACCAGAGAGGCCTGCGACCAAAATAAAAATCAGGATAAGACAGAGTCTGTTTCGCATACTTAAGGATATTATTTGTTAAGTTTTTCAGGAATGTCTTCTTTTTTCTGTTTCTTAATCATTTGCTTTTAGGTTCTCGCCGGTCCGGTTTGTTTTATTTTCGAATGATTTCAGGACTGCTGATCGTTTTAAGGATATACCGAATGGCAAGTTCGTTTTCTTTCGGAAATTCGCAGTCGAATTTCAGAATGTGCTTACCTGTTTTTAATTGCGGAATAGCCTTGTCCAGTGGAATATCCTTTTTAAAACTTCCTTTATTGTTATAAAGTTTGATGGTCTTGCCGTCACAAACAATAGAGTTTCCGGCTTCGTAATCTCCCGGTAATTCCAGTTTGAAATAGCCATCCAGGTCGATCCAGGGATTACTCACCGTGCCTTCTGTTCCCATCACTGTCAGGGTAAAACAGAGCGGTTGTCCGGCATCTTTGTTTTCGAAATCCCATTCAGAATAAGTTGGCTGGCCGGGCTGTAGCAGTTGTTTGGTATGTTGAAACCTGTATTTTTTGAAAGGATAAAGTTCCCAGTTTTGCCCATTCTTTTCGAGGTGAAAATCATTACCCGGATCTTTCAGCCGGGCCAGCTGATCGGCCGAGAAAATTTTCTGCCTTGAAGCTTCCTTCCACAATTTGATAAGGGCTAGCAACTGAACTGTATTCGGATTTGTCTGCAAACTGCTGTAGCGGCCAACCAGCGCAAAACCGGCATGATATCCGGCAGCACGAGCCATCATCCATTCAATATCTTCCACTCCTGTGGTAGCCGAAAGTAAAAACCAACCCAGCATATTGGGCATATAATTTCGTTCCAGAAGCGGTTGATTTTCGAGCCGGTAATCGCCTTGTGATTCGCGAAATCCACCATACCATGGTTCACCCCAGTTCCAGTAATGGCAAATATGCCAGTAATAATGGCTCGATCGGCTGGTTCCGTTAACCAGCGTATGGTTGGTTTCATGGAAAACTTTGTCGGCAAAAGCCTGGACAGCATAATCGCCTTCACCCGAAGACATGCAGCCTTCGTGACCGTCGAAATCCATTTGCGAAACGCCCGTCTCGTTAAAGAAATGGGCCAGATTTCCAGCAATTTCCTGCTGAAGTTCAAAATTCGGGAACAAAGTGTTGTAAGGATAATCCAGAAGCATACCCACATGTTCCCCTTTGGAGTGCGTCAAGGTTTTTGTTTCGAATGCACCACGCTGGCAATCGAGCAATTTGTAAGGAGGTTCAGCAGTCACCTCACGGAAACGGATAATTTCGTCGCCAATCCGAATTGCATGAAGGGTACTGGGTTTGATGTTATTAAAGTATTTGTTCGATTCCACCGGAATTTCGGTAGCCGACGCCGTGATGTTTTCAGTAATCACCGAAGCTCCGGTTTCAGACAAACGCTTATCCGGAACAGGCGAAACATACTGATCGTTTGTGTTGATAAACGTACTGAGCGTGTGCACTCCAATCCTAAGTCCTTTTTTTGCAGCCTTTTCCACGCAGATTTTCATCCCGGCTATTCCGTTCGGAAAGCTTTTTGGATCGAGTATGAAATGCCCCCATGATTGGAACGGACCTTCATGGTAAAGAGACATCAGTCCGGCCTGCTGAGTGTAATCGAGCATTTGATCGATGTTGCTTTCGTCGAAATCTGAGATAAGGTAAGCTCTTCCTGTTTCGGACGACTGTTTGTGCCAAACCCCGTTGATCATTGGATGAGGTAATCCTTCAGCCAGTTCTATAGCTCCTATATTATCGAGAACCTGATTTTCAGGACATCCAAACAGGGCAATAGCCGAGCCAATGGTATTTTCGCCGGGAATAGCGGCAACCGGCATATCGGGATACTGATCGTTCCAAACCGAGAGATGGCGTGATTTCGAGCGGTCAAGGCTGTACGCCTGAATGCTGCTACCGTAAGCTTGGGCTATGGCCGCATCACCGCGGGAACCATCTGCACCTCCTTCCTGCTTTAATACGCCGCCCAGCGTTTTTGGATTGAGCGCCTGAAGGCCAATAGCATATTGTCCATCGCGCACAACGCCAATCACTTCGCCAATGGTTTGGCTGATCAAAATTGGATATGGACCCCAGTATACAGCATTAACCTTGTCAGTGTTGCTAAGTTTGGTAAGCCGAAACGAAAGATGCGTTTTAGATGAAGTGACTTTGACTTCTGCAATTATACCCGAAAGGGAATACGTCAGGCTGATAGCTTTGGATCTTGGATTGAATACAGCTTTGGCTGGTTCTTCCCATGTATTGTCGATTCGAATTTTCAGCAAAGGAGCTTTTTCTCCAGCTGCCAGGTAATTTTTCCCGGTTGTTGGATTTATAACTGATAAGAATTGACCGTTTTCAGCTATTGTCAGGTTTAGATTATCTGTCTTCAGGGAAATTAATTGAGCAAAGCCAGTCAAATTCTGAATGATTAAGATTAAAATAATTGAAATAATTTTCATCATTTATTCTGTTCAGTTTTTACTAATATTCCCTTCGAAAATTTATCCGCTTCTTAGCAATTAAATTTTTGATGAAATTTAATAAATATATCAATCTGATTATACTCATCCCGATACGCTTTGTAAGTTGAATTTACCTGCATATTGCCGCAATAATATTGTAGTTCCATATCACCTCTTTGTACAGATATTTAGTTTCCCCGATACAAAGAATAGAGCACGTGGTGATTAAAGAAAAATTACCTTACTTTTGCATTACCAAACACTTAAGTAATGCCGAACAATCTTTTACTTTATAACAGCCTTTCCAAGAAGAAAGAAGAATTTAAACCCATTCATCCGCCATTTGTTGGAATCTATGTATGTGGTCCTACAGTATACAGTGATACTCACCTGGGTCATGCCCGTCCTGCCATAACCTTTGATCTGTTATTTCGCTATCTGATTCATCTGGGCTATAAGGTCAGGTATGTACGGAACATCACTGACGTCGGACATCTGGAAAATGAAACTCTTGGAGAAGGAGAGGATCGTATTGAAAAAAAAGCAAGACAGGAACAGGTCGAGCCTATGGAGGTAGTCCAGATATATATGAACGCCTTCCATAAAAACATGGATCAGCTTAACACATTGCCCCCATCAATTGAGCCAAGGGCATCCGGTCATATAATCGAGCAGATTGAGCTAATAAAAAAACTGGTAAATAACGGCTATGCTTATGAATCAAATGGTTCTGTTTATTTTGATATACTGAAATATAATCAGAAATATAACTATGGTAAACTTTCAGGCAGAGTTTTAGACGAACTGATAAGCAACACCCGTGAAACCGAGGGGCAGGAAGAAAAACGAAATCCTTATGACTTTGCTCTATGGAAAAAGGCCAGTCCTGAACATCTTATGAGATGGCCTTCACCCTGGAGTGTTGGTTTTCCGGGGTGGCACCTGGAGTGTTCCGCCATGAGCATTAAATATCTTGGTGAAGAGTTTGATATTCA
>PMIL01000094.1 GCA_003157075.1 Bacteroidales bacterium | reverse complement strand
ACAATTGCTCATTGACGAGGGAGAACTAAATCCCGATCCGAATCAGGCAAATGAAAAGAACTTTAACACTGAAGCATATCTTGCCGGCCAGTATGAAGGGGTAGTAAATCAGTTACGACCAAGTCTTAATCCAAATAAAACAGAAAGACGGACAAATTTTGAAGATGGTATACTGCTGCCAAGTTACAGACTGCCCACTGAGGCTGAATGGGAATTTGCATCATATGCTCTCAGAGGCAATACATTTGAAGAGAGGATTTATGAAAGAAGAATTTATCCCTGGGATGGACATAACGTACGAAATTCAGCGAAGAAAAACAGAGGAGAGATGATGGCTAATTTTGTTCGCGGCAGAGGTGACCTCATGGGAGTTGCCGGTAGCCTTAATGACAATGGGAGTATTACTGTTGATGTTAAATCATATTGGCCAAACGACTACGGCTTGTATTGCATGGCTGGAAACGTAAATGAATGGGTACAGGATGTCTATCGTCCGCTTACATCTGAAGATGTCGATGGATTTAATCCTTTCAGGGGTAATGTTTATACCGATCTGAAGCGTGATGCAAACGGTTCGGTCGTAGCCAAAGACAAGCTTGGAAGATTGTTTATCGATACAGTTAAAGACTCAGATGTTGCAAACAGATATAATTATCAGAAAGGCGACTATAGGAACTACAGGGATGGCGATCTTCAGTCAGCAATACCTGGTGGCGGAGGTACTGATTACACGGTAGAGGACAATAAAAAAGGATCTCTCAGGATGTACGCTCAGGATGGCAATCCAAATGCCAACGATTTTGTGACTCTGATAAATGACAATGCACGGGTATACAAAGGAGGATCATGGAAAGACAGAGCCTATTGGCTTAATCCATCCACAAGAAGATTCCTCGATCAGGAAAGTTCACGTGACGATATTGGTTTCAGATGTGCCATGATCAGGGTTGGAAGTCCAGCAGGTTTGTAATACCTGATACTAAGATATTATACGCCTCATTATGGATTCATAGTGAGGCATTTTTTTACGAATATGAAAACCGAACAATTATTTAATCTTTTTAAGGAATCAACGGGAATTTCTACTGATTCCCGCAAAGTAGAGAAGGGTCAGGTCTTCTTTGCACTCTGGGGTGATAATTTCAACGGAAATAAATTTGCCTCTGACGCTCTTTCACGGGGAGCTTTATGTGCAGTGATTGATGATCCCTTTTTTGAAATTGAAAACACGATTCTTGTAGAAGACTGCCTGTTTGAATTGCAGGCTCTTGCCGCACACTACAGGAAGCTATTGAATATCCCCGTTCTTGCCATCACTGGTACCAATGGTAAAACAACAACAAAGGAATTAATTGCTGCAATCCTGTCGAAAAAACTAAAAGTCCATTTTACTAAGGGTAACCTCAATAATCAAATCGGAGTTCCTCTGACGATTCTTTCAACACCTTCCGATACTGAAATGTTGGTTGTTGAAATGGGTGCCAGTCACATAGGCGAGATAAGGACTTTATGCCTGATCGCAAAACCTGATTACGGAATCATTACAAATATCGGTAATGCTCATATTGAAGGTTTTGGATCGGTTGAAGCAGTTATTAAAGCTAAGACAGAACTTTATGAGCATCTGCGTAAGATAAATGGTATTGCCTTCTATAACGACAAAGACCCTGTTCTGGCAGATAAAATATTCAGAATGATAAACAAGGCAGTTCCCTTTTCTGATCCTACCGGCATTGATCTTTTAATAGAACCGCTTGCGTCAGATCTTAATCTGAAATTATCATTAAGCTACCTTCATAAAACGTATAATATATCAACAAATCTGTTCGGAAGCTATAATCTTGAAAATGTTCGCGCAGCGATAGGTATTGGTCTTTTCCTGGGGGTTGAAATCGAGGATATTGTTGATACTATTGAAAAATATAAACCTGCCAACAACAGGTCTGAAATTAAAGTCACGAAAAGCAATACGCTTATATGTGATTCCTATAATGCCAATCCCACAAGTATGCGTTCTGCCCTCGACTCATTTTCAGCATTAAAGGCAGAATCAAAAGCTGTGATTCTGGGTGATATGCTTGAACTCGGTGATAAAAGCGAAGAGGAACATCTGAAGGTTTTGAAAATGATTCAATCTATCAGTGCGGATAAGGTTCTTCTGGTGGGTCCGGTATTTCGGAAAGTAGCTTCAGCTTCCGGTTTTAACGTTTTTAGTACCGTGAATGATCTTTTCGAGTACCTCAGGGACGAACCACTGCATAACAAAACAATACTTATTAAAGGTTCGAGGGGTATGAGGCTAGAAAAAATCTATGATCTTTTATAAAGGATCAATTTAACTGGTCACCTCTTCCGGTAAATGTGATGTTTATCATCAAAACTTCAGATCTGCTGCCCGATCTGACACGTGGACCCCATAATCCGTAGCCCGATGAAACAATAAACTGTGAATTCCCTTTTTTCAGATAACCATAGCTTAATTCATAGATCATAGCAGTTAAATAATTTACGGGCCACATCTGCCCGTTATGCGTATGTCCTGAAAGTTCCAGGTCTACTCCATATTTTGCAGATTCATCAAGATGGAAAGGTTGATGATCAAGCAGAATTACAGGTTTGTTTGTATCAACCTGATTCATGAGTTCACTCAGTTTCATTCTCTCCTTCCTGTAAAAGCGAAACGAATCCCTGTCGATTCTGCCGATAAGTTGAATTCCCCCGGGAAGAGTCACTATTTCATCCTTTAAGACTCTTATCCCCTTGCTTTCAATATATGGAATAGTCCGGGCTGCCCCTCCTATAAACTCATGGTTGCCCGTAATTGCATATAGTCCATCTGTGCAATCCGGCCAGGTGAAATATTGCAGGAGATCGCCTCTCAGCACCGGTCCGATTTCTCCATCAACAATATCACCGAGAAGCAAAACAATGTCGGGTTTAATGTCTTTGATCATCTGCGACATCTTTTTCAAACTTCTTTTTCTGATTATGCTTCCAAGATGGATGTCTGAAACTGCTGCGATCCGCAGGGTTTTCACTTCTCCTGCCGGTTTGTTTATTGTGATATTATATTCTCTTGTTACCGGTATAATTGCATTGATGAAACCGCCGGCTATTAATAATATTGAGGTTGAGGCTATAATTAAAAATGACCATTTCCGGTAAATCAGAATACTGTCACCCTTCATAATTCCGGGAATTCTCAGGAACAGTAAAATGATATCAGAGAGAAGAAAAAAGAAGAATCCATAAAGCATGAATGCAAGCCAGAATCCTCCAAGTATATTTAATGCATCGGTGATTACTGATGAATGTTTTGATTCAAGAATCTTGGCAAAAATAAAAAGCACTGCAAGCAAAAAAAATGTGATAGTGTATAGAAACCTGTTATTCTGCAAAGCAGGGACTGCTTTTAAACCCTTATAATATAAATAAATATTTACCAGGGAATAGATTGTAAGTACTATGGAAAAAAATACTAGCATTTGATATCTCTTCATTTTAGATTGTTTTTACAATACCAGGCTTTTATATGTCTTATTGCCTTTAACATAAAACTCAAAAACAATACTCTTGTTCAAAATTGTCTTTTCACTGAAGGTTACCTCTAGTTTTTTTACTGATTTTCTTTTTTCCCTGAGTTTTTTCAGCGCTTTATAATAGTCCATATGAGCATTCCAAACAGCACTTGCGCTTCTTATGTTACCTTGCAGGAGAAAATAAAATGCAGCAAGACCGTCAAGAAGCATTCTGATAAATAAAATTGTATAAAATTTATTATCCGGCAGGTTTTTATAAAGAAGGAACAGGCTGTTTCTGAAGTTCAGATAGGTTTTAAATGGTGAACTATATGAAAGGGTGCCGCCTCCGACATGGTAAATAACGGAATCAGAAATAAAACATACCCGATATCCTGCTTTATGAAAACGCCAGCACAGGTCAATTTCTTCCATATGAGCAAAAAAATCCTCATCGAATCCGCCGCATTTATTCCATGCTTCGCTTCTCACAATCATACAAGCTCCGCTTGACCAGAAAACACTGATCTGTGTATTGTACTGCCCGGTATCTTTTTCAACTTTGGTAATTACCCTTCCCCGGCAAAATGGATAGCCATATTTATCGATAAAACAGCCGGCTGCACCTGCGTGTTCAAAATGATCTTTCTGATTATATGAGAGTATTTTTGGCTGACAGGAAGCTACATCGGGATTAGCATCCATGAAGCTGACAAGTGGCTGAAGCCAGTTTGGAGTCACCTCTATATCAGAATTCAATAATACAAAATATGTGGCATCTATCTGATTTACAGCTCTATTATATCCACCGGCAAATCCATGATTTTTATCAAGTTTTATAACAGTTACATTGCTGAAATTATCGGCAACCCATTCGGGAGAACCATCAGTCGATCCATTGTCTGCTACAAAAACTGCTGTTTCATTGTCCTGGGAATATTTTATAACTGTTCCCAGGAACATTTTCAAAAAGCCAAGACCATTCCAGTTTAATATTACAATTGCTGTCTTAAGCATTTTCACCGGGCTTTTCGTGCTTCCATCTGCGATGACTCCAGATCCAGAACTCGGGTTTTTCGCGTATGATTTCTTCAAGTCTTCTTACGTGAGTTTCTGTGATTGCTTCTTCCGATAATCCCGCAGTATGTTCATGCAGAAGCTCTATGTCAAGGTTATAATGGCCTCGTTTTACTTTCTGAATATGAAAAAAGACTACTGCCATGTCGTACTTTGCTGCGATCTTCCCGGCACCTGTAAAAACTGCAGTGTCCTGATTTAAAAAGGTAGTCCAGTATTTTATATCTCCCTTTGCAGGAATCTGATCGGAAATGAAAACCGAAAAAGTATTTATTTTATTGATTTTATACTTTATTATTTCCCTGATGATAAGCGATGTTGGAGTCAGAACAATACCATATTTCGATCTCTGATCGTTAAAAAAGCCATTGAAATACTTGTTTTGCAGTGGTTTAAAGATAATAATTGTCTTGTACTTTAGATAATATGGCAGCAATGTAGGCCACTCCCAGTTATTATAATGACCTAATACTGCAATAATATCTCTTTTCTCCTCCCTTAACTTATCAATAACTTCAAGATTGGTGTATGTGTAACGTTTAATCTGTTCTTTCTTACTCATATGAGTCATTTTAAGAATCTCAACAATAAGATCAGCCAGATGACTGTAAAATTTTTTTTCTATGGTTTTACGTTCCTCATCAGTTTTTTCAGGGAATGAGTTTTTAAGGTTTGTGGATACAACTTTCCTCCGGTATGAAACAATATAATAGAGTACAAAATAGACAAGGTCGGAGAATAAATAAAGAATTCTTAACGGAAGCAGGGATAGAAACCAGTTAATCCCGTAGAAAATATAGTAAGCAATTGCCCCCATCACTGAAACTTGTTTAATTCTTCATAAAATTACTTACAATTCCCAGAATCTCAGAAAAAATATTACTGTTCCCTGCTATAAATTCTTCCCCTTTAAGATTCTTTTCATTCCCGGAGAAATCACTTACTTTTCCACCAGCTTCTCTGACGATAAGCATTCCAGCTGCGATATCCCAGTGTTTAAGGCCATATTCATAGAATACTTCGAACCTGCCACAGGCAACATAGGCCAAGTCAATTGCTGCCGAACCAAGCCTTCGTATACCATGAGTATTCTGACAGAGATATGTTAAACATTTCATATAGGCATCTATTCTGACGAAATCATTATATGGAAATCCTGTTGCTATAAGGCTGTCAGACAGGTGCTCAACTTTCGATACATGAATCCTTGACCCGTTTAGCCAGGCACCGCCGCCTTTCCATGCAACAAATGATTCCTTTCCGCTGACCTCATATACCACACCAGCTATGACCTCATCATATTCCATGAGTCCGATGCTGATCGAATAAGGATGAAAACCGTGAAGGAAATTTGTTGTACCATCCAGAGGGTCAATGACCCAGCAGTATTTCAGACCGATTTTTTTTGATGTTCCTTCTTCTGTTATAAAGCCGGCTTCAGGAAGAAGATGGCTTAGTTTTTCAACCAGCATTTTTTCTGAGCCTTTATCAACATAACTTACAAAATCATTCAAGCCTTTCTTTTCTGTCTTATTTATATCGAATCCCTGTGATTCAGTGAGAATAAACTTACTCGCTTCAATAGCTGCCTTTTCAATTTCCACACAAATTTCTTTAAGATCAATCATAGTCTATCCGATTAGTTCAATACTCATTTTTCCAGATGTCAGTATATCATTCAGCTTAACTTTTCTTATTTCTCCTGCCAGCTTTGAGTCCCATGGATACTGCACCCTGATATAATTGGATGTAAATCCGGTTATAAATCCGTCGCTGTAGGTTTTTTCAAACAAAACATTAGTTATCTGGCCGATATTCAATTTATTAAATATAATATTTTTCTTTTGAGAAAGTGCAATAAGTTGTTTACTCCGTTTCTCCTTATCAATATAGGACACTTTTTCAGCCAGATTTGCTGCAAAAGTACCAGGCCTTTCAGAAAATGTAAAGACATGCAGATAGGACAGAGGAATTTCTTCAAGGAATGAATACGTATCTTCAAAATCCGAATCTGATTCTCCAGGGAAACCAACAATAACATCAGCTCCAATTCCCGCAAATGGCATCTTGTCCAAAAGCCTGTTTATCCTGGAGGCAAAAATATCCCTTTTGTATCTCCTTCGCATAAGTCCGAGAATCTTATCGCAACCACTTTGTAAAGGAATATGGAAATGAGGAAGTATCTTCCCGTTTAGCGCTGACAGCTCAATCAATTCATCAGTTAACAGGTTAGGTTCGATGGACGAAATTCTGAACCTTTCAATCCCCTGTACTTTAACCAGTTCTTTTAATAGTTTTGTAAAAGAATCGCCGGTCGATTTTCCGAAATCACCTATATTAACACCAGTAATGACAATCTCTCTTAACCCGTTTTCAGCAATTTGTTCCGCTTCCCTGATGATAGACGAAATTTCAGGATTTCTGCTTCTGCCTCTCGCCATTGGTATTGTACAATAAGAACAGCCGTAATCGCATCCGTCCTGGACCTTCAGAAATGATCGTGTCCTGTCGCCGATTGAATAAGACGGTGTAAAGCTATCATTTGAAGTAAGTTCGCAGGTATGGATCTCAGCCTTCTGCCTTTTAACAAGAACAGTTATATAATCAGAGATATCGAATTTCTCATTTGTTCCAAGAACAAGATCGACGCCCGGAATAGAAGATATTTCCTGCGGATTTAACTGTGCATAACAGCCTACAACAGCAATAAATGCCCCCGGAGAAAGAGTGATAAATTTCTTTATCGCCTGTCTGCATTTTTTGTCGGCCGCATCGGTCACCGAACATGTATTAATTACATATATGTCAGCTTTTGAGCTGGCAGAAACTCGTTCAAATTTCTCCTGGGGGAATGACCTTGAGATAGTTGAGGTCTCCGCAAAGTTGAGTTTACATCCCAGTGTGTGGAAGGCTACTTTTTTCTTCTCCTCTGTCATGGAATTTCATCAGATTATTTCATGAGTTTAGTGAGAAATACATTTCTGAATTCAATGTCTTTTCCTTCACTTTGTAAACAAACGGATCCCTTGGAAAGGTTTACATTTGTTCCCCTGTTTTGGAGTACTCCATTTACGGAAACCTCTATAGTATTGGCTTTGCATACAACTTCCAGCATATTCCATTCGCCAACTGCTTTTTCGGTTGACTTAGAAATCTTGGTTACGAATGGTTTCTTCTTATCTGTGTGCTCGTCCATATCAGCTCCGTTCATACATACAAAATCTCCTGCATTACCAGCCTGCAGCTGACATTCAACACATCTTAACCATATTGAATCGGGCGGTTGCGCATGAATAAATACACCGCTATTTGTTGCTTCAGATGGCCATCTCCATTCCACATGAAGTTTGTAGTCGGAGTAACTGTCCTTAGTCCTCATATAACCAAACGGATCTCCGGTAATATGGATGACGCCGTTTTGAACAGAGAAGACTTTAGCCGGATCAACTGAAGGGTCCTTGAGTTTAAACACCCAGTTGCTCAGATCTTTATTGTTAAAAAGCATGATTTTTTCACTTTTCTTATTCACTGGCTTATTGTTGTTTTTTGCTTTTGATTGTGCTGAAGCAATATTTTGAATTGCCAGCAGTGAAATTAGCAGCAGCGCAATAAAACGTATTGGTTTTGTTTTCATTATACTTATTAATTATAACAATTTTAATTCTTTTTTTAATCACGGAGTATCACAGAGTTACACAGAGTCAAATCGATAATTTTCCAGGTCTCCCTTTCTCCCATTCTCCCTTTCATTGATACCTTACAGTAACTTGCTGGCCAGTTCAGCCAGGAAACTTCTTTCCCCCTTGACAAGATTAACGTGAGCAAAAATATCCTGATCCTTCATTTTGTCAGATAAATAGCTCAGTCCGTTTGATGCAGTATCAAGGTAGGGTGAATCAATCTGCTCAATATCACCGGTAAAGACCATCTTTGTTCCTTCGCCGGCTCTTGTTATGATGGTTTTAATTTCATGGGGGGTGAGGTTCTGTGCTTCATCAACAATGAAAAAAATACTTGAAAGGCTCCTGCCCCTAATATATGCCAGGGGTGTTATCACNNATGACTGTAAGATTATCATAGAGAGGCTGCATATATGGATCCATTTTTTCTTTAACGTCACCAGGCAGAAAACCAAGATCACGATTGGCCAGAGGTACAATCGGGCGCGCCAGAAAGATCTGCTTATATCTTTTATGTTGTTGAAGTGCTGCCGCAAGAGCCAGAAGCGTTTTTCCGGTTCCGGCCTTTCCTGTTAAGGAAACAAGCTGAATATCAGGATTCGACAGGGCTTCGATTGCAAATGTCTGTTCGGCATTCCTGGGATCAATTCCATAAGTAGTTTGTTTGATTACCCTGCTTAGGGATTTACTAACGGGATTGTAATGGGCAAGAGCACTTGACCCATTATTTTTCATAATGAAAAACTGATGTCCTTTCAGACCTGGCTCAAGATTAAATTCGCCGGAACTTACCCCTTCAGGAACTTCATACAGCTTGCTTATTGATTCCTGATTAACCCCTTCAAGAATCCTGATCCCCTTGTAGAGATCATCAATATTTGCAACCTTGTCGTTTTCATAATCCTGAGCGATAATGCCCAGTGATTTTGCCTTCATTCTTAGATTGATATCTTTTGTAATCAGAACAACAGTCTTATCTTTATTTGCACTGCAGACATACTCGGCAATCGCAAGAATCCTGTGATCAGCGGTTCTTTCCGGAAACGATTGACTTACCTTATCTGAAAAGTCCTTGCCAGTCTCAATATGGAGATTTCCAAGGTTCTCGCCCAGTGGGATATTAGCTGTGAGAAGCATGTCTCCTGAAAGTTTATCAAGCTCCCTGGTAAACTCGCGGGCATGAAAGTTGATCAGATCATTTCCTCTTTTAAATTTGTCAAGTTCCTCCAGAACCACGATAGGAATAATTACATCATTTTCTTCAAAATTATAAATACACTTATAATCATGAAGCAAAACGTTGGTATCAATAATAAANNTTAAAGTATGTTATTTTGTATAGTTAAATGCCTAAAGTTAGGAGTGGCTAAAGTACTTAAAGCTATAAAAACACTAATCAAAAAAAACGATAAACTCTAAATGCCAGACCTAATGACATATTCCGATACCCTTGAGTTTCTGTTCAGCCAGC
>PMIL01000241.1 GCA_003157075.1 Bacteroidales bacterium | reverse complement strand
TTATTGCCAGGATGTGGTTCATGCAACCAGCCTGATTGTGTTACCCGTAATCCTCCGATCCCCCGGTTTCGTGCGACCAGGTTCAGAAGGGGAATCTGAGCAGTTACCGGGTGTTCTTTTTTCAGACGCAAATAACCAGGCATTCCCCAGAATACAAGGCTTCCCGGAAACGGGAGCAGTGAAAGAGTCCCCTCCAGGTATTTATTCTTTACCTCTTGAAGTAAAACACTGAACGGTAAAAAAGTCAATAAATATTTGATTCCGGTAAAGGAGGAATCTTTTCTGATAATAATTTTTTTTGTCCATGATGGCAGCAGAGATTCATCGGAGCTCAATATCCTGAAGCCACAATCAAAGAGAGACTCCGTGCCTGACAAATTTTCCCCGTAAGCGCCCGAGACCAGATCTGTAAAAAATGACACTGCTTCTGATTCAGGTATTTCTTTAATGGGAGAAGTAAAAAAACTTTTCCAGAAGGCTCTTTCCGGATCATGAATACAGTTCCCGAAGAATGTCCAGATCACTCTTCCTTTATCATCCTGTGTACGCGAAAGCATTAATGGCAGCAAGGCGACAAATCTCTCATGCAGTAATAATCCGGCATGAGCTGCGAGTTCGGCAGGCCAGTAAGGATTATTCAGAAGGTTTTCCCCGCCGTGACCACTGATAAAATGTTCCGGAAGCCCTTTACCAAGTTTCAGGATATTCCTCATAATCTGATGGCCTGCATGTTCAATGCCGGGTTTAAGTTCAAATTCCTCTTCCAATTCAGAGATATTCCATCCATAAGGATCGTCATCCGTTACAATACGATGATCGGGTTTACCATATGGCTTACAGCCGAGTCTTGGCGGAGGCATAAACTCAGAGTATGCACTTATCGGATAACAGCCTTCGCACCTGAACCAGGGGTATCCATTCAGGAGTTTTTGCCAGCCAACAGAATTTTTTTCTTCCATAGATTAATAAATCAGCTAGGTATGATATTGTTTTAAAGACAATCCGGAAACAATTCAGTTAACGTGAAGTTAAGTATACTTGTTCAATTTAATGGCACTTAATGGTCAACTAAATTTCACCATTTTATTAACCTTAATTTACTGCATTACACATACTCCGCCAAGATGAACAAATTTTACTCTCTCTTTTTCTAATTAATATTATTACTACTTTATTTGGAAATTCTATCTAAATTTGGGGCATTCTTTTAAGCTTTTTCATTTATCGGCAACTTGATTTATTAACCTATATACTTAAAAGTTGATTTTCATTAAAAAGAAATTTATTCCGGTCTGGTTCATCCTTATATTCTTATTATTAGCATTCATCGTTCAATATGTTGTTAATGTAAAATATACCTTCCCGGAGCCACATTCCTTTAAAGGTGATTATCTTTATAATCCCTACCTTACCATTGATACTGCAAAATGGCAGATATCTAATTTTCATGCCCATACGCACAGGTTTCCCAGCAGCCGAAAATATAAAGCAAGAAATACCCAATATTTAGACAGCTTGTATGCATATCTGGGTTATAATATAATTGGGATCTCTGATTATCAGAACATAAATTCATATGAAAGCAAACATGAATGGTACGTTCCAGGATATGAGCATGGTTACCAGTATTATAAAAACCATCAGTTAGTATTGAATGCTAAAAAGGTGAGCTGGCTTGATTATTTTTTCAGACAGACCTTAAACAACAAACAATTCGTTATTAATCAGTTGAAAAAAGATACTTCAGTGGTATTAACATTGGTTCATCCCATTCTTCGGGCTGCTCTTTCCTTTAATGATCTAAAATACCTTACAAATTACAACTGCCTTGAAGTAATAGATAATAAGTACCTTTTCCTTTCATTTTATGATACAATTCTTTCAAGTGGACATCCTGTTTTTCTCATGGCTGATGATGATTCTCATAATCTGCAAAATCCAGTTGAGTGTGCTTCCTGCTTTAACATAATTAATACGGTTCTGGCAAGGGATTCCATTTTGTATGCTCTTAAGAGGGGGCATTCTTTCTCGGTAAAACTTAATCTGGATAAATACAGAACCAATGAAGCTAAAAAGAGCGCACTGATGAATCTGCCAAAGCTTATTGAATATAAAATTAAGAATGATACAATTTCGCTCAAACTGAACATGAATGTAAAAACAATAAAATTCATAGGTCAGCAGGGTATTATAGAAAAAAGTACAGAGAATAGTAATAATGGATCTTATTACTTTAGCAAAGAGGATACTTATATAAGGAATGAGATTGAATGCCTCGATGGGACCTTATATTTCCTCAACCCTGTATTGAGATATAATGGGATTCTGAAGGTTGATCCTTCTCCGCCAATTGATGTTTTTAAAACATGGGCATTCAGATCAGTTATTATTCTCTTAATATTGGGATTAATTATTTTGTACTATAAAAAAGTTTATGTATAAGAACAAGAAAATAGTTGTTGTACTGCCTGCTTATAATGCAGCTCTAACTCTTGAAAAAACTTACAGGGAGATACCACTGGATATTGTGGATGAAGTTATACTTGTTGACGATTGCAGTAACGACAGTACTTTTGAAGTAGCAACAAAACTTGGCATAAAGCATATTATCCAGCATGAAGAAAACAAAGGTTACGGTGGTAATCAAAAAACTTGCTACAAAAAGGCATTGGAATTGGGAGCCGATATAGTGGTGATGTTACATCCTGATTATCAGTATTCGCCGCAACTTATTCCGGCTATGGTAAGTGTTATAGGGAGTGGTCTGTACCCAATTGTTTTTGCATCAAGGATACTCGGGAAAAGTGCACTGAACGGAGGAATGCCTAAATATAAATACTTCTCGAACAGGATACTTACAATGATTCAGAATATTTTAATGAATGAAAAGCT
>PMIL01000035.1:1008-3424 GCA_003157075.1 Bacteroidales bacterium | reverse complement strand
TTTCCGCCGGTGAGTGGTGATTTTCACCAGAATTTGATTTACCTTTACACTTCCAAAGACTGCATAGAAACCGAATAGGCTTTCAATAGAGGCATATAAAGAAAAATACCCTGGCAAGCAGTAAATGGCTTGGGCCACGTCAGCCGGACTCAACGTGGCAATGGGCTACTCTTTTGCATTGCTTGAGTTATGGCAATATTTTTCTGAACTACCGGGCTGTTCTGGTTCAAACGTAAAGCTTCCCGAAAATGAACAAGTGCCTTTTCAGTATTCCCCGTTCTCATTAGAGCGACACCTAAATTATTATGAGCATCGGAATCACCTGGTTTTATCTTCAACGATTTGTTTAAATGATCGATAGCTTCTTCCTCTTTATTTTTTGACATAAGTATAATACCAAGATTATATTCAGCTTCCGCTGATTTATGGTTGATTTGCAATGCTTTTTTATAACAATATATTGCGTCATCTAACCTGCCCAATTTTTGCAATACAATACCGGCATTAATGTATGCAGGATCATATTCAGGATTAATTTTTAAAGCCATATAGTAATAATGCAATGCTTTCTCATCATCACCATACTTGGCCATTGTAAACCCCATAATATTGTATGCCAGATAGTTATTTGGGTTGAACTTCATGACATGCCCAAATAATGTAAAATTATTTTTCCAAACCGACACCTGATGATAAGTTGTGAAAACAGCCATTGACATAAAGAAAGCAGCCGCAAACGCAACGAGCCATTTCCTGTATCGACTAGTCCAAAAAAGTTGCGTTAAACCCCAAGACATCACGATAAAAATTCCAATCAAAGGTACATAAGTATATCTATCAGCCATTGCCTGAAAACCGACTTGAATCAGCCCAATAACAGGGACGAGTGTCCCTAAAAACCAAAACCAGCCTACAGGCAGATATGGCGCTTTTCTGAACCAGATGATTGCTAATAACGTTAATGAACCAATTAGCAGAATTGAACATCCACCTTCCCAAAGGCTGATACTTGTAGGATAAGGATAGAAAACACCCAAATGCTGGAACCAAAAAGTATTTTTCAAATAGCCAGCATAGGAATTAAAAGCATTTAAAATCCGATGAGGGAAAGATGCTTGCTGCAGGGAAACCACTGCATTGTATTTACTCTGCGCAATATGGGTTACGATAGAAGACAATATTGTAAGTACAAATAATGGCACTTTTTCCAGTATCAGAAACGATATGGATTGCTTCTCTGCGTTCAGATTATTCATGGGAATCATCTGCACCAACTTGATTCTATGCAAAGGCCAGTAATCCAATAACAAGAGAACAAAGGGTAATGTAACCAACATGGGTTTGGCCATCAAACCGAAGGCGAATAAAACAATAACTGGAAAATATTTTATGATGTTAGGCCTCTGAGCATATAAGACATAAGCCCACATCGTTAAAAACAAAAATAGGGTACTTAATACATCCTTGCGTTCGGAAATCCAGGCCACCGATTCCACGTGCAATGGATGCAAAGCAAACAAGGCAGCCACAAAAGCACTCCGATAAAGGGCGCCGGTCATTTTATTCAATAATAAAAACAATAATAATGTGTTGGCAATATGAAAAACAAGATTGGTTATATGGTAACCTGCAGCATTGGATCCATACAAATTGTAATCCAGAATGAGCGACAGCCAGGTTAGAGGATGCCAATTGGCAAAATCTATGGATAAAAATGACCAGGCAACGCTATCCCAAGTAAGCTCTTTGGAGGCTAAAGAAATGTACAGTGAATCATCGTATCCTACAAAATCAAAACCGGATACTTGCCAATAAAGGATGAGAGTTGTACTAACAAGAATTATAACGATCATCAGTTTTTGGCTAAAGAAGTTATTTTTCATGATGCGGATACTTTACTATTTTGCTTCATGGAAGGTCATCTTGACCTATCCATTATCCTTAAATAAAAAAGGGGTAAAGTTATTCTCTTTACCCCTTCTCAGGTTTATCCTCAGCAATTAGACGTTAGGGGGTGATATTCCCCGTAGAAGCAACGCTATACGTGGTGGTACCAGCCGAATGAACTGCGGTCATGGCGAGTCCGGTTACTGTACCCGTAGTAACAACAGGAGTGACATTGTTAGTTACTCTATATCCATAAGTCTGGAGAATCGCGGTCGTCGCAGTGCCACTTGGGGAGTCGGAAAAAAATGCCTGGGCTGCTGTAGACATGTTTTTCAAATCTCCCCTTGCCGCGGTATTATACCCTTTGACCGTGTAAAACATGAACTGCGCGATGGCGATGGTCGCCAGAATACCGATGATCGCGATAACAATCATAAGCTCGATCAGGGTAAAACCCTTCTGCCCTCTTTTCTTACGAAATACTTGTACCATCCGTTTACGCTTTTTTTTAATTTATTTTAGTTTAAAG
>PMIL01000035.1:236-912 GCA_003157075.1 Bacteroidales bacterium | reverse complement strand
GCCGGTGAGTGGTGATTTTCACCAACCCCTCATCAATCATGGTTCACCCGTTGCCATGACCTTGCGTCTTATCGCCCAGCTTTACGATCTTGTCAATAATCATTTTGAGTGTCCGCTATTCCCCTCCGGCGACACCAGCCGATAAGATCAAAATAAGCCAAATATATCAGCTAACTGGTGTTTATCCCTGTTTTATTTACCTTGACACTTCAGATGTATTGCCATTATAAATAGCCCAATGACCCCTAGGGAAAAATCTTATGTACGAAGTCACCATAAAAAAAACATTTTCGGCCGCCCACATCTTGAAAGAAATCGGAGGTCGGTGCGAGGAACTCCACGGTCATAACTTCCTGGTTGAGGTTTCCGTCAGCGCTCCCGAATTGAATAAAGAGGGTCTACTGATCGACTTCAGGGTATTGAAGAAATGGACCCATGACATCCTTGAAGCGCTTGATCACAAATATTTGAATGAAGTCGATTATTTTAAGGACATCAACCCGTCGTCCGAACAGGTGGCGCGGTTGATTTACGACCGAATCGCAGAAAAAGCGATCCCCGAGGGATATGGGGTGTCCCGCGTGACGGTTTGGGAATCAGAAAATGCAAGGGTATCTTATCGCAGATGATTGATATTCAGAATCAAAAGGATCACAGAAATATCAACATTAAAAAA
>PMIL01000035.1:0-208 GCA_003157075.1 Bacteroidales bacterium | reverse complement strand
GGAAATCCTCAATGAATTCAGGGGAGAAATTAACATCAGGACCTTTCACTCTATTCTTGAAAAAGTCAGGGAAAAGCTCAGGGCCGAATCGGCGCACATGGAAATTGAATTTCCCTATTTTATTGAGAAAGCCGCTCCCGTATCCGGAGCCAGGAGTCACATGGAATACCACTGCTCCTTCTGTGGCCAGAACAATGGCCAAAAAAGT
>PMIL01000196.1 GCA_003157075.1 Bacteroidales bacterium | reverse complement strand
AATATGCATCCAACTTACTTTTAGTTGAGGATTATCTTCACAAAATTGTTTTATGGAATTAAAAATCAAACTGACCCTTTTTACAGGGACAACAGTAGAGCATGATATGAGCGATATTTCTGCATTCTTCTTCTTATTTTTATTTTTTATATTATTTATTGGAAGCACTCCAAGTCTGCCTAGTTCAATCTTCGAAGCAAATTCCGGATATTTTTCAGTAAGAAACGTCACGCCATCACCGGAACCTGAAAACACTTTATTAACAACAGTTAGCATTTTTTCCCTGTAAGGTATAAACACACCTACCTCTTCTGCATATAAATCATATCTGTGAGCTCTGGAATAAAATTTAAAGGTATTAAACCTGCTGTCATTTTCTTTGGCCAATGCAAAACCCAGAACGGTATAATTAAACCAAAAACTGTAGAAAATAGAATCTTGTGGAAAACTCCTCACATTTGTAAGGAGGTAATCTTTAATAAGCAGACCTCCATATACATATTTAATTGCAGAAAACCAATTTCCCCGCCTGCTATAAATACTTTTTTTTTCATAAAAAAGTCTGAAGAACAACGGACTGACTAACATTTGAAAAAACACTTTTACTTTTACTAAAACAGATCGGTTACTTAATGTTTTATCTATATTGATCTGTGCAGGCACTTCCTTTTGATATGAGGATGAGTAGAGAGGCACAATTGTTAAATCCAAATCGAGTTCCGATGCTATAAGGAGTTCCTCACCAATAAAAGCCTCCCCCACTTTTGAAAACGGAAATGAATGTGTAAATAGAAATATATTTTTCATTTTTAGATGTTTTCTGGATTACCTTGGACTAACATCTCATATTCAACCATCTGGTCTTTTACAAGTTTAAAGTGCTTTTGCAAGCTTTAACCAATCAATAGTATTTAAGAGACCAACGCTAAATGGAGTAAATTTCAATTTGCCTATATTATTAATTAATTTGGCGGTATCTAACTGGAAATAAGAAATATCATTTTTTTTATTTTCAATATTTGACCATGAGAATCGTGGAAAATGGATTTTAATATGAGCCAGAATTTCATTCACACTTATAATTTCATTACTTGCAATATTGAAAACTTCATTTTTTATCCCCCGATGTATCATGTCGAAGAGAATATAACAAAAATCATCAATAAAGATATAATCTTTTTTAGCTTCACCATTGCCCCATACTTCAAAAGGCTTATCTGTTATGGCACATCTTAGACTTATATTAATTATACCTTGTCTCATTGAATAATGATATAATCCGTATGGGTTAGACAGCCTAAGAATGAGTGGATTAATTTGGTACAATTCCCTATATTGGAACAAATATTTCTCGATTGCAAGTTTAACTACACCATAAGAACTTTTCGGATACACAACATCTGTTTCTTTGTGAGGCAGGTAATCAAACATATCACCATATATTGCACCTCCGGATGAAAGATAAATAATGTTGGGAGTATTATATTCCACCAGAAGATCCAACAAATCAATAGATGGCAATAGATTAGTTTCAATATCAAATCTCGGGTTAATTGAAGTTGAAGGAACCGTTGAGCTTATAGAGTGAATAACATAATCAAATTTGTGCATCTCAAATATTGTCCTGAGTATTGATTTATCACTAAAATCTCCCTCATAGACTTTTTCAATACAATTGAAAGTAAGTCCATGCTGATGTGAAAGACTGCGGTCGAATACAACTACAGAATACTCATCCGAAAGGAAGTTATCGATATATTTTAAAATATTTGTACCGATAAAACCATATCCTCCAAGTAATAAAAGCTTTTTCATTTTTAATTATTTAAGGTGCCCTTTATATGGAGAATTTTAAATATCGAAAACCTCTGAAATCCAGGAATTAATATGATATTTATTCAATAATACTTTATCATATTCCTCATAAGGAGTATCTAACCAGTTTCTTTCAATTATAGGATTATTCCTGTCAATTACTAGAATATTATTGCTATTGAAGAATTCATAATCCAGTATATTTCTGTTAGTTGTGACAATTTTGACTCTTGCTCCCAACGCCTCAAATATCCTTGTTGTAAGTCCATTTTGGAAAATATTCTGCATATCTAAAACAGCAATCGAGTGATTCATCATTTTGATCATTTCACTGTACTTCATCTTATGAAATTTGAAGAGAGTTCTTTTTCTCAATGATATTTTATTAAGAAAAAAAGTTATTGGATTGATATATAAATGATAATAAAATCTTATCTGAGGATTTTTAACAAGTATTTTTTCTAATAAGGCTAATCTGTCTGCACGAAATGAGCCTATAAAGAAAATTTCATATTGCCGAAAAACAGTTTTAAGATCTGAGCTTTTTTGATCAACAAAAAAAAATGGTCTGAATATTAATTTGTGTTTTTCACAATCAAATATATTATAACTCAGTACACGGTTGAAATATTTAAAGCTATCTGATAAATTCGGAATAAGATCGATATCATCCCAGACATATTGAATGAATTTAGTTTCAGGATATAGTGCTATAAGTTTTGGAAGGAAATCATCCGGTAATAAATCGGCTCTGATTATTAATATATAATCGTAGTGTTTTTCAAAATTTATAAGAAGTTTTTTGAAATACTTTATTTTTATTTTTTCGTATTTATGAAGAAGATATAACCCAGTTAATTTACTAATAAGGCTTGTAGGCCTGATACTGAAAAGACTTACCAATGCCCCCATCGATTCAAGTTCTTTTTGTATCAAAACAGAATAGCTAAAAAACTCCGGAGCAATAAATAGTATCTTCTTAGATTTTAACATATTCAATAAGTTAGCATCGATGGAACCGCGCTAACTAAATTTACATAATTGAGTAAACACAATGCAATTGCACCTAAGAAAACTATTTTCCTGGGAATATTTGAATTTTCGTATAATATTCCGACAAGCGCAAATTCAAAGAAAAAAAACATATAGGCAAGTCTGTTACCGGCTGAAATAAAGTAAGTCAGGGTTATAAGAAGAACACCCGTAATATATAGATTCAAAAAACAGTTATAAACATCTATTCTTGTTACAATATTTGTTCGCAAAAAGATAAAGATTACAGCCATTATCCAATATTTGATCATTGTCATACTGTATATGCCATGAATGTTAAATTTTGCGTGAATCCTAGTATACGACAAAAATTTATTGGATGAAAAAAACTTAACATAAAACTCAATAACATTTGCTATCAGATGTTGAATATCTACAAGAGGAATAAAAATTGAAATAACAAGGACTAAACCTAGGACTAATGAATTATAATTTTTAAAGACGTACAAAGGTAAAATGTAGAAAGCGATCATTGATTGTTGAAAGAAAACTGCTATTGTAACAATTCCATAATATATCAGGTATCCCTTCAGTGACTTGTTATGTAAAAGATACATAATTGCATAATAACATAGGCATAATCCCATTGCGGCCCTAATGATAATGCCAAAATTATAGATCCCCATAAATGGTATAAATACTAGAAAAACAAAATGGATGTCAGTAAAGTATTTCCTGGTAGTGTAAAACCATATACTAAATAAAACTATCTGAAAAATAAAAAGGAAACCATTGAAACTTAAGCCAATCGAATTGGCTGTCCGGCACATCCATGTAAAGAGATATTCAAGTACATCGTTTTTTCCGTTAGCATAGTAATATTTTATATAACCGACGGTATCAGGAACTGATGTACCCCTTGATGAAAATATCAAAATAAACCAAATATAAATTAAAACCAGAAATGCAATTTTTACATTTTGTGAGATTCCTTTTGAGTGATTGACTATATTGGCAAAAATCAGAAAGAGAAATGCAGCAATCAACATAATGTTGTAAGCGATAAATATTTTAAGTAGAGGCCTGAGAAGTAATATACTTCTACTATACCCTAAATAAGTTTGTTCTTTTTACACAAAAAGTATGAATAAAATAACACAAAACTTTCAACAATAATTATAACCCCGGCTAATTGATATAAACCTATTAATTGAAAATTTATTAATAAGCCAATTAAAGTAAGATATATAAAGAGCGAAAACGCTCGCATTCGCGCGTAATCCTTAAGTTTTCCAAATGGAACTAAAAGCAGTTCGGCGAAAAACAAACCGAGACAAATCGGCAATAAAGACATTGCAAGCAGACGAAGCAAAGTAGCAGCATTTGCATTAACAGATCCGCTGAAAAGATGAATCATCGGATTGGCAAATAATGAGACACCAGTGTATACGACTACAAAAAAAGTAAAAACAAACAGCATTGCTTTCTTAACAAAACTGACATCTCTGTCACGGGATACTCTAGGAAACAGTGTTTGTCCGATTAATAACACTGGCACTTTTAGCAAGCCAACAATTTTATCGGCAATATCATAGACAGCAACGTCCTGCATACCTAAAAAGGAACCAACAATCAGTTTATTCGCATTCACATAGATTTGTGACGAAACATTTGAAATAAATAATGGTATATTTTCTTTTACACTTCTTTTCAAATCGCTAATTGACAGCAACTGAAATTTATGGCGATGTCTCTTAAAAACAACTGAAAGGCCTATAACTGCTCCTGTTACTGTACCTGTGCCAAGAACTAACGGAACTTTTAAATAGTCACTAGATTCTTTTATAAAAATAAAAATCAAACAAGATGAGAGCACCCTTGTTATAATATTTATTATGGCAATATATTTCATTCTTTCAATACCCTGGAAATACCATATAGGAAACAGCGTTTCACTTAAACAAAAGAGCATTGAAAGCAAGAATACCTGAGGATGTTTGTTAAGCAACGGAATGAATAATACCAAGAGGGAAATTACTATCAGAGAGACAATAAAAAACAGTCCCTTAAGAGTCAGTACAGTTGAAATAATCTGAGAAGTTTTCTCTTTGTTATCACGATGAATCGATATGTCCTTCGTAGCTGTAACTGTAAAGCCAAAATTAACAAGTATTGAAAAATAAGCTGCAATGGTTTGGGCAAACACGACCAATCCATAACTCTCTTTCCCAAGAGTCCGGAACAAATAAGGAGTGATAAAAAGAAAAATAAGCAAATTAGATATTTGCAGAACACTGAGAAAAGAAAAGTTTTCCAGCAAGACTTTGTACTGTATCAGATTGGCTTTTACCCTTTTTATCATTTTCTATTTAATATCCTGGGCACAATAAGTACCAGATTCTTATAGACTAATTCAAAGATCGTCATTAAAATTTATATGATTCACTTAAACCAGCTACCCTTCAAAACTGATGATATTTTCNNCTGAATTCCTAATCAATTACCATATTGAATTTCCTGATAGCTTTTGTTATATATGAAGGCAAGACATTTGTTTCCTTATTCAAAAAAACCTTAGATCAAATTTCTCTGATCTATAAGTAATTGAATCCCCGTTCAACGAATTTTACTGTCTGATTTTCACACATAAGTTTAGCCCGAATACTTTCCATAAACCTTCTTTAGGCCTTCCTCCATGCTGATTTTTTCTTTCCACCCTAATCTGTTGATTTTTGAAACATCGAGAAGTTTACGGAATGTACCGTTGGGTTTGGAACTATCCCAGCTTAGCTGACCTTCAAATCCGACTATTCTCTTGATGCATTCAGCAAGTTGCTTAATTGTAAGATCTCTGCCAGTTCCAATGTTTATGTGTGTGTTAAGAACAGGTCCTTTGTCTGGTTTCAAGTCATTAAAGTCAACATTCTCCATCACAAAAACACATGCCGCCGCCATGTCATCAACGTAAAGAAATTCACGATAAGGGTATCCCGATCCCCATAAAGCAATTGTTACCGGATGCTTATTCCCTGGCGCTGGGTTCCGTTTGCTTTTGACAAGTTGAATACCGTATTTACTGAGAATTTGTAAGATCTCAGTTTCACTGAAATTCTCATTTACACCTTCAATTGGCCTTTTCTTCAGATCTTCGCGCATTGCTCCCCAGTCATTATTTTCGAGACATTTTCCCAAATGCATTTTTCTTATTAATGCCGGAAGGACATGGGATGTTTCAAGATTNNCCATACTGAATATTGTATGATTCGCACATTTTGATACCAGCTATCTTGGCAATTGCATAGGGTTCATTGGTATATTCCAGTTCTCCTGTCAATAAATATTCTTCTTTTATAGGCTGAGGGCAATTCGCGGGATAAATGCAGGAACTGCCGAGAAACAGCAGTTTTTTAACACCATGGAGATAGCTTTGATGAATGATATTGTTCTGTATCATCAGGTTCTCATAAATAAACTGGGCCCTGTAAGTAGTATTTGCTACTATACCTCCCACTTTGGCAGCTGCAAGAAAAACATATTCAGGCTTTTCCTTTTCAAAGAAATCACTTACAATTCGCTGGTCTGTGAGATCATAGGGTGGAAACGGAGTATGTACTATATTTTCATATCCTTTGGAAACCAAATTCCTTTCAATGGCACTTCCCACCAAGCCATTATGACCCGCTAAATATATCTTGTTGGATTTTTCCATGAGTCTCTCAGATTTGCTAAAATAAAGTGATGTATTGAAATCCATTAACAGCAGAGAACGCAAAGAAGGCGCAAAGGTCACAAAGTAAGGCGCATATTAGCATCCCCTGTGCTCAATGCCCTGTGCCTATTATTCAATGCGTTTTTTTGCTTTTTCAAAATCCGAATCAACCATGATTTTTACCAGATCCTTAAATGTCGTTTTGGGTTCCCAACCCAACATTTCTTTTGCCTTGCCGGGATTTCCGATCAGAAGATCAACCTCAGTGGGCCTGAAATACCGTGGATCAATAGCTACAACGACTTTCCCTGATGATTTTAGTATGCCCTTCTCATCAATACCTGAACCGCTCCACAAGATTTCTTCGCCAAAAACTTTAAAAGTCTCCTCTACAAATTCTCTGATGGAATGTGTTTCATTCGTCGCCAAAACAAAATCATCAGGCTGATCAGCCTGAAGTATGCGCCACATGCCTTCAACATATTCTGGTGCATACCCCCAGTCACGTTTCGAATCGAGGTTTCCCAGGGACAATTTCTCCTGCTGTCCCAAAATTATCTTGGAAGCAGCAACCGTGATTTTTCTGGTAACAAAAGTTTTTCCCCTCCTCTCACTTTCATGATTAAAAAGGATTCCATTACTGGCAAAAACATCATATGCTTCCCTGTAATTTATTACAATCCAGTAAGCATATAGTTTTGCTGCAGCATAGGGGCTCCTTGGATAAAAAGGAGTAGTTTCAGTCTGAGGGATCTCCTGAACTTTACCGTAAAGTTCTGAAGTAGATGCCTGGTAAAAACGGGTTTTCAACCCCGTCTCTTTAATAGCATCCAGAAAACGAAGAGTCCCTACGCCATCAACTTCAGCAGTATATTCAGGAACTTCAAACGATACCTGAACATGCGATTGAGCACCAAGGTTGTATATTTCAGCGGGTTGAATCTTCTCAACCAACCGGTTCAGGTTACTTGAATCAGTTAAATCGCCATAATGAAGAAAAAAGCTTTTATTTATGTATTCGGGATTATTATAAATATGATCTATCCTGAAAGTATTGAATGAACTGGACCGTCGGATAATTCCGTGTACAGTATAGCCTTTATCCAGTAGTAATTCTGTAAGGTAGGAGCCATCCTGCCCTGTAATACCTGATATTAATGCGACCTTTTTCATTTAAAATTAATATTAACTTATTGCGTTGATTCTGATTATATCCAATAATCCTTAATTCTGATCTTTACTTTGATTGCGTTTTTTATTTCCTCTTCACTTATGAGAATAAGATATCCTCCACCACCAGCGCCTGATAATTTCCATGAGAGTGCTTGGTCACGATGTGTATCGATGATTCCTGCAATTTTGTCGTTCATCATTTTTGGGAACATCATTATCTGGGAACTAAATGAGTCAGAAAAACCCCTGGTAAAGAGCTTAATGTCTTTATGTATCAGTCCATCCCAGGCCATTTCTGCAGCATCAGTCAGATTTTTAACATTATCGGGAGATATATTTGTATGTTCAAGAACAACGAAATCTGATGGTCTGGGCCATAATGTAATCATATAAAGCCGTTCTTCAAGCCATTTAATTGTAGAAAGATCAGATATCGTTTCAAATCTTGAAGGCCAGTACTTTTCCTTTTCATAAAAGAACCGGTTAATTCCTGGCATAGTTATTCCGATTGAATCCTGTGAACCACTAACATCTTTTGTTCCAGGATCATTATCATATCTGAAAAGAATCTTAGCCAGTTTCTCAGGATTCTCCATTGGCAGATTATCGTTCCATAATTCAATTGCTTTCTTTCGGGTTGAAGTAGCCATCCCGGATCGTTCATTAAATTCTACAGTAGGCTCAATAGACGCAGTTATCGCCCAGCCGGAACCATATTTTGAAACATAGGGCTGATCGATCCATGTACCTGCCAGATCAATTCTGTAAGGAATTGGTGTTTCTTGTCTTAAAGATGTGGTTGACCGAACCGGTAAATTTGCATAGGGAATTCTTTTCAGAACTTTGTATTCAATTCCAAAGTCTTTACATATCTGTTCCTTATCCGGTGTATGGCCATCTTCGTTTACAATGAAGATATCCGGATTCAATGACTTCATATCACCGAGAAAATCAAGGATTCCGCTACCCGAGTTGATTTTCACCTGGTGAACACAGGTTAAGGCATCCAGCATATACAGACGCTCTTCTTCAGAATTAATAGTCTTGCGTCCCTTCAGGTCACTTATAGTCTTATCTGAGCCTATTCCAACATACAAATCGCCAAACTGGGCAGCTTCTTTCAAAAAGGCAATATGCCCTGAATGAAGGAGATCAAAGCAACCGCTGACGAAAACTTTCTTTGGGATATTTGGAGACATAATCAATAAAAGATAAAAGACATAAGACAAAAGTAAAAAGATAAAAGCAAAAAGTTAAAAGTTAAAGAACGAAGTGACGAACCGACCCGCCAATAGATGGGAGCTTGGCAAAGTCAATCGATTTTAGGGAGCTCGTCTACGGAATTCCTTCAGGTTAATTATCAATGAATTCGAATTTGCTTGTGTATGTTGGGACTATTTCCTGCATCTTTTCAATTACTTGAGTCTTGGACATTTTATTAAGTGATAACAGGATATTATCAATCCTTGAATTTATATCTTCAAAATCTAAATCGGCCACCTGGGCTATACTGATCTTAGGGTGGTGAGTCGGCATCATTGGTTCATCTGCTGCAAATAGTTCCTCAAATAATTTTTCACCGGGACGCAATCCAATAACCTTAATCTGGATATCCTTATAAGGTTCAAGTCCTGACAATCGTATAAGGTTTATTGCGACATCCATGACCCTGACAGGTTCGCCCATGTCAAAAATGTAAATCTCGCCGCCGTTGCCCATGAAGCCAGCCTCCAGAACAAGCTGACATGCTTCCGGAATAGTCATAAAGTAACGAGTTATGTCGGGATGGGTTATTGTAACTGGTCCGCCATCGGCAATCTGTTTGTTGAAGAGCGGAATTACAGAACCATTTGACCCGAGTACATTTCCAAAACGGGTAGTAATAAACTGAGTACTAATTCCTTTTCGGTTTGATTGAGCATGTACCAGTAACTCACAAATCTTTTTTGTTGCACCCATCACATTCGTTGGGTTTACTGCTTTGTCGGAAGATATAATTACAAATTTTTCAGCCTGGTATTTTATCGCTAACTCAGAAATAATTTTTGTGCCGCCTACATTGACCCTGAAAGCCTGATGAGGGTGAATTTCCATCATAGGAACATGTTTATAAGCTGCCGCATGAAAAACAATTTCAGGTTTGTATTTTTTAAAGATTATTTCCATGTCGTCGGCGCGTGTGACATCTCCGATTATTGTTCTGAAATTACAGCCTGGTAATTTGGCCTTCAATTCCTCACCGAGATAAAAAGATGGGGTCTCAGCCTGATCAACAATAATTATTTGTTTTGAATTAAACCGTGTAAGTTGTCGCGCTATTTCAGATCCGATAGATCCGGCGCCTCCTGTAACAAGTATCGTCTTGCCTGTTAATCCATTTTGAATTTTATCAAGATCAAGTTTAATAGGGTCTCTTCCTAGCAGATCCTCAAATTTAACTTTTTTAAGGTTTTTAACTTCAAGGTGACCATTCATCCAGCTATCGAATGATGGTGTGTCAAGTATTTCGCATCCAAAACCAATCATTGATTCGATTACTTCTTTTTTCTTAGTCGGGAGAAGGTTGTTAATCGCTATAATAAAAACCTGGATATCTTCATCCTCAATAAAATCTTTTGTAAGAACCTGGCGCGAAAAAACCGGGTAACCATCAACTTTCTTTCCCTGAATTTTTTTGTCATCATCTATAAAACCCTTTAGTCTGTACTTATTTTTAGGATCACCTTCAAGAAGTCGTTTTACCAGGATACCTGTTTCCCCCGATCCATAGATAAGTACGTTTCTGCGATCCCTGGAAGATGAAGACGCAAATTCATAAAATATTTTTACAAATACCCGGAAAAAGAAAAGCAGTATTGTTACAGCTCCTGAATGAATTAGCAGAATTGAAAGCGGAATATCCAAAATTGGATTCCAACCATTTTTTCTACTAAGCAATGTGATGATAAACAGAACTATAAGAGCAATTATGTTTGTCAATATGATTTTATATGCATCTCTTATTGTGGTATGCCTGATCATTCCGACATACGATTTGAAAATTAGTATAAAGAGTGCATAAATAATAACAACAAAAAATGATTGTTTGAATACCATCGAAATCTGAAAAGTTTCAACTTCGAAATTATATCTGAGCATGTATGCAATAAGGAAAGAGAAAAAGACAGTACTCAAATCTAAAAGAAGCACCAACCACCTGGGCAATGAATGATTCTTAAAAACCCTGATAACCCGACCTTTAATTGTTTCTATCATATCGTAATCCTGAGATACGAAAATACTTAAACTAAACTGTTACAAAATAAAAAATAAAAGATAAAAGATAATTGTAAAAAGGTGATGAATAAATTTTATAATGCTATCGCATCGTCAGTCACATTTCTGAATATAGTATCTGACTGATTTTGAGATTATTCTGATATGTGTTGTAACAAATGTTACAAATTTTCCCAATACCATTTTACTGCCTCTTTAAGGCCTTGCTCCACATTAAATGTCGGAGAATAGAATAATAGTTTTTTTGCCTTTTCAATTGATGCAAGTGAATGTGGTATATCTCCCTCTCTTGAAGGACCATATATTGGCTCGATCTTTAGTATACTGCTGTCGAAGTCAGCTGCAAGTGCACGTATAAAGGAGTATAACTGATTTAGTGATGTTCTTTCACCATGGGCAACATTATAAACCTGATTCAAAGCCTCTTTATTCTGCACAACAGATGCCAGGTGATTTGCCTGAACCACATTGTCGATATATGTAAAATCGCGTGAAACTGATCCATCGCCATTTATCAGAGGTACTTCGTGCTTCATAAGAGTTTTCATGAATTTCGGAATAACTGCCGCATAAGCTCCGTCCGGATCCTGCCTTCTTCCAAAAACATTAAAATATCTTAGTCCTACTACATCTATGCCATATATTTTTGCAAAATTCGTGGCATACAATTCATCAACATATTTAGTAATTGCGTAAGGTGACAGAGGTGTTCCAATTTTATCCTCCACTTTTGGCAAACCACAATGATCACCATATGTGGATGAGCTTGCCGCATAAATAAATCTTTTGACGCCCGACTCTTTTGATGCAAAGAGCATTTTAACATACCCGCCGATATTTACATCAGTCGATGTTATTGGATCCTTTATAGACCTGGGCACCGATCCCAATGCTGCCTGATGGAAAACAATATCGATATTTTCAACTGCCTTCACACAATCGTCATAATTGCGGATATCTCCCTCAATAAGTCTGAACTTTGGATTGTTTAAAAATGTTTCGAGGTTTTTTCTTTTTCCGGTGGAAAAATTATCAAGGCAAACAACTGTGTTTCCTGATTGTAAAAAAGAGTCAACCAGGTTTGAGCCAATAAAACCGGCGCCGCCAGTAACTAGCACTCTGCTATCTTTTAAGATTCTTTCCATAAACTATTGAAAAAAACAATATTACTCATTTTAACAGAATTTAACGTTATAAAACTGACTCTTTTTCAAACATCAGAAGTATTTCGTTTAAGATGAATTCTGCTGTTTTTCCATCACCATAAAAACCCGGATAGTCCAGAGGAATCATTAAATCTACAAAATTCAGAAACTCAAATCTGATACGTTCAGGATCTGCGCCTACAAGCTTAGCAGTTCCATTATTTACCAATTCTATCCATTCAGTTTCTTTTCTAAGGACAATACAGGGTTTTTTAAAAAAATGAGATTCCTTCTGAACACCTCCTGAATCAGTTATAATTAATCTGCAGTTCTTCTCAAGCAGAATCATTTCAAGAAAGGAAACAGGAGGAATAATCTTAATATGATCACAATGGGTCAGATCATCGTAAAGACTTTTGAGTTTAGTTTTAAGTGAAACGATTGTTCTGGGATGCAACGGCATTACCAGCACAATATTCTTCTCTTCAGCAAGTGCCTTCAGGGTAACAAGTATTTCGTTTAGTACAACTATATCATCAGTATTACTATCCCTATGAATAGTAACAAGGGCGTATTCATTTCTGACCAATGACAACTGCTCAAGGAATGTTGATTTTTTCTTTTCAGCAAGTCCTGCAAAAAATAAGGTATTGTCATACATTATATCGCCTGTCAGATATATTTTCGGATTATCAATTGTGTAAGGGGGACTGTTTTCAGGTTTGAAACCTTCGCCAATAAGATTCTTAAACGCTGCATTTGTAGGGGCGAAAAGAAGGGTTGATGAATGATCGCTTATTATTCTGTTTAATTCCTCAGGCATAGTTTTATTAAATGACCTGAGTCCTGCTTCTATATGGATAACAGGATAATGAAGCTTTGATGCGGCTACAGCACCGGCAAGAGTAGAATTGGTGTCGCCGTAAAGCAAAACGCAATCAGGCTTCTCATCAAAAAGGACATCTTCAATACCAGTAATCATCATAGCAGTTTGACGGCCATGCCTTGCTGAACCGACACCAAGATTATAATGAGGTTTATGAATTTCCAGCTCATCAAAAAAAACATCAGACATCTCCTTATCGTAATGTTGCCCTGTATGAACAATAATCTCACTGATTTTTCCCGAGAAATGTTTCCTGATCGCTCTGCTTATGGCTGAAGCCTTTATAATTTGAGGTCTTGCTCCTACAATATTGATTAGTTTTATTTGTGGCATTGAATCTGTTATTTTATCAGGCCCCAAAGATAAACAAAGAATCGCTTAAACAAAGCAATAAAAAACAGGAAGGGCATCTAATCATTAAGATGCCTCTCCATTTTATTTTTAATTAAACATATATTATTTAGCGTAATTAACTGCTCTTGTCTCCCGGATGACAGTAATTTTTATTTGTCCGGGATAAGTCATCTCGTTCTGAATTTTGCGGGCAATTTCAAAAGAGAGACCTTCCGCCTCTTTATCAGTAACTTTTTCAGCTCCAACAATTACCCTAAGTTCCCTGCCGGCCTGTATTGCATATGTTTTCATAACTCCGGGATACTGAAGAGCCAGTGATTCCAGTTCTTTAAGTCTCTTGATATACGATTCGACTACTTCGCGGCGTGCTCCGGGACGTGCTCCCGAAATAGCATCGCAAACCTGAACTATAGGAGCGATAAGAGTTGTCATTTCAGTTTCGTCGTGATGTGATCCGATTGCATTGCAAATCTCTGGTTTTTCCTTATACTTTTCAGCCATCTTCATTCCTAAGATTGCATGTGGCAATTCCGGTTCATCATCAGGAACCTTGCCGATATCATGCAGCAGGCCTGCCCTTTTTGCAAGTTTTGCATTCAGACCAAGTTCAGCGGCCATAATAGAACAAAGGTTAGCTACCTCCCTGGAGTGCATTAGCAGATTCTGTCCATAGGATGACCTGTATTTCATTTTACCTATCAGTCTGATAAGTTCGGGATGTAAACCGTGTATTCCAAGATCGATTGTAGTTCTCTTTCCTACTTCAAGTATCTCATCTTCTACTTGTTTTCTTGTTTTCTCAACCATTTCCTCAATTCTGGCAGGATGTATCCTTCCATCAGTTACCAGTTGATGAAGTGCAAGCCGGGCAACTTCCCTCCGGATAGGGTCAAATGCAGATAGAACGATTGCTTCAGGAGTATCATCAACAATTATCTCCACCCCTGTAGCAGCTTCGAGAGCACGGATATTACGGCCTTCGCGGCCGATTATTCTTCCTTTCATCTCATCTGACTCAATATGAAAAACTGTAACAGCATTTTCTATGGCATTCTCAGCAGCAACTCTCTGTATAGTCTGAACAACAATTCTTTTAGCTTCTTTATTAGCTGTCATCTTAGCTTCATCAAGAATCTCATTGATGTAGGACATTGCTCCTGTTTTTGCTTCCTCTTTAAGTGATTCAATAAGATGATTTTTTGCCTCTTCAGCCGAAAACCCTGAAATTGACTCCAGTTGTTCAACCTGCTGTTTGTGAAGTTTTGCCACTTCTTCCGATTTTTTATCTACAAGTTCAAGCTGAGATGTCAGGCTTCCGCGGATTGCTTCGGCTTCATTTTTTTTGCGCTGTGCCTCTTCAATTTTCTGAGAAAGAGTCTGCTCTTTCTGGGCAATTCTGTTTTCAGCTTGTCCTATTCTACTGTTTTTTTCATTAATAACCTTCTCATGTTCCGATTTTAGTTGAAGAAACCGCTCTTTTGCCTGAAGTATTTTTTCTTTTCTTATCACTTCAGCCTCGGCTTCTGCTTCACTTATTATTTTACGGCTTTTATTTCTTAATGCAATCTGCCAGATGAAAAATGATCCGCCAAAACCTAAAATCAGGGCTGAAATACATATTACAATCAAAAGCCCATTACTAATTGTTCCTATAATTAATGTCATCATCTATTGTATTTATTATATATATATGAATAAAAAACCCGCAAAGTTCCTCCAGATTTTATAAAACCCCATGTCTGAATGGCTGGAGCTACTAATCCAGTTTAAACGTCCACTGTTCCACGATTAGGGGAAACCCGACGAATCGGGGTGAGGCCTGTCCTATATGAACCAAGTCTGGCTCCAAAGTTTTAACTGTTGAGTTTCAAAAATGAATGAAGAAACAATGCGGGCAATTAAATTTTTGGTATTTTAAAGAACGCTGTTACTC
>PMIL01000287.1 GCA_003157075.1 Bacteroidales bacterium | reverse complement strand
TGTTGTTTATTTTACAACACTTCTCAATAACCTTCTTTCGAATGCTGTGAAATATTCAGATAAACAACCTGTAATTGATATTGAAGGCTTCACCCAGGACAATAATATTTGCATAAAAGTATCTGACAACGGGATCGGAATTAATAAGCTCGACCAAAAACATATCTTTGACAAATTTTACAGGGCTTCAACCGGAAACATACATAAATTCAAAGGACTGGGTCTTGGCCTGTATTATGTCAAGAAAATCGCTGAAGCACATGGTGGAGACGTATCTGTCTCCAGCAAACCAGGAAAAGGAAGTACATTCACAGTCACACTTCCTGAGATTTCATAAAACTCAGTGATAGAAATCAATGTCCTATAATAAATCATCCGATATGAAGAGATCCCACCTGATTTTTATAATAGTTATGTTTCTGCTAAATAGTGCCTGTCTGTCGGCTCAGAAAACTTATTGTAACCCTCTTAATCTCGATTATGGGTACTGTCCTATTCCGAATTTCACAGAATCAGGCAAACACAGGGCAACTGCCGATCCGGTAATAGTTCTTTACAAAGGGGATTATTATCTTTTTTCAACCAACCAATGGGGCTATTGGTGGAGCAGTGATTTGAATCACTGGAATTTTGTATCAAAATCTTTTCTGAAATCATATCATAAGGTGTATGATGACTTATGTGCTCCTGCTGTTTGGGTTCAGGGAGACACAATGCTGGTATTCGGATCTACATACTCCACCAATTTCCCTATCTGGATGAGCACCAATCCTAAAGCAAATGAATGGAAAGAAGCTTTGGATTCTCTTGCTATCGGAGGATGGGATCCTGATTTTTTTACTGATGATGACGGAAAACTGTATATGTACAATGGAAGCAGTAACGCCTATCCTCTTTATGGTATTGAAATGAGCCGGAAGACTTTTGCGCCGGTTGGAACTAGAAAAGAACTCCTTCTACTGAACGATGAAAGGTACGGATGGCAACGATTCGGGGAGAATTCCGATAATACATTCCTTGATCCATTTATTGAGGGATCGTGGTTGACTAAACACAATGGAAAGTACTATCTCCAGTATGGCGCTCCAGGGACAGAGTTCAGCGGATACGCCGATGGGGTGGCTGTATCGGACCAGCCACTTGGATATTATATTCATCAGTCCATGCCTCTTTCTTATAAGCCTGGCGGTTTTGCACGGGGTGCCGGACACGGTGCTACATTCCAGGATAAATGGGATAACTATTGGCATGTCAGCACAATATCAATTTCTGTGAAAAACAGTTTTGAAAGAAGATTAGGATTATGGCCTGCCGGTTTCGACAAAAATGATATTATGTACTGCAACACAGCATTTGGTGACTATCCTCAATATCTTCCCGATAGTAAAGAAGATCATCTTTTAAGCAGGTTCACCGGCTGGATGTTACTCAATTATAGCAAACCTGTTCAGGTTTCTTCATCTCTTAACGGCTATCCGCCTAATAATGCAGTTGATGAAAACATTAAAACCTATTGGTCTGCAGCCTCTGGAAAGGCCGGTGAGTGGATCTCCTCCGATCTTGGTGAAGTTTCTACTCTGAAAGCCATCCAGATTAATTACGCCGATCAGGATGCAACCCTTATGGGAAAGCAGACAAACATTTTTCATCAGTATAAACTTTATTGTTCGGTGGATGGAAAGAAATGGTACCTCCTTATCGACAAGAGCAAGAATAATACAGATGTGCCTCACGATTATATTGAATTGCCTGATCCTGTTGAGGCCCGTTTTGTAAAACTTGAAAATATTCATATCCCTTCAGGGAAATTTGCAATCAGCGGATTGCGTGTATTCGGATCAGGTCATGGTTCTAAACCAGATCCTGTAGCCAATTTCATTGTTTTACGTACTGAAAAAGATAAACGTAGTGCCTGGATAAAGTGGACAACTGTTGACAACGCATATGCGTATAACATCTATATGGGTACCGCACCTGACAAGCTGTATAATTGTATAATGGTTTACAATTCTAACGAATACTGGCTCAAAGCAATGGATAAAGATATCCCTTACTATTTTAGTATCGAGTCGATTAACGAAAACGGGACATCAAAAATGTCTGAAAAATTTAAAGCTGAATAGTCCAACACACTTCACAGATTAATTATCAATTAAGAAAAACACAAAGAGGAATGTTAAGAAATTTCAATTATACCGGACTATTAAAAATTAGTATCTTTACTATAATAATACCCTATTAATTAAATCATTCGGGAAATGAAAGTATTAGTTGCTGAGGACGACAGAGATTTTGGAAATATATTGACGCAATATATAAGTATAAGCGGCTTTGATGTAAGGCTGGGTCGCGACGGCAAAGAGGCATGGGAATTGTTTAATCAGGAAAAACCGGATATATGTGTGTTTGATGTTATGATGCCTGAAATGGATGGATTCACCCTGGCTGAGAAAGTGAAAGAGATGCAGCCTGACGTGCCTGTTATTTTTCTGACGGCTAAAAGTCTCAAGGAGGACATAGTAAGAGGTTTGAAGATTGGCGCTGACGATTATATAACTAAGCCCTTCGATCCGGAAGTTCTTATACTGCGAATAAATAATATTCTGAAACGGGCCTACTCATCTGCAAATGACGAGTATAAGGTATCGGGTACTGTTCTGAAATACAACACTCTTGAACTGGTATGCGGTGAAACAAAAGAAAAACTGACGCTTAAAGAGGCTCAGCTTTTGAAATATTTTATTGTCAATAAGAATAAGATACTTGCCCGCGAAGATATTCTGACTGAGATCTGGGGCGAAGACGATTACTTTCTGGGTAGAAGTATGGACGTCTTTATCAGCCGTTTAAGAAAATATGTTTCAGAAGATAAAAATATTGATATCCGGACAGTAAGAGGGACAGGGTTTATACTGGAAGAGGGAAAGAAGGAGGAATAAAAAAGGAGTGAGGAGTGAGGCGTGAGGGATAATAATCATCCTCACTCCTCACTCCTCATTACTCATTACACATTACTTATTACTGCCAAGCAGCTCTGTTACTTTATTTAACAAATCTTTACCCCTGAGATTTTTACCGATTATTTTCCCGGTCTCATCCAGAAGAAAATTAGCAGGAATTGAATTCACTGCATACAACTTAGCAGCGGCATTATTCCAGTACTGAAGATCGGACACCTGAGTCCACGCAAGTTTGTCATCAGAAATTGCTTTCACCCAAGCTTCTTTTTTCTGATCTAATGAAACGCCAAAAACGTCAAATCCCTTTTTATGAAATTCGGTATAGACTTTTACAACGTTAGGATTTTCCTGCCGGCAGGGATTACACCATGCTGCCCAGAAATCGATCAGCAAAAGTTTAGAACCTATCTTCGATGATAAAGCAACTGGGTTGCCATCTGCATCACTCAGAGTAAAATCGGGGGCTTTCTGGCCAACAGATACCGTTTTCATGAGGGTGACCCTCTCTTTAAGGCTTTTAATTTGTGGCAATGCTGCAATAGTGGTATCGAGGCCATTTACCATCGATTCTATCTCATCTGCTTCCATTTCATAACTGAGACTGACAAGTATTGAAGGAGTGACATATGATTTAGGATTCGTCTTAACAAAGTTTTTCTGAAGAGTTGTCATTGAGACTTGAATAGAATCAAGCTGGGCTTCAAGGACTGCGACATTTGCAGCATCACCTGACTGACTTGCTACCTGATATTTAACAACGAGCTTGGAATATTTATCACTAAGCGGCTTATTGGAATTAATAAATGCCTTGTATTCATCCTCTGTCTTGGATCCGGTGACATTTGCCTTGAAAAGTGAATCGAGGCTGCCCTTGATAGTTATATCGGAGTTTTCAATATAAAATGCAGTCCTTTTCCTGGTATTTCCTGCAACAAGTTGTATCAATTGTGGGTACTCAATTACTCCGCCTTTCATCGCAAAAGTTCCCTTTCTGGAAACAGCTGAATCAATTGTAACTGTTTTCCCGGCTTCTCTTTTCTGAAGGTAAAAGGTTATACTGTCTGATCCAGCAATCTTCCCATTGATTGAATAATGGGGTTTCGAAGAACATGAAAACAATATTACACCTATAAACAGATAAATGACATTTTTCATATACATTAATTTTGAATTGGTAACAGATTTATATTTACAAGAATTGGCAAAGATATGAATTATTATTCAGTCTGTCTTTTGAAATATTTGTCAAGCAGCTTTACTGCTGCTTTATATGACGTAATTGTTCCTTCATGCAGTTGGTGCTCCATTTCCGGAACGAGAGAGCTTACCTCTTTACAATTATAGAATGAATTGTTGAGATACTCAAGAATTGTATTATGCATTCTTACTACCCCCTGTTCTTTCCTGAAGGTTTCAAAATATCCTGAATTTCTTGTAAATACGGTGTACTCCATAATTATATCCCAGAGTTCTTTTATACCGTTATTGATTAAAGCTGAACAGGTATGAACCTGTGGCTTCCAACCTGATGGTTTTTTCGGGAAAAAATGAAGAGCGTTCTCGAACGATACACGTGCATTTTCTGCAATTAGCCTGTTGGCTCCGTCGGCTTTTGTGATTGCTATCATATCAGCCATTTCCATAATTCCCCGTTTTATTCCCTGAAGTTCATCACCACTGCCAGCAAGCATGAGTAACAGAAAAAAATCCACCATTGAGTGGACCTCTGTTTCGGATTGTCCGACACCAACTGTCTCAACCAGTATAGTATCAAAACCTGCCGCCTCACACAGTACTATTGTTTCCCTGGTCTTTCTGGCGACACCTCCAAGGGCACCTGTGGCTGGTGATGGCCTTATATAAGCCTGCGGATGCACACTGAGTTGTTCCATCCTTGTTTTGTCACCAAGGATACTTCCCTTAGTCTGAGTACTGCTTGGGTCTATTGTCAGAACAGCTAGTTTTCTACCCAGTTCTGTAATGTGTAATCCAAAAGTCTCAATAAATGTACTTTTCCCCGCACCCGGAACACCAGTAATTCCAATTCTTATAGATTTACCCGTAAAAGGAAGGCATTTTTCTATGATAGACTGTGCCGTGTTATAATGTTCAGGCAATGAACTCTCAACAAGTGTAATAGCCTGACTCAAAATGGTTCTGCTTCCTGACAGGATACCAGAAACAAATTCATCTGCTGAATATTTTATTCGCCTCTTCCGCTCCGGGTTTGTCAGAACCTCAGGATTTATACTTGGCGGTTGCGGAATCCCTTTATGTACTTTAAGCGAGCTTTTAAATTCTTTTTTCTTATCCATTAATTTTTTACCGGAGCTGGGGGTTGTTCAACATCAGCGGTAAGCATTAGTACCAGTTCAGAATTCTTCGGATCATTTGTATAAACATATATTGCCTTGGTAACTTTTCCTGAATAACTTCCTGAGTTAAACACCGCCTTAATAGTACTTGATTCACCGGGCTTAATACCCACACCCTGCTGTCCCTGTTGAACTGCTGTACATCCGCAGGTTGATCTTATAAATCTGATTAAAAGGTCACTTTTTCCTTCATTCTTAAATTTGAAAACAACCTCATTTTGTGTTGCGCCTTTTATTTTCCCAAGATCAACAGTAGTTGATTCGACTTTGAATACAGGTGCATTATCAAGTTGATCTTTTGTTAATGATGAAAAATCTTCAACAAGGTTTGCTGAAACATAATAATAAACATTCTCCTGGGCTACACCGTTAAGCTTTATTTTTACCATATCACTTACATTTCCCCATCCTCCGTTTTTATTTGCATCATAAGTCCCTTCCACCATTCCTTTTTGTCCTGGTTTAAGTGTTTCAGGATTAGAGACAAGAGTAAGATGAGGGGGTAATCCGTCAAATTCAACCTTAACAGGTGCAGCGGAAGTATTAATTAACTGCATAACTCTCATCTTCTTTTCAGTCTTTTTAACATTGGTAAAGGCAAGATGATTGCTTTCGAACCTGATTTGTCCTACCTGGAATGTAAATAATTCCTCAACTGTTTTTTCGTGCGGAACTACCTCTCCCTTAATTACCAGGACGGTAACTTCAGGTTTGGTATTTGTGTATACTGAAAGAGTCTTGTTGAACTGACCGGGTCTGTTAGCGGGATCATAAATTGCTGTAACTTTGCCTTTAGCACCAGCAGGAATTGGTTGTTTAGTCCATTCAGGCGTAGTGCAACCACATGAAGCCTGGACGTTTTGAATTATAAGAGGTTCAGTGCCGGTATTCGTTACAATAAAATCAAAGGTCTGTCTGCCGGCTTCTTCCTTAAAAGTACCAAAATCATGTTCAGTGGAAGATACTTGCATTTTTGTTGTTGCTATCTGCGCTTTTAAAGCAATCCCGATGATCAGAAGGGAAAAAATAAAGGATAATCGTTTCATATCAGTATAGTATTTTAACATTGGAAGAAATTTAATAATATTTTAGCAAATATAAAGAATGTAAATTCAAATTCCTTAACATGACTACTTCCGGAATAAATTAGTTGCAGCGTACAATGCAAAAATCAGGCCGGAAATTTTATCCTTATTAAGTGATGTAAAAATAATAAAGTTTGAGATTTTTAGACATTTTAAATCAGATAATCATTAGTTTTGTTGTTCAGACTGGATTCTTTGGAACAATATTTGTTAATTTGAGATCCAGTTACCTATGAAAGCCTTGGATAAAAAACATATCAAAAAACTGGTAATTCTCCTTCTAGGGTGCATTTTGTATTCAAATGCAAGCGGTCAGTTCTATAATGGACTCCAGATGTCTTTTGGTAAAAATAAGGTACAGTACCTCGATTTCTACTGGCAGTTCTACAGGTTTGATGACTTTGACTGCTATTTTAATGAATATGGAAGGGATCTCGCACAATTCACAGCTGATTATGCAAAGAAAAAACTGGCAGAAATAGAGGATTTTTTCGATTATACTCTTGAGAAAAGGATCATATTCGTAATCTACAATAAGAATTCCGAATTCAAGCAATCCAATATCGGACTTGTAACTTTTGATGAGGACAGTTATAACACAGGGGGTTTCAACAGGATAATCAAAAATAAGGTAATGCTTTATTATGAAGGCGACCATGAAGCATTTAAACGTCAGATTGAAGCATCGATTACAGAAGTGATAGTCAATGAAATGCTTTACAATGCCGATATCAAGGATAGAATTTCAAGCTCCTCATTGATCTACATGCCTGACTGGTATATAAAAGGGCTTGTCCGTTATGTTGGACATGGCTGGGATTATGAAGCTGAAAACAGGGTGAAGGATGGATTTAAATCAGGAAAATACAAAAACATTAATCATCTTGAATATGATGATGCAATTGATGCAGGAGAGTCATTTTGGAGATTCATTGGAAAAAAGTATGGGAATGCTTTGATTCCAAATATTATCTACCTGACAAAAATTAATAAAAACGTCAATGATGGATTCCTTTATGTTATTGGAGAGAATCTGAAGGAACTGCTTAAGGAATGGAAAAATTTCTATGCGGATGAATTTTCAGGTGATAAGAGCGCTCCTGCTAATGATGGGAAAACAGTAAGAAAATCTAAAAGAGAGCAGATCTATCAACAGGTAAAAGTAAGTCCGGGAGGAGAATATATAGCTTATGTTACCAATGACTGGGGAAGAAAACGGATCTGGTTGTACAATCAGTCCACAGGCAAAAGAAAAATAATATTCAGACGAGAGCCGAAGTTCGAACAAATTGTTGATAGAACCTATCCTGTGATAGCCTGGCATCCAAGCGGCAAGATTCTGACTTATATCAACGATGAAAAAGCGGACCTGCAGATGTACTTTTACAGGATCAACGAAAAGAAAACAGATAAAAGAATTCTCCTTTATTTTGATAAGGTACTCGATTTTTCATATTCTCCCGAGGGGTCGCGACTTATCTTCTCTGCTGTAAAAGACGGAATAACAGATATATATATTCATACCATCGCCTCAGGGACAAATGAACAGATCACAAGGGATGTGGCAGATGATCTCAATCCCTCATTCATGAAAAATTCACCTGATGAGATATTATTTTCCTCAAACAGGTTAAGTGATACATTGACAAATACAGCGAGCCCATTTGAAAAAGTATCTGAAATATTCGATCTTTTTACCTATGATCTTTCAAAAAAAAGCAACCTGCTTGTAAGGTTATCTGAAGGTAAATATACTAACAGATTACAGGCGGTTGAGACATCAAAAAATAATTTTGCTTATCTGGGTGACCAGAATGGTATAGTTAACAGGTACACTGCAAAATTTGACAGTTCAATCAGCTTTATTGATACTACCGCACATTACAGATATTACGTCAATTCCCTTCCAACAACGAATTACGACAGGAATATCATGAACCATTCATTAGCGGACGGCACGGATCAGTTCGGGGAAGTAATATTCAGCAACAGGAAATATTTTCTGAGAAAAGGGCAGCAAAGCCAGTCTCCCCCAGTGCCTCAGAACGAAATTGTAAATACTAAACTGAGAACAGAGCAAAATCAATATTATCATAAGGCTGACAGTATAGAGCAACTCAGACAATGGCTTGTTGGTGAAGAAAAAAAAATGAGGGATACTCTTAAAAAACCTTTGTATGAATACTATATTACCAATGAACCGATTGATATAAATCATTATATTTTTGAAAAGGAAAAACAAAACTACTATAACCAGCTGTGGCGAAAGAAATATATGAATATTGATCTGGACACAGGACAGATCAACCTTCCGCTGATAAGGATCTACGAAACTTCCTTCTATAATAACTACATTGCTACACAGATTGACTTTAGTTTTCTTAATAATTCTTACCAGGTATATAGCGGAGGTGCCCCCTATTTTAATCCCGGAGTAAATCTTCTTACCAAGATTGGGACTGTTGACCTTTTTGAAGATTACAGGATCACAGGAGGATTCAGGTTTTCGGGCAATTTCGACAGTAACGAATATTTGCTTAGTATCGAGAATCTTAAAGGGAAGTTTGACAAACAGTTAATATATCACAGGGAAACATTTTTCAGTTCCGATGATTCCAGCCTTTTCAAAACACACTCACAGAATATACTTTTTTCACTCTCTAAACCTATTTCCCCTGTACTGGCTTTGAAAGGAACAATCTCATACAGGTATGACAAACATATATATCTGGCCACCGATATTGCCACACTCAACTATAAAAACATAGCACAGCAATGGGCCAGTCTCAAGGGTGAAGTAATATTCGACAATACGCGCAAGAGAACTGTTAATATTTATTTCGGGACAAGGTTTAAGATATTCGGTGAATTTTATAAAGAACTCACAAGGAAAAAGTCTGATATGATTGTCCTTGGTATTGATTTCAGAAAATATATTCAGATACACCGTGAACTGATCTGGGCTAACAGATTTGCCGCAAGTACATCCTTCGGCCAGACGAAACTCTTATATTACCTGGGAGGTGTCGATAACTGGATGGGATATCTGTTTAATAAGGTTCCAATGTTCGATAATACTATACCGGTTACACCGAATGTGAATTATGGCTTTCAGACACTGGCAACCAATATGAGAGGTTTTTCACAGAATGTTCGGAACGGGAACAGCTTCGCTCTTATTAACAGTGAGATAAGATGGCCTTTTATCAGGTATTTTGCCGGGCATCCGCTCCGTTCCAATTTTCTAAATAGTCTGCAGATTGTGGGATTTGGTGACATAGGAACTGCCTGGTCGGGACCTTCTCCCTGGTCAGGTAAAAATGGTTATGACACCCAGAAACTGACTAATGGACCGGTATCAGTGACACTCGACTCAAACCTAAATCCTATTGTGGAGGGAATAGGTGCAGGAGCCAGAGCTCAGATCTTTGGATATTTTATCAGAGCAGACTGGGCCTGGGGAATAGAGGACCATTATATTCTTCCAAGAATTTTCTATCTGTCATTCAGTCTAGATTTCTAATTAACTTCAATTAAATATTTTTTTACTATGCCGGGAATTAAAAAAGATATCCTTGTAAAATCTGCTGATCTGAAAGTGGAAGTAATTCAACTACGCCGGCATTTTCATAGGCATCCTGAACTTTCATACGAAGAAACTGAAACTTCATCCTACATATGCAGCTGGCTTCAGAAAAACGGAATTAGTTTCAGAAAAGATATTGCCGGAACAGGAATTATCGGCACTATAAAAGGAGAAGCCAAAGGCAGCAGAGTTATCGCTATCAGAGCAGAGATGGATGCATTGCCCATCAGTGAGAGAAACAAAACTGAATACTCCAGTCTCAATCCGGGCAGAATGCACGCCTGTGGCCACGATGCCCATATGGCAATGTTAATGGGAACGACAAAATTGCTAAATAGTATCAAGGAGCATATTGGAGGAACCATCCTTCTGATATTTCAGCCAGGGGAAGAGAAATCGCCGGGAGGGGCCAGACTGGTTATTGAATCGGGTGAACTCTGCAATCCAAAACCTGATATAATTATTGCCCAGCATATTCTGCCTGAACTTGCTACTGGCAAAGTAGGCTATAAATCCGGCAGATATATGGCTTCATGTGACGAAATTTATATCACAGTAACCGGGAAAGGTGGTCATGCTGCGCTTCCCGGGCTCACAACCGATCAGATATATATTGCATCAAATCTTGTTATCAGACTGAAAAACAGGATGTCGGAACAACAGGCAGTCAAAAATATTCCGACAGTTCTCGGGATTGGCAGGATCTCAGGTGAGGGCGCCACAAATATTATTCCTGAAAAAGTATATATTTCAGGTACCTTCAGAACCTTTGATGAGGACTGGAGATCTGAAGGTCTGGATCTGGTAAGACAGATATCAGCAGAAACGGAAGAAGAGTTCGGAGTCAAAATAGATGTGAATATTGCAGAAGGATATCCGGTCTTGTTCAACGATGAACACCTTACTTCTAAAGCTATTGAATTAAGTGCAGAACTTCTTGGGGAAGACAAAATTGAAACATATGATATCCGCATGAGTTCCGATGACTTTTCATTTTATTCTGCTTTGGCTCCTTCACTCTATTATAGGATAGGGATTCTGAAAAAAGGAACTGAAATGCTTAAGCTGCACACTGCTGATTTTGATATTGATGAAGATGGCCTTGAAACCGGTGTGGCAAATCTCAGCTGGCTGGTATATAATTTTTTACTGTAGCGACAATGTCATTGACGTAGAGAGATTTATTTTTTTGTATGTGCTTTTTCATCCAGAGTTACCCCCTTTCATTTTCCCCCAAGGGGGAAATGTAAACTAAAGTGAATTTGTTCCTTCCCCCCTGGGGGAAGGCTAGGAAGGGGGTCATTCACGATCCGTATTCTGACTTAAATGATCATATATTTATCATGATTCTTTTTTCAATTAAAAAAAATAAGGTAATTTTGGGCACTATTGTAATTAATTAATCAAAAAATAATCGAAATGGCTTACAAAATTAACGATGATTGTACTGCATGCGGAACATGTATTGATGAATGTCCGGTAGAAGCAATATCAGAAGGCGACATCTATAAAATTGATCCTGATGTTTGCACTGACTGTGGTGCCTGTGCTGATGTTTGTCCTGTTGAGGCAATACATCCTGCATAGTATTACAATTTAAAAACTGATACAGGGGCATGCTTTGGCGTGTCCCTGTTCGTTTTTAACGGGGGCTGTACTTAGCCTTCTCTAGGATACTCTGAACATCTGTATTGGTAATTATATCAGCAATTTTTGCTGACTGATTTTTCATCATATATGATTCCACAATCCTGAATCCGATCCATACTGCCGCACGGCCAGGGGAATCATTTGTGAAATAACTTGTAAAGGGAGCCTCCCCGATTAGCTTTCTGATTTTAAACTGATCAGTACTGAAGAGCAGATTATTTTCTATCAGGTATTGCCACATCTGGCTTTCGTTATTCCGGCAAAATTTCATTTGATTGGGCGTGAAACCAAAGATGATATCATCTGTGGTCTCAGGTAACATACATTTTTCTAAATATTTAAGTTTACCGTAATGAATAATTTCTGCAAGAACATTATCAGCAGGATATTTTAATGAGGCAAAATCCCATTCAGAAGAGGACCATCCATACATACAATCAGGAACTATATTCTCAGGTGTCATTCTTTCTGCAAGGTATTTGTAGATATTGAGTCTCGGATAATAAGGACAGTCAGCTCCAAGATACCTGTCGAGGCTTATTCCAAGCAATGAGTCTCCTGTAATAATACTATTGTTAAAACCTGTAATGCATGTAAAAACTGCAGGTACTTGTTTCCCGGGGAAATAATACAGATAATGCCTGAATGCGTCCTGAAGGGATTTCTGAATCGGTGCAACATCAGGAAACTGTTTTATAGCGAGATTATACACTTCATTATTTTGCTTATCTGAACAAAACCTCAGAAGAAAATCGCCAAATGAGTCTTCATTTATGTCTCCTGTATTTATAACCATACTGAATAACTGAAGAAAACCATCATATTTCTTTTTAAGTGAAGGTATATTAGGTATCACTTCATCGGGATTTAAGGAGAAAAGATCTTTCTCAAGTCTTTTTACCTCAATTTTTACTTTTATCGATGATGTATTAATCTTATAATGATTCTTCTTACAGGAAGTCGATACTCCTGCTGCCATTACCAAAAATATTAACATTAAGTGCCTGATTCGCATGATGGTTTTTTTAGACAATCTAAAATACTTACTTTCCTTATTGCAAGACTACTAAAATAAACGATACGATAACTTCTCTTATTATTTGTTATTTTTACAATTAAAATTGAAAATATACAATTATGATTATTTATAGCATGCTGAACATTAAATATTTTTTCAAATCAATTTCAGGCGTCAAAAAAATCATACTCCTGCTTGTTTTAATATTCTCCTCCGTCAATTCAGGAGCCCAGCAACCAATCAGTTTTGGTATATATGCCGATCCTGTCATCAGCTGGTTCTCCTCTGATATTACTCAGGTGAGGAGTAGCGGCGCTCGTCCTGGTTTTAATTTTGGAGTGACATATAACAGGTATTTTGCACCCAATTATGCCTTTTCTACAGGGATAAGCCTGCTCAGTGCCGGAGGCAGACTTGTAAGAAGCGATACAACAGCAATGAACTTTTCAAAACTCAAGGCAACTGTGTTACCTGGCGAGCCTGTCACTTACAGAATTCAATACCTGACATTTCCGGTAGGGCTTAAGCTGCAATCAAACCAGATTGGCTATGTGAGATTTTTCAGCAATGTCGGACTTGTCCCTAAAATTGTTGTCAATAGAAAACTAGATATCCCTTCACTCAGCATTTCAGGGGAAAATGGTTCCGGAGAATTAAGATTGTTCAACCTTTCCTATCATATTACAGCAGGCTTGGAGTATTCGCTCGGGGGTGCCACTGCATTGGTCTTTGGACTGGACTTCGACAATAATTTCATGGACATCACAAAAGATCCCGGCAGAAGACCTCGTGACAAAGTTTCACAAAAGATACTCAGTTTCAGGTTTGGTGTTAACTTCTAACACAACATCAATGAAATTCACAGTAGCACAACTCAATTATCATATAGGCAATTTTTCAGGTAATAAGGAATTGATCTGTAAGGCAATACAGAAAGCAAAATCTGCAGGATCAGATCTTATTATTTTCTCGGAACTATGTATACCAGGGTATCCCCCGCTTGACCTTCTTGACAGGTTGGATTTTATTGAAAAATGTGACCAGACAGTACAGGAGATAGCAAAGGAATGTACAGGGATCGCAGCTATAGTCGGATCTCCAACCCGCAATAAAATGACCGAGGGCAAAAAACTTTTTAATTCTGCCCTCCTCCTTTCAGAAGGGGAGGTCCTTTATTCCGCGAATAAAGCCTTACTACCTACGTATGATATTTTTGATGAATACAGGTATTTTGAACCCCAGAAACAATTCTCGGTTTTCTTATTTAAAGGCTTACGGCTTGCAATAACCATCTGTGAAGATCTCTGGGACGAACAGCCTTTTGATAATGAATTCGAAAAATCAAGGCTTTACACAGTCTCACCAATGGAAAAGCTCGCAAGGCAAAATCCCGACATCATTATTAATATTGCAGCATCACCTTTCTCATATACCAAAATTGAAACCAGGGAGAATATCTTCATTTCAAAAGCTGTTAAATATAAGATCCCTGTAATATCTGTAAATCAGACAGGTGCCAATACAGAACTTATATTTGACGGTGCTTCCATTATCATCAACGAAAAAGGTAAAATATTTAATCAACTCCCGTTTTTTGAAGAAGCCGTAGAGACTTACTCATTTGAAAATATAAAATCAGGTACAATATTTCTTGAAGAGCAAAAAATCGACTCCATATCTCTGATTCACAAGGCTCTTGTAACCGGATTGCGGGATTATTTTGTAAAAAGCGGTTTAAGAAATAGTATTATCGGACTCTCCGGAGGCATTGATTCAGCTCTTTGCCTTTGCCTTGCTGCAGAGGCACTTGGACATGAGAACGTCAGGGCATTGCTTATGCCTTCGAGATATTCATCTGATCATTCGGTAAGTGATGCTGTCGCTCTTGCAAAAACTCTAAAAGTTCAATACGATATAATAAATATTGAGAAACCTTTCAGTGCATTCGAAGAAGATCTTGCCCCGGTTTTCAACGGGATGAAACCTGATGTTACGGAAGAAAATATCCAGGCAAGGGTCAGGGCAATTCTTCTTATGGCAGTCTCAAATAAGTACGGGTGTATCGTACTGAATACTTCTAACAAAAGTGAAGCTGCTGTCGGCTACGGAACTCTCTATGGTGATATGGCCGGAGGTTTGTCGCTTATTGGCGATGTCTATAAAACTGATGTTTACAGGCTTGCCGGCTTTATTAACCGTAACAGTAAAATAATTCCGGAGCACATAATAAAAAAGCTTCCCTCAGCCGAACTGAGACCTGACCAGTTTGATACCGATTCTCTCCCAGATTATAACATACTGGACTCAATTCTGTACCAGTATATTGAACTTCAGAAACCCGCCAGTCGTATTATAAAAGAAGGAGCTGATAAGGATACTGTTCTGAAGGTTATCAGAATGATTGACTTCAATGAGTATAAAAGATACCAGGCTCCTCCTGTTTTACGAATATCTTCAAAGGCATTCGGGGCAGGAAGAAGAATGCCTCTGGTCGCCAGGCACTAATAAAAAATCGTAAGTGTGACCATTACAACTAGCTGAATCTGAATATGTTAAAAAATGTTAATTTGATTATTTTCAAATTATTTTATTATCTTTATATGTTTTTTAACATAATCTTTTCATGGAATATAGTAATCCATATATTGAGTTGTGTCTTGAAGGATCTTCCTCCATTTTTAAAGGGCTGAACAAGAAAGATAAGGAGACACTGCTAAATCAGCACAAGCTGACAATCATCAAAAAAGGCCAGTTCTTATTTAAGGAGGGTGATAAGCCGCATGGCCTGATCTGCCTCGCATCTGGGAAAGCTAAAGTTTTCAAGGACGGCGTCGGAGGGAGAGGACAAATCCTTAAAATGGTACGGCAGCAGGGATTTATTGGGTATAAAACGATGTTCTCCGATATCCCCTGGGCATTTTCTGCTATTGCAATTGAAGATATCGCCATTTGTACCTTTGATAAAAATTCTTTGATCAGGATCCTGAAGAAAAACCCGGACCTTTCGTTGAAATTTATAAAGTTAATTGCCGACGAATTATGGATTTCAAATATCAGAACAGTGTCTCTGACCCAGAAACACATAAGAGGACGCCTTGCCGAATCATTATTAATACTGCGCGATACTTACGGTTTTGAAGCAGACGGAAGAACAATCCGTGTGTCAATGTCAAGAGAAGATATTGCTAATCTCTCGAATATGACAACATCAAATGCTATTCGTACACTTTCCAATCTGGCTTCTGAAGACATAATTGAAATTGCAGGGAGAAGGATCAGTATAATTGATGCCAGCCAGCTTGAATACATAAGTGAACTTGGCTGACAAAAATTAATTTAAAGTTATAATTGATTAATCCCTGAAGAAGACTCTTTTTACGCGCCGCGGGATAGATGTCAGTATTTCATATGGAATAGTCTGACATTTCTCAGCAAGCTCATTGATGGAAATTTTCTCACCGAATATTTCAGCCTCATCTCCTGTTTCAGCATTTATCCCTGTTATATCAGCCATACACATGTCCATGCAAACATTTCCTACAATTTGAACTATTGAACCTTTTATATAAAGGTTACCATTTCTGTTTCCGAGTTTCCTGTTCAGGCCATCTGCATAACCAACCGGCAATATTGCTATGGTTCTTTCATTTTCAGAAATATCGGCACAACCATAACCCACAGGTTCACCAGCTTTTATTGTTTTAATCTGGGAAATTCTAGTTTTGAACCGTCCTGCAATTTTAAGATCAAGACCCCCGAAATGGCCAACTCCGTACATACCAATGCCGGGTCTTACCATATCAAACTGATACTGAGGGAATCTGGCTATGCCGGAAGAATTCAGGATATGCCGAAGAAATGAGTATCCTGTTGCATCATGTATCTTTTTTACTGCATCAAGAAATACTTCCACCTGATGATAACTGAAGTGATCAAGGGAAGTATCATCGCTCCCTGCCAGATGGGAGAAAACCGATACAACTCTGAGACATTCAGTCTTTCTGATTTTCTTCGTCAGGAGATCGATATCCTCCGGCATAAATCCGAGCCGGTGCATTCCCGTATCTATTTTTATATGAACAGGATAACTTATCAGTCCGTGTCTCGACGCAATTGTCTCAAAATGTTCAAGAGATAAAAGACTATATATCTCAGGTTCAAGAGAATACTTTATTAAAAGTTCAGCGGCAGATGGATCAGGATTCATAACCATGATTGGTAAAGTCACTCCTGAATTTCTCAGTTCGACACCCTCATCAGCGTAAGCCACAGCAAGGTAGCTCACACGATGGTACTCCAATAATGCTGATATTTCTGCCGGGCCAGCACCATAGGCAAATGCTTTTACCATAGCCATAATCCGTGTCCCCGGGTCAAGATGCCTCCGGAATTCATTCAGATTGTGAGAAATGGCATCAAGGTTCACCTCAAGAACTGTTTGATGAATCTGTTGTTCAAGAAGCTTGCCTATCTTCTCAAACTCGTAGATCCTTGCTCCCTTAAGAAGTATTATCTCACTTTTAAAATCAGAGCTGTTAAAGTTATTTACAAACTCATCTGTGGTAAAGAAGAACCTGGCACCTCCGTCAAATAATTTACTGTTTCTGGCAAGTGCATTTCCAATTCCGATAAACTTTTTAATGCCGGTTTTCTTTACAAGCCTGGCAACTTCACCATACAAGTCCTTTTCATTCCGTCCGCTCTGAACAAAATCAGAAAGTATCAGAGTAGGCTTTTTCCCATTCTGCGACCTGAGATACTCAAGAGCCATTCCAAGCGAACCAGGATCCGAATTATAATAATCCTCAATAAGCTGGCAGTTATTTATTCCGCTTTTCAATTCCATCCTCATTGCCACAGATACAAGCCCTGCAAGTCCTCTGGCAATAATATCAGCAGGTGTCCCCATGGACAGACAGGTGGCAGCAACTGTAACAGCGTTTTCTACAGAAGCTCTGTCGATAAACGGAATTTCAAATTCGTTTGTAATATCATTAAATCTCATACTTAATCCTGTTCGACCCCTTGGCAATATGCTCTTTACAACAAAAATCTTTGCCTCTTCCTTCTCACCAGACCAGTCAACCAGTATTTTAGATTTTAGGATATCATTGTTAAGTATTGACTGGTGAATAAGTTCGTGATCACTGCAATATATTATTAACGAGGTATTTACAAATAATTTAAGTTTCTCTTCTGCCTTCACTAAATTATCAGGGAAATTCTCACTGTGAGCATCGCCGATATTTGTTATCACTCCAATATCCGGATCAATGATCTGTTGAAGTTTGTCCATCTCCCCTGGCATGGAAATACCCGCTTCAAATATTCCAAGCTTATACCTGTCATCCAGTTTAAGTATTGAGAGCGGCACCCCAACCTGGGAATTATAGCTTTTAGGACTTCTTATCACAGGTGTTGTAAGTCCGAGTATATCAGCCAGCCATTCTTTGACAACTGTTTTACCGGCACTTCCCGTGACTGCTATGACAGGTGATTTAAAGGATCTTCGTATATAGGAAGCTAAAAGTTGTAATGAACCGAGTGTATTTGATGTTACAATAAAAGCCGCATCATCATAATCTTCAGATTTTTCAGGGAGTTTTTCAGTGACAAAAGTCCTGACTCCTTTTTGATACAGGGCCTCAATAAAGTCATGACCATCGTGATTTTTACCTTTCAATGCAAAAAAGACCAGACCGTCTGTAACACTCAGCTGACGGGTGTCTGTCACTACTTCTGTTAATATCAGGTCAGCAGGGCCGGTTAGCTTGCCCTTAACAATTCTGGCAATATCTGAAGAACTTATTTTCAAAACTTACTTATTTAGAGCCGCAATATAACAATCCCGGCACAGAGGTTCATAGAGGTTCTTCTCGCCCAGAAGCACTACCTGTGATTCTCCTGATTTTCTGAATGAATATTGTGCCAGGTTTCCGCATCGCATACATATAGCATGCACTTTTGTAACAAACTCAGCTACAGCGAGAAGTGCAGGAATCGGCCCGAATGGCTTGCCCATAAAATCCATATCAAGTCCTGCAACTACCACCCTTATTCCATTATCAGCCAGCGTATTGCATACATCAATAATAGAATTGTCAAAAAACTGGGCTTCATCAATTCCCACTACATTAACATCACCTGCAAATAACAATATTGCAGAAGCGTTGTCAACCGGTGTTGAAATAATTGATTTATCATCGTGTGAGACTACTCTGGTTTCAGAGTATCTATTATCAAGCGAAGGTTTGAAAATCTCCACCTTTAATCCGGCAAACTGGGCTCTCCTTAAGCGTCTGATTAACTCTTCAGTCTTACCAGAAAACATGGAACCGGTAATCACCTCAATCGATCCTCTTTTTCCTGTTACCCTGACTGAATTTTCAAGAAAGTCCATCTTTTATGAATGTCATTTGTCAAAACTTAATTTGTAGTTTTATTCCTCAATGACTTGCTGAATAATCGTTACTTTTGCAAAATAAAGCAAATGGTTTGTTAAATTAACATCAAAAGGTATGGATTTCAATGCAACCATCGATTTAATTATTAAAGATCTCAATGAAGCCTCAGAAATAATTGATGATCTGAAAAAATATCCTGGTGTCCCGGCATTGCAGGTGGAACTTGCAAAATCGAAGTGCAGAAGTGCAGGGGATGTTATAGCTCTTTTAAAAAATGTTAAAGAGATTGTTCCTCCGGTCACTGAGCCTGATTATGAAAAACAAATATCTCACACACAAACTAAAACATTTGTTCAGGATGTAGAGATTAAGGTAGCCGGCTTGACGAAAGAGAAGAAAAAAGATCCTTTCACAGCAGCTGCTCCGCCTCCTCCCGTTGAAATAAAAACAGAACCGGAAGCTATGGCAAAAAAACCTGCTGATCCTGGCATCATAGCTGATAAGTTCAGTCCAACCCTGGATCTGTATGATGAGCAGGCAAGCAATCTTAAAATTGAAAAGGATCTTTCAGATCGTTTAAAAGCAAAGCAAATCGCCAGCCTGTCGGAAGCAATAGGGATCAGTGACAAGTTTCTTTTTATGGGTGAAATTTTCAACGGTGATAAAGAGGCTTATTCACAGGCAATTACCAGGCTTGACAATGTTGAAAATCTCAATGATGCCAGGGCAATTATCATGAGTTATACAGGTGAAAATTCTGAAAGTGAAGCAGTCAACCAATTATTGGATCTTGTAAAACTCAAACTAGGGTCTGATGAGTAAACTTTTTCTGGTACCTACACCAATTGGTAATCTCAAAGATATCACTTTCAGAGCAGTGGAGGTTCTTGGAAGTGTCGATCTGATCCTGGCTGAAGATACGCGTCAGACGAGAAAGTTGCTCAATCATTATAATATCACTACTCCGCTCCAGTCGCATCATATGTTCAATGAGCACAAAAACGTGGAATCTGTCTGCACCAGGATTCTTGACGGCCAGACAATTGCTCTTGTTTCAGATGCAGGCACCCCCGGTATTTCAGATCCGGGTTTCTTATTGGTCAGAACATGCGTGGAAAAAGAGATCACTATAGAGACTCTTCCCGGTCCGACCGCACTGATTCCTGCACTTGTGAACTCCGGATTGCCGTCTGACAGATTCTGTTTTGAAGGATTTCTGCCTCCCAAAAAAGGCAGGAATAAAAGGCTTACCGGATTAGCTGATGAGACACGGACTATGGTTTTTTACGAATCCCCATACCGTCTTGTAAAAATGCTGGATGAATTGTCAGTGCATTTTGGACCTGATCGTAATGCATGTGTTTCAAGGGAATTAAGTAAAATTTTTGAGGAGAATATCAGGGGTACACTGTCATTCCTTTCAGAGTATTATACAAATAAACCACCAAAAGGTGAAATAGTGATTGTGGTGGCAGGGAAGAAGGACTAAATGATTAGGGTCATGCTCCAATTTTTTAGGAAGAATTACCCCCTTTCATTTTCCCCCAAGGGGGAAATGATTTACTCCTTCCCCTGTGGGGGAAGGCCGGGAAGGGGGTATTTCACCATTTTAGGATTCTTACTATTCTTAAATTGCTATCATCTGCCCGCTCAGACTCTGAAAGGCAGAATTACCAACCAGTCAGGAGTTCCGGTTCAATACGCAACTGTTTATATCCAGGAGCTTAGACAAGGTACCACTTCAAATACAAAAGGAGATTATGAAATCCGGCTTCCGTCAGGGAAATACACAGTTATTTATCAGAGCCTCGGGTATCAGCCGGTATACTTAATTATCAATATCTCCGATGGTGCAATATCAAAAGATGTGATCCTTCCTCTTCAGTATTATGAGATACCGGAGGTAAGAATATCAGCATCAGGTGAAGATCCTGCTTATAGTATAATGAGGAAAGCAATAGGAATGGCGCCCTATTACCAGAACAATGTAAGTTATTATAAAGCAGAAGTTTATCTGAAGGGGAATCTGGTAATTAATAAAATCCCTAAGCTACTGCAGAAATCAATGAAAATTGAATCTTCGGATCACAGTACTTCAGTTTCCGCCGGATCAAAACCTAAAAGTGAGGACAAGCTGTTAAAAGCCGGAGATGCCTTTTTGATGGAATCATTCAATGAAATAGAGTTTACAGCCCCGGATAAGTATTTCCAGAGAATGATTTCCTATAATAGTACTTTCCCGGCTGAGGGGAATGAGATATCTCCAATGAGTTTTATCCAGGCAAGTTTTTACCAGCCTGTCCTGGCAGATATGGCAATTTCCCCTCTTGCTCCAAACGCATTTTCATACTACAATTTCAAATATCTTGGAGCATCTCCCCAGGGTAGTTTTTCAATAAATAAAATTCAGGTAATACCAAAACGAAAAAGCCAGCAATTATTTGAAGGGACTATTTATATTATAGAAGATCTATGGTGTCTCCAGAGCATTGATCTTACCAATGAGAATTTTTTTGGCAAAATCAGGGTACAGCAATTGTTTGTACCGGTTCAGGACGATATATGGATGCCTGTGAGTCATAAATTTGAAGTTAATATAAGTATTATCGGTTTCAGAGCTGATGCGGGTTACGGTAGTTCGGTAAAATATATTGAAGTCAGGCCGAATCCAGCTCTTCAGAAGCCTGCGGGTATCAGCGTTGATTACAAGGACAGGGCTGTGACTCAGAAAAAGACTTCTGATACAACTATTTCCAGGTCAAAACAACAGATAAATAAAATCCTTGAAAAAGATCAGCTTTCGAACCGTGATATGGTAAAGCTTTCCCGGCTTATGGAGAAGGAATCTGTGGCAAGTATTCCTGACAGCACTAAGAAAGATCTTGAAATTAAGGATCATACAAAACAAATTGTAGAAAAGGATGCCGGCAAAAAAGATAGTACCTACTGGGCAAGAATCAGACCTATTCCGCTCTCAGATATCGAGATGCGAAGTTTAAAAATCAGCGACAGCATAAAATCCGCAAGACATATTCAGGGAACCGAACCCGATTCAACATCCGGATCAAAGAAAAAAGAAAAGAGTAAATTTATTAAGGTCGCAGGTGAAATTGTGTCGGGCCATTCATGGACGGATACTACAGGATTCAGATTCACTTTTGATGGTTTACTTGATCTCAAGAGGTTAGGGTTTAATTCAGTCGACGGTTTTAAATATGGACTGAACTTCAGTATTTCAAAAACCTGGAAACACAAATCCTCATTGCTTATTGCTCCGGATATAAACTGGGCCTTCAACCGGAGAAAATTTATGTGGGGAATTAATACAAACTACTCGTTTAATAAAATTAAACTGAGACAGATTTATTTAAGGGTCGGATCGGAAAGTAAAGATGTAAATAACAGAGGGGGAATAAATCCTTTAATTAATACAATGACCTCGTTACTTCTTAAGAAAAACTATCTGAAGCTGTACGAATCGGAATATCTGACTCTTGGATACTCAAGTGAAATAATAAACGGTTTATCAATTGATCTGAGCACTAATTTTGATGATAGAATAGTACTTCAGAATAATACAAACTTTTCATTTTTTAAGTCCCAGAAGATCTATTCGGAAAATGTTCCTTTGAACAGTTACCTGTCGCCTGGATCAAATGAGATCAATGCATTAGGCAATCAGAAGCACTTTGATCTGCTCTCCATCCTTTCTTATACACCATTACAGAAGTACAGAATCAGCAAAGGAGTTAAGATACCTGAAGGTTCAGACTGGCCTACTTTTAGTCTGGCCTGGCAGCATGGCATAAATGATTTCAGCGAAATTAAGCAGGGGCTGAGACGATCGGATATGTTCAGGTTTGAAGTATCGAAAAGCAAGTCTATCGGGGCTTTCAGCAATCTCAGGTGGAGGATAAGAACGGCAGGATACCTGGATAACAGAAATTTAACTTTTTATGATTTTTTCCAATTCAATTCTCAGCCTTTTCCTCTCCTACTGAATAACTATGAGGATGCCTTTATGATCCCATCTTTCTACTCGATGAGTACACCTGAGTTTTATGTTGAAGGACATCTTAAATATACAACTCCTTATCTGTTGCTTAAACTTCTGCCAGGATTCAGTAATACTCTGATGCGTGAGAACCTGTCCCTTTCATATCTGGGATCAAAGTACCATAAAAACTATACTGAAATAGGATATAGTATAAGTGAGATCCTGTTCATCGGAGAACTAGGTGTGTATGCCGGCTTTGATGATATCAGATACAGGAGTGTGGGATTAAGGGCAATACTTAATTTTCGTTAGTCGAAATAATTAACGGGCACGGAGTAAAACACTGATTGCTCTTTGTTCTTCTCCGTTTTACCCCGAGTACTCTGTGGTAAAATTTTAAACATTATCATGCAAAAGGAGGTTCATCGTGGATATCTGATTCATTATCGAATCCACCTCCCAGTTTTCTCAGGTTATCGCGGTTCATCTTTGATCCTAGTGTTATACTCGGGGATAAACTAAGATCGGTATTTGCATCTATGTCAAAATCATCTATATCAACAAACTGAGCTTTTTCCTCCCTAAATCTGAGTTTAACATCGTCCACCGGACCATTCCTGTTTTTCGCCAGAATGATTTCTGCTATACCTTTAGTTGAAGAACCATCCTCGAATGTGGGAATACCAAATTTATCCTGGCGATGAATAAAAACTACCATATCAGCGTCCTGCTCAATTGCTCCTGATTCACGAAGGTCAGACAGAAGCGGCCTTTTGGTCCCTCCTCTCATTTCGACAGAACGGTTAAGCTGTGATAGAGCGAGTATCGGAATATTGAGTTCCTTTGCAATGCTCTTCAAAGATCTGGAAATAGTACTTACTTCCTGCTCACGGCTTCCTGAGTTTTCAGGCCCCGACATAAGCTGAAGGTAGTCAACTATCACAATATCCAGCTTATGCTGTGCCATAAGCCTGCGACACTTAGCCCTTAGTTCAAATATTGAGATAGCAGGAGTATCATCAATAAATATTGGGGCCTGAACAAGTTTCTTTATTCTTGAATCGAGTTGCTTCCACTCCTCCTCTGATAAACGGCCGTTTTTAATCTTATCCCCCGGAATATCNNTTCTGATTTCTGCCAGCCAGATGTGAGCCGGTCAAGCTTGGTAAATCCTGAAGGTGTACCAACAAGAGCATCTTCCCTTTTCCCTGCTTCTTCTATCTCTCTGATTGCCTCCTTAATGACCACATTGATTGGTGCAACTTCTCTTTTGATGTTACCTTCAGCAATCTGGAACAGAGCATTTTCAGAGTAGTCCAGAAGTTCAGTCACATCATAAGTATCATCAAATGATCTGGTCTGTATCTCGGTAGATACCCTGATAAGTTCACGCTGAATATATTTTTGAGCAACGATCCTTGCATGATAGTCCACGTTCGCAGCTG
>PMIL01000040.1:13896-18423 GCA_003157075.1 Bacteroidales bacterium | reverse complement strand
TCATCAGTATGATCGTCAGAAAGCTGCTTTCCCGCTGGATTGGATCGCCGAGAATAAGTTCTGGCCCTCAGTCGGACGTATTGATGATGGATACGGGGACAGGAATCTGGTATGCATATGTGATCCTATCGATCTTTACAGACAGGATACATTAAAGAAGTAATTTGATAAATGATATATTTAATCAATGAAAAAACTGTTATTTTTTCTTCCGGTTCTGATTTTAGCATCATGCGGATCAGGAGGTTCAAAACATCAGACTACCAAATCAGATTCGCCAATGGAAAAATCCTATCAGGTGAAGTTAATTACCGTTGATCCCGGTCATTTTCATGCAGCTCTGCTCCAGAAATCAATGTATGATCAGATTTCACCGGACGTCCGTGTTTATGCTCCTCAGGGACCTGATTATCAGCAGCATCTCAACCGGATTAAAGCTTATAACAGCAGGCCGGTCAATCCAACCTCCTGGAATGAAATAGTATATACCGGTCCTGATTTCTTTGAAAAAATGATTGCAGAAAAGGCTGGTAATGTTGTTGTAATATCGGGGAATAACAGGAAAAAAACTGAATATATTACAAAATCTATAGATGCAGGATTAAATGTGCTGGCAGATAAACCAATGATAATCAGTCCGGAAGATTTTCCGGCACTCGAAAATGCCTTCAAATCCGCAAAAGAAAAAGGTGTTCTGCTTTACGATATTATGACTGAGAGATACGAAGTGACGACTATTCTTCAGAAACTGCTTTCTCATAATTCAAAAGTCTTTGGAACATTAATAAACGGCAGCAAGGAAGAACCTGCAGTAAGTAAAATCAGTGTTCATCACTTCTCCAAAATTGTATCCGGATCACCGCTTCTTCGTCCGGCATGGTATTTTGATGTTAAGCAGCAAGGTGAGGGAATTGTAGATGTTACAACCCATCTTGTCGACCTTGTTCAATGGGAGTGTTTTCCGGAACAAATCCTGAATCCGGCCGATATAGCCATGATAAGCGCAAAAAGATGGCCGACAATTATTTCGAAACAAGAATTTAAGGGAGTTACCGGGATTGATGATTTTCCTGATTTTCTTCAGAAGGATGTTAAAGATGGGAAACTGAATGTATTTGCAAATGGAGAAATGATATATAAGATCAAGGGAATTTATGCAAAGGTTTCGGTAGAATGGAAATATCAGGCACCTGAAGGTGGCGGCGATACACACTATTCAGTAATGCATGGGACAAAATGCGATCTTGTTATTAAGCAGGGCCCGGAAGAGAGTTTTATACCAACGCTTTATATCGAGAATGTAAAAGGATTAGCAATGAAGGATTTTATATCTGAATTAAATGAGGTTGTAAAAATATTGCCTTATGATAGTCTGCAGATTGAATCTGTTAACAAGTCGGTGCTCAAAATTATTGTCCCGGTGAAGTACAGAGTTTCGCATGAAGAACACTTCGGACAGGTGACTGCCAAATTTCTGGAATATCTTAAGGATGGCAAACTTCCGGAGTGGGAAGTACCCGGGATGATAACAAAATACTTTACTACGACAAGCGCTTTAAAACTCGCAAGGGAGAAATAGGCACAACGGCCTTTCCGCCGTTATTCAAACATATTCTCAACCGCCATCGAATATAGTTCCTCCAGTGAAATTCCGGCAGCGGCGGCTTCTTTTGGAACAAGACTTTCCTTTGTCATACCTGGTACCGTATTTATCTCAATAAAATAAGGTGTTTCCCCTGTAACTATGAAATCTACCCTCACAATCCCCTTACACCCAAGGACATTATAAACATACTTACTGATTCTTTGTATCTCTGTGGTTATTGGAATCTGCATATCAGCAGGTGCGATTTCATCGGATTTCCCCTGGGTGTACTTTGCCTCATAATCGAAATATTCATTTTTACTGATAATCTCAATGAGCGGCAGAACAATTATCTTGTTTTTTGTTTTAAGAACACCGCAAGCAATCTCTCTGCCATTAATAAATGCTTCAATGAGCACGGCATTGCTCTCTTTAAATGCTGTTTTAATTGCGGGAAGCAATTCCTTTTCCTGTTTAACTTTAGNNAGTATCAATTTTGTCTCCCTTTCTTATCAGGACAGCATTAGCCATAGTTATACCGTACTCCTTGAGAAACAGCTTGCATGCCTGTTTATTGAAAGTCAGGGCAGAGCAGAAGGCATTGCAACTTGTATAAGGCAGCCCGATCATATCAAAGTACCCCTGTAAAAGGCCATTTTCGCCCGGTGTACCATGTATTGCGATGAAAACTCCATCGAAATTTATTCTGGTATCATCTGTTTCAAGAGTAAAATCATTTTTGTCTATATTATGATATCTGCCTTTTTTGTCTTCCCAGTACCAGTTGGCTCCCCTGATTACTATAATATAAACCAGATATTGGGTCGACAAAATTTTACTTACTTCTTCGGCACTCTTTACTGATATTTCAAACTCGGAGGAATCACCCCCTGCTGCGATAGCGATGATCTTCATATTCTGATAAATTTTTCAATTCAAAAATAATCATTTTAATGAAGAAAAGTTTTTACAATTGGGTTATTAAAATTTACACAGAGAGACACAGAGGGCACGCAGAGATTCACAGAGGTTTTTCTCTGTGGCCCTCTGTGCCTTCTCAGTGAACTCTGTGTAATATAAAATTATTATACCATGAGTGTATTTTTAAGTATCATATGTATTACCTTTGATATGAAAAATTTAAAAATTAATAAAAATGAAAAAAGGTTGTCTGGTTTCGATTATCGTGGTTGCCTTTCTGGCGCTTATTGTATTAGCCGTTGTACTTTGGGGTACTAAAGTGTATAACGGAATGGTTACTATGCAGGAGAGCGTTACAAGCCAATGGGGTAATGTTGAAACATCCTATCAGCGCAGGTCTGACCTGATTCCAAACTTTGTAAATACTGTTAAAGGTGCTGCCAATTTTGAACAAACCACACTCACCCAGGTTATTGAAGCAAGATCGAAAGCCACCTCTGTTACGATCGATCCCACTAAAATGACTGCTGAGAATATGCAACAATTTCAACAGGCTCAGGGACAGTTATCATCTGCATTATCAAGATTAATGGTTGTAGTTGAACAATATCCGGAACTAAAGGCAACCCAGAATTTCAGGGATCTTCAGGTAGAGCTTGAAGGAACTGAAAACAGAATTTCAGTTGAACGTAAAAAATTCAATGATGTGGCCCTGACATATAATACTTTTATCAGGAGGTTCCCGCAGAGCTTTCTTGCAGGAATGTTTTCCTTCCAGATAAAACCATATTTTAAGGCTGAAGAAGGTGCTGAGAAAGCTCCGAAAGTTAATTTCTGAAAAATTTATCCAAACAATTAAATGAAAGCTTCAACTTTCTTTTCGAAAGAACAGCAGGAACAGATTCTCACATCTGTTAAAGAAGCCGAATTGGAGACTTCCGGAGAAATAAGAGTACATATTGAAACCTCACTTAAGGGCGATGTTCTGGACAGATCTGCATGGCTTTTCAAAAAAATGGGAATGGATAAGACAGCTGAACATAATGGTGTTCTGTTTTATCTTGCTGTCAGCGACAGAAAGTTTGCTATCATAGGTGATGCAGGAATAAATGCAAAAGTTCCTGCAGGTTTCTGGGACGAGATAAGTGAACTTCTTAAGAAGAATTTTAAAGAGGGTAAATTTACCGAAGGACTGTCAGAAGGCATAATCATGGCCGGTGATCAACTTAAAACTCATTTCCCGCACAGGTTGGATGATATAAACGAGCTGCCGGATGAAATTTCATTTGATAAAATAAAATAAGAGGGAACTACAACAATGATAAAAAGAAGTTTATATCGGCTGACCCTTTTGGTTTTATTTTGCACTCTATCAGTTGGCAGGGTTTTCTCACAGAATGTACCGGAACGACCTAATCCTCCCCGATTAGTTAACGATCTGGCAGGGATGCTTAAAGTTGATGAAGTAAATTCACTCGAACAAAAACTGGTAATATTCAACGATTCGACCTCAACACAGATTGCAATTGTAATTGTTCCTTCTCTTGGAGGATATGACAAAGCCGATTATGCTCAACAGCTGGCTGAGAAATGGGGTATAGGTCAGAAGGGCCTTAATAATGGGGTTCTTATTTTAGTGAAACCTAAAACTGCAGATTCAAACGGACAGGTTCAGATTGCCCCGGGGTATGGTCTTGAGGGAATAATTCCCGATCTTACCTGTGGCGAAATAGTTGACCGGGAGATCCTGCCTGCATTCAGAAACGGTGATTATTATGGCGGATTAAACAATGCTACAAATACCCTGATGTCTCTTGCAAGACGGGAATTTTCAGCGGCAGATTATGGTCATAGGGCAAAGAAGGGGACTACAAAGGGAGTTCCGTTCGGACTTATAATTTTTATTGTTTTCATTATAATAATGATGGTCGGCCGGAATTCCGGAGGATCAAATAACAAGCACATCAGTACCGGAGGTTTACCATTCTGGATGCTATTGGGTATGATGAATTCCGGAAGAG
>PMIL01000040.1:0-13800 GCA_003157075.1 Bacteroidales bacterium | reverse complement strand
AAGGGCGGAAGCTGATAGGGGTTAGATGATTTCTTCTCTTCCTGAGATATACTTTCTCCACTTTTCTATTACCTGAACCATATCATCGGGAAGGGAGGAATCGAAAGATAGCCTCTTTCCTGTTACAGGATGATTGAACGCCAGCGATTTTGCATGCAGGGCCTGCCTGGGAAGTATCTTAAAACAATTTTTTATGAACTGATGATATTTCGTAAAGGTTGTTCCTTTAAGTATCTGGTCACCGCCATACTCAGCATCGTTAAATAGCGGGTGTTTTATATGACTGAAATGAACCCTTATCTGATGTGTTCTGCCTGTTTCAAGTTTACACTCTATTAATGAAATATAGCCGAGATCCTCCAAAACCTTATAGTGAGTTATTGCTGTCTTGCCTTCGCTGTCATCCTTAAAGACCTGCATTACCTTACGGTCTTTTACACTCCTGCCTATATTTCCGGTAATTGTTCCTTCAGCCGGATCAGGTGTTCCCCAGATAAGTGCATTATATCTCCGGTCTGTCGTCCGGTCATAAAACTGTTTTGAGAGCCTGTTGAGGGCAAATTCATTCTTAGCAATAACAAGTATGCCGGAAGTGTTTTTATCCAGTCTGTGAACCAATCCGGGCCTGCTCTCCCCACTGTTAAAAAGGGGTAGATCTTTAAAGTGCCACATCAAAGCATTAACAAGGGTTCCTGAATAGTTGCCGTGGGCAGGATGTACTACCATGCCTGGTTCTTTGTTAACGACCAGAACATCATCATCTTCATAAACAATATTAAGAGGGATATCTTCCGGAATAAGCTCAATATCTCTTGGAGGTGTAGGAAGAACAACCTGTACAATATCGCCTGGCTTGATTTTGTAATTTGGTTTGACAGGATTATTATTTACCAGAATATTTCCTGCATTGGCCGCATTCTGAATACGGGTCCTGGAGGCATTCATCAGCCTGTCAGCCAGGAATTTATCTATCCTTGTAATTGATTGCCCCGGATCAGCCTGAAACCTGAAATGTTCAAAGAGCTCCTGTTGATCTGCTAATTCTTCTTCTGTCATTTTTTGTGATTACCTTATTTTTATTAACCGGTTATATCCAACAGGCTGTCCATTCATGCTTATAACCAGGAAATATATTCCGTCATGAAGAGATGAGATATCGACCCTGTCAGTGTAAGGAACTTTCAGCAGTTCCTGGCCATTGAGATCGATAAAGGTTATGTAGAGAGATCCGTGCATTTGCAATTCTCCGGGATTAATGATTATATAATCGGTTGCCGGATTTGGCCAAAAGGACATGAGGTTCTTATTCTTATAATAATTTTCTTTTACCGAGGTGATTTTAAGAGGAGCTCCAACAACGGGTCTGATCATTATGCTTCCCGGCATCTGTGACTGGTTCCATTCTCCGTTTAGCCAGTAAAATTGTTTTCCGGCCTGTGGCGTATTTACATCATAACCCACATTGAGAAATGATTCGGAACGCTGTCTCCAGCCTACATAAAATGTACCATTCACCACTACGCCATCCGGAATCGTATAATTATAGAATCCATTTATTCCGGTCCCCTGTTCAACCATTACCTGTTCCCTGGTATAAATTATATTGCCTGGAACTCCATTGTTATTATCCCAGATCACAAGATCAAATTCTCTTTTATTGGCCTCCTGAAAGCTGTCGTTGAAACATATGCGGACGGCTCTTATTGTATCCTCGACGTATGAGAAATATCTGTATGCTACCATGGCATTTCTGGAACCCAGACCGTTAACACCATAGCCACCCTCGGATGATCCGTCATCATAGGCGAAATAGTTTTGGAAGACCTGATAATAGACAAGAGTATCATTTCCCTTAGGATCAAAATTATCTGTTTTTAGTGAGGCGGTGATCCTGAAAAGCGCTGAATCAGTGTTGCTTGTGTTGTACGTATATACAAGATTAGCGTTATAATCAACAGATGTTAAAGGTCCGATATTTGTTGCTCCCGCTGAAAAAGAATAAGCTTCTGCGTTACGGTACACATCCCATATTTCAAAATTACGTGTGACATTTCTTGTATTCAGGTCATTATTGCGGTAATGAATGGGTATTGATGAGCCCATTTCCTGAAGATAGACCTCTCTGAATTGCTTCCATGGCATAGCTTCATGACTTTTTAGCAATGAGCGCAGAGGAAGTGTCATTGCCACATCGGCAAAAACCGTATCAGCATCATTGCGGTTACTATTAAGAAGGACATAATCAATATTCCAGATATCGCAATTGCCAATCATTGACGGGTCACTTAGATTCGGACTTATACTCGCATAGTTGATAAATCTGAATTGAAAACCTTTTTGAAGGAAACGGTCATTAGCTATCCTGATAATAGCCGGTTTAAATCTTTGATCAAGGCTTCCGCCGGTTCTCCATACCGAGTACCATTTATTCTCAATTGGTGCAAGGAACTGAAGAGTAAGACTGTCATTAGCTTCAGGAGCATCAGACAGGCCTCCCGCCTGATAGAAGAAGCTTAGCCATACATTATCAGAAGCGCTGTAATTCAGATTTATCGGTTTAGAGGTCAGATGATCTGCTTCAAATCCTATCGAATTTGCAGTGGAATACATCTTCCCTGAATTGTCAATTGCATCAAAGGTGGCAATACCGGCTGTAATCTGTTTATCGGAGTATGTATTATTAATGAATACATAGTTATCAGTCCATTTCTGATTGTCAGGGAATACTGAATGCCCTGAGAAATCATCGAAGAAGGGAAGAGAAAGTGTGTCAGTAGAAGACATAGCTCTCATCTCCATAATCATTTTACCATTACTTGTTATACTGTAATTCGATTGAAGCCCGGTGATCACCTCCTGTGCAGGTGTAACTGCCAAAAAAACATTTAAAAAAACTATATATAGAAGTATTCTTTTGAACATCTTGATCAGTTGGACTTATTGTCTGAGGTTGTAAGAGCGGGAATTGTATCTGTAACAATTTTTGATGAATCAACAGTAAGTTTTGCAGGATTGACCGTGAACCATAGATATATTGCAGATCCAAGTTGAAGAGTAGCATTACTTTTATATTCAGGAATCTGTTTATATACAAAAGCATTGAGGGTATCAGCCTCATTTACAATTGTGTTATCATATACATAGGTGCCCAGGTTAAGCGAGGATATAAGGATTTTATTTTTTGCCGGATCAAGTTTCAAGCCCAACAGATAAGGAACAGCTGTTCGCTGATTGCTTAATCCTTTGCCCAGAATCAGGTCCACAACCGAGCCTTTCTGAATGGAATCCCCTTCCCTGATGTTTATCCCGTTAAATTGCTGGTCGATTACAACATCAATAGAGAGATCAGGTCTGTACTTCAGCTGTCCGATTTCAAGTCCTGAACTCTCGACCAATCCTTTGGCCTGACGAAGCGGAAGATCCACGAGATTTGGCATTGCGACCATTTCAGGATGAAATGCATTGATTGTCAGAATAATATTTCTCCATTTTTTGACTTTGAAGCCCGGCTTTGGATTCTGCTCAGCGATACACCCTCTCTGAACTGCTGTGGTGTATACTGAATCAATTATCTGATACCTGAGTCTGCTTTTCCTTGCTAGTGTTTTGGTCTGCAGCGTTGTAAGTCCGACAAAATCTGGAACAGGTCTTGCCTGACCATGCCGTGTATAAAAATTCATCCATATCAGTAATATCAGTACACCTCCGACAGCGATGACTGCTGCAAATCCGAGATTCTTAAGAAATAGTTTGCTCAGAATATAGTTTTTCAGGCTCATAAAAACAAATTGAACATTAGTAATAACGTAAAGGTAATGATAAAATTATAAGAAAAGATCGCGGATTATTAAACGAAAGGTTTGTTTGAATCCATATTTTTTCATGGCTTTGCCATTATGGTTAATGTCAGCTTCAATTGACTTAATCCGGAGGTGTCTAAAAAGTCCCTTTTAAACGAAAAGTGCGCAAAGCCATTGCGAAGTAGCAAAGTCAGAATACTATAAATCTGTTCTTTGCTATCTTTCCGTAATCCCGATTATTGGTTTATAGAGGGAATCTCTTTCCACAGGTATAAACCCCGACTGACGTATGAGTGTACAGATCTCATCTGTGCTCATTGCTGGGTTTCCTTCCCGGGAACCTGCCATCGAATATATTCTGGTGGTATCATCTATTGTCCCATCCATGTCATCCGTACCAAAGGAGAGCGAGATCTGGGCACATTCCTTTCCGGTCATTGGCCAGTATGCCTTAATATGAGCGAAATTATCAAGATAAATCCTGGAAACTGCATAATTGCGAAGATCTTCAATCGTACTCACCTCTCCCAGATATGACATGCTATTGTTCGCCTTTTTATACTTCAGAGGTATAAAAGCATTAAATCCTTTTGTTTTATCCTGAAGTAATCTAAGCCTCTCCAGATGATCAATCCGGTGGGCATAGGTTTCTATATGTCCGTAAAGCATAGTTGCGTTTGAAGGAATTCCAAGTTTGTGCGCTGTTTCGTGAATTCCAAGCCAGAGCTCAGATGATGACTTTTCGTCGCAGATGGATTTCCGGAGTTCTTCATCAAATATTTCGGCTCCGCCACCAGGTATTGAATCGAGACCATACCCTTTTAGAAGCTTTAATCCTTCTTCAATGGTACACCCGGCACGTGTTATCATGTGATCGAGTTCAATTGCCGAAAAAGCTTTTACATGAAGGGATGGCCGGTGCTCTTTAATTTTTTTTATTAATGATCCCCAATAATGCAGATCATAATCGGGATGAACTCCTCCTACAATGTGAACTTCAGTTACGGCTTTATTGTCAAAGCGTTTAACAATATCCAACATTTCATCCTGGCTATATTCCCAGCTTGCCGGATCACCTTCGGATTTATGATAAGAACAAAACCTGCAATTATATATGCAAATATTTGTTGGCTCAATATGAAAATTACGGTTGAAATATGCAAAATTACCATTGTGTCTTCTTCTGACAAAGCCAGCTAACAGGCCAAGCAATGACAGGTCGGCATTTTTAAAGAGTAACAAACCTTCTTGAGGTGTGATCCGGATATTGCCGGTTACTTTGTCAGCAATAACCCTTAGGTCGTTATCTTCTATAGAGGCTAAAAGATCGGACATATTTTTATTTAAAAGCGTGTAAAGGTAATAATAAAAAAAGAGGTTTTAGAAATTGAAAATACACGGGACGATTTCACCGTAACAGGTGGAACCACTCCGTGGTTCAATGAATCAAATTGATGAGGTTTCATCAAAATCCTCCAAATAAAAAAGGCGCCTTTTAAAAAGCACCTTTAACCAAATATAGTATAGTATATATTATCCTTTTAATTTAAGTTCAGGAGAAGCTGATAGTTTCTTTCTTCCTTTTGCTCTGCGTGAAGCAAGTACTCTTCTACCGTTAGGAGTTGACATCCTTTCCCTGAAACCGTGCTTATTTGCTCTCTTCCTTCTTGATGGTTGGTAGGTCCTTTTCATCTTTTCAATTATATATTTTGACTAACTTCTTTATTTGAGACTGCAAATGTAGTACTTTTTTGAAATATAAAAACCGGTAAGCTGTTTTTTTTTTAAAAAATCAAACGGGCAGATATACAATCACTTTAGTTTCAAAAAAGGATTCGGCAAAAAAGTCCTTGATATGCCACACTGTTGCTTTATTCCCTAACTGAGCCAGTTCAGAAGTTACATCACCTCCCTTGAGATATATAATGCCATTCCCTGGAATATTATTCCCTGTATGACTGATATTTTTGGAAGTGAGCCTGGCAAACTCAGGAAGCGCTGCAACAGCCCTGCTGATTATAAACTGGAACTTGCCCTTCTCTTCTTCAATTCTTCCCCTTACCGGATGCACATTCTTTAATCCAAGCTGTTCAGAGACTGCCCTTACAACTTTTATTTTTTTTTCAATTGAATCAAGTAATGTGAATTCGCAATCGGGGAAAATGATTGCCAGCGGAATTCCCGGAAACCCGCCACCGGTTCCTGCGTCCATAATAGTTGTCCCCGGTAAAAAGTTTATAACCTTTGCTATGGACAGTGAATGAAGAACATGATGGATAAAAAAGTTGTCCATATCCTTCCGTGATATTACATTTATTTTGCTGTTCCAGGTGTCGTAAATCTCTTTTAGCTGCGACAGCTTTTCTTTCTGAATATCTGATAATAACGGGAAATACCTTAAGATACTTTCTGACACTATCTGTTGCCTGTTTTGATTAATATATTATAAAGCAAGGTTTTGGCTCTGAATAGTTGTGCTTTCACAGTTCCGATCGGAAGATTGAGTTCTGATGAGATCTCCTCATACGAGTACTCTTTATAATAGCGTAGCTCAATAAGTGACTTATACCTTGGTTTTAACTGGCTTACGATGATTTTAAGCGCAGCTATTTTCTGATGATTGATCAGCGACTCCTCAGGATCAGGCAAGTCTGACTGAATATTAATAGTAACATTGTCAATATTGTCCTGCAGGTGATCAAATGGGGTAGGCGAAAGTTGTTTCTTCCGTATAAAATCAACGCAATTGTTGGTTGCAATTTTGAATAGCCAGGTACTGAAAGCAAATTTTGGTGTATATGATTCAAGATTTCTGAATGCTTTTCCGAAAGCTTCTATTGTCAGATCTTCCGCATCAATCGGGTTATTCACCATCTTGAGAAGCATATAATAAATAGAATCCCTGTAACGGTTCATAAGGCTGGCAAATGCTTTCTCATTTCCAAGCTTTGCTGCCTCCACAAGCAGCAGATCTCCCCGGGCCTTATCAGATAATTCGTGAACTATTTCCATTTGTTCTTGCCGGAATTGCTCCGGTTGTTACTTAAATAAATAATGCTGTTGATCAGAGGTGAAAAGATATCGAAAAATAACAAATAACCCAACAACCCGGGTTCATTCAATTTTTTCTGATTTAATATAAATACGATAATCTGCGTTATTAACCTTGACGCAAAAACTGCTAAAACCCAGGGCCATAGAAATGTATATGAAAGGAGTATGATAAATGAAGCATAGAAAAGCATCCTTGTAAATGGTTCAATTGTTAAGAGAAGTTTATCTCTGAATTTATAATATGGAGCTGTTGTGAGGTGTCTTTTTTTCTGAATTATCCACTTATTGACCTCAGTACAAGGAATTGACCGGGTATGAGCCTGAGTACTGAACTCAACTGCTGTATTTCCTCCTGTGGCAAGAGTATTAACAAGAAGGTCATCATCACCGGAAACAACATGATTATGAGAACCGAAACCCTTATTGCTGAAAAAAACAGAACGTCTGTATGCCAGATTTCGGCCGACACCCATATAAGGTATCATGCGTATTGCCATACCAAGATATTGTAAGGCTATTGTAAAACTATCATACCTTATATACTTGTTAAGTAATCCTTTATCATTGTTAAATCCTCCATAGCCAAGAACAAAACTTGTTTTTTCGTCAAAATGGGAGATCATAGTTTTGAGCCATTTGTCAGATTCCGGACGGCAATCAGCGTCTGTAAAAAGTAAAATCTCATTCTTAGCGGCCTTTATTCCGATGAACTGGGCAAATTTCTTATTATGTGTAAATTTAGGATCTTTATTTACAGTCGAGATTCTGAGATGAGGATACTTTGCGAGAAATTCTCCAAGAATAATGTATGAATTGTCATCTGAACAGTCATTTACTACTATTACTTCAAAATCGGGATAATCCTGTTCCAGTATTGATGGCAAAAAGTTCTGAAGATTTTCTGCTTCATTCCTGGCACATATTATTATAGAAACCGGCTGTGCTGTCCGCCCTGATTCTCCGTTTTTCTTCAGATAAACAGCGAGATAAAAGAAAAGGTAATAAAATAGTTGTATAGCAGCGGCTGAGGCAAATATGCAGAAAATAACCAAAAGTATGAGATTCTTGTAATCAGTCATTTGACTTCCGAATAAGTCAGCAATATTAATAAGATTAACGGAAAGGCAAAAAATATATTTCAATATTATATCAAAAAGAGCTTAATTCAACTCCATCTCGCTGGATTATCAGGTAAGTTAACCTTTTCCTACCNNCTAAAGCTACGGTAAGTAATGGAGGCACAAAGCAGACATGGTTATAACACTGTATTACAGTCATATGTGATCTTTTTGGTAATTGGATTTTGACTTCTTAAACAGACCCGGTAAAAACTTTACCCCCTTGGGGGAAATTAGAAAGGGGGTGAAAACAAACAAAGAGCACTAATTCAACTTAAATTTAATCTCCAGAATTTTATAACCCGTATGGAAAAAGTACCTTTGTGCTTCAAAAAAAGAGATATTACTAAATGTTTATAATTGAGAGCAGGGATACAGAATCAAAAGCGCGTGCAGGTATCCTGAAAACACCTCATGGAGATATTCCTACTCCGATTTTCATGCCTGTTGGAACAGCCGGAACGGTTAAAGGTATCCTGCAGCGTGATCTGATTGAGGATATTGATGCAAAAATAATCCTTGGTAATACATATCATCTTTATCTGCGTCCTGGTACCGAGATACTTAAGACAGCCGGGGGTCTTCATAATTTTATGTCGTGGAAGCGCCCTCTTCTTACTGACAGCGGGGGATATCAGGTGTTCTCCTTAACCGGAAACCGTAAGCTTACCGATGAAGGAGCTATGTTTAAATCTCACATTGACGGCTCAAGGCATCTTTTTACCCCTGAGAATACAATTGACATCCAGCGTATTATTGGAGCTGATATTATGATGGCGTTTGATGAGTGTGCTCCATGGCCTTGTGACTATAACTATGTAAAAAAGTCGGTTGCCCTTACTCACAGATGGCTCGACAGGGCTGTGGTTAGATATAATGAAACGGAACCCTTATGGGGCAACGAACAGCTGCTTTTTCCAATCGTACAGGGAGGAACATTTGATGATCTCAGAAGAGAGTCAGCTGAAAAGACAGCTTCTGCAGGTCTGGAAGGAAATGCAATTGGAGGGTTGTCAGTAGGAGAACCAGCAGATGAAATGTACAGAATTATTGAGATTGTAAATAATATACTTCCTGAGGATAAGCCGCGTTATCTGATGGGTGTAGGTACCCCGGTAAATATCCTTGAAGCTATTGAAAGAGGAATTGATATGTTCGATTGCGTTATGCCAACGCGAAACGGAAGGAACGGAATGTTGTTTACCAGCGAGGGTACATTAAATATGAGGAACAGGAAATGGATTGATGATTTCAGTCCGATTGATCCTGCAGGACCGTCAACTGTAAGTCTATGCTACTCAAAAGCATATCTCAGGCATCTTGTCATGTCAGGAGAAAACCTCGGGGCACAAATTGCAAGTATTCATAACCTGGGATTCTATCTTTGGCTGGTTGGGGAAGCACGGAAAAAAATTGAAGAGGGTAATTTTATAAAATGGAAAAATTCAATGGTAAAAAAACTTTCAGAGAGACTCTAGGTTCTCTGAATTTAAAACTGATTGATACTTACATAATCAAAAAGTTCCTTGGAACCTTTTTCTTTTGTATAGTATTGATACTCACTATAGCTGTTGTATTCGATTTCGCAGAGAAAATCGATAATTTCATGGAAAAGCAGGCTCCTGTAAAGGCAATTATTTTTGACTATTACATGAATTTCATTCCATATTTTGCCATGCTTTTTGCACCGCTGTTTGTATTTATTGCAGTTATCTTCTTCACCTCTAAAATGGCTATAAGCACAGAAATAATAGCGATTTTAAACAGTGGCATGAGCTTCCGGAGAATGATGTGGCCATATTTCCTGTCAGCTTTTATCATTGCAACATTCACTTTCATACTTACAAACTTCGTTATCCCAAAATCGAATCTTATAAGGATGGATTTTGAAGACAAATACTATCACTCTTCTTCTAGCAAGAGAATGATGGTAGAGAATATACACAGACAGGTGTACAAAAATGTTTATGTCTTTATGGGTTCCTATAACCCTATCAGCAAGAGAGGTCAGAATTTCACAATTGAGAAATTCAATGATAATGGGATGCTCGAATCAAAACTGTCATCTACCTCTGTAGTTTACGATACCGCCCTTCATAAATGGTCAGCTCTGAATTATTATCTTCGTCAGGTAAAGGATACAGGCGAAGTTATTACTAAAGGCAAACAGATAGATACAACTCTTACAATAAAGCCAGGCGATTTTTCAAGAGATCCGGGATTTGTCGGAACAATGACTTCCCATGAACTAAACGACTATATAGACCTACTCAGACTGCAGGGATCAGATGAGCTTAAACTTTTTCTGATTGAAAAATACCGAAGGTTTGCTAATCCATTTGCGGTTTTCATACTTACCCTTATAGGCGTCTCACTGTCATCACGGAAAATAAGGGGAGGTATTGGAATGAATATCGGAATAGGTCTTACTCTCAGTTTCTCCTATATCCTCTTTTTGCAATTTGCTTCACAATTCTGTCTAAAGGGAAACCTGGGTCCGATGCTTGCTATGTGGATACCTAACATCATTTATTCAATAATTGGTCTGGTCCTTTATAAATTAGCACCGAAATAGATTAAAACTCGTGCAATTTCCTTAAAATTGTAACCGCAAATCATGACCCTTTTCAGAGTCATATGAACAATATTTAAACTTAAAATGAATAAATATGCCAATCAATAAAAAGATACGCGAATTACAGGAAAAACGTGAAAAAGTTCTGCTCGGCGGTGGAGAGCAGGCTATTGAGAAGCAGAAAGCGATGGGGAAAAGAACAGCCCGTGAACGTATTATGGCTCTGCTTGATGAAAACTCCTTCAATGAATATGACTTGTTCGTGGAACATGATGCCCGCGATTTTGATATGGATAAGAAATCGCTGCCAAGCGATGGTGTGATTATAGGATCAGGAACGATTTATGGTGCTCCTGTTGCAATATTTGCCCAGGATTTTACTGTTGCCGGAGGTTCTCTTGGATTGATGCATTCAAGAAAGATTACAAAGATTATGGATCATGCGCTGAAAATGCGGATGCCCTTGATTGGTATNNGTATATTCACCTGCCCTCACAGATTTTGTTTTCGTCGTTGATAATATTTCTAAAATGTTTATCACCGGACCAGAGGTGATAAAAACTGTTCTTGGTGAAGAGATCTCCATGGAAGACCTGGGAGGCGCAAGAGTTCATAGCGAGATAACCGGAAATGCACATTTTTTTGCATTAAGCGAGGAGGAGTGTTTTGAGCAGATAAAAAAACTCATAACTTTTATACCCTGGAACAATAGTCAGAAAGCAAGAAATTTTGAACCGGGCGAACCGAAGCCGGAATATAATATCAATAAGATTGTACCTGAAGATCCGACTCTCCCTTATGATGTTAAGGATGTAATAAGGGCAGTTGTCGACAATTCCGATTTCTTTGAAATAATGGAGCTATATGCCAAAAACATTGTCATCGGTTTTGGCAGAATGGGAGGCCGTACAACAGGATTTGTGGCCAATCAGCCTTTGGAAATGGCCGGCGTTCTGGATGTTGATTCTTCCGATAAAGCTGCAAGATTCATTCGTTATTGTGATGCCTTTAATATTCCTATTATAACACTTGTTGATCTGCCGGGGTATCTTCCGGGTGTCGATCAGGAGCATGCAGGGGTTATAAGACATGGTGCCAAAGTACTTTATGCCTATAGCGAAGCAACAGTGCCAAAACTTACTGTTATCCTTAGAAAAGCGTACGGAGGAGGTTATATTGCTATGAGCTCAAGACATCTGCGTGCGGATTTTGTTTTTGCCTGGCCGTCAGCAGAGATCGCTGTAATGGGCCCCGAAGGAGCGGCAAATATTATTTTCAGAAAAGAGATTATGACAGCTGCAGATCCTGATGGCATGAGAAAACAAAAGGTTGATGAATATAAAACCAAATTCGCCAATCCCTATGTGGCAGCATCTAGAGGTTATGTCGATGCAGTAATTGTACCGTCTGAGACCAGGAAATTTTTAATGCATTCTATTGAGGTATCTGAAAATAAAGATGTTACAATGCCTTATAAAAAACACGGGCTGCCCCCATTTTAGTCACTGTATCAATAATTATAAAAGGAACAATCATGAATAAAAGTAAGAAACTTGGATTCCTCAATATTGATACTAGTTTATATCAAACGAGGATAAGTAATAAATTTCAGAACAGGAAGCCTTATGAACCGGCAGATCCGCGGATAATCCTGAGCTTTATCCCGGGCACAGTTCTGGATATTATGATAAAACCAGGGCAGTTGGTTTCAAAAGGTGAGGATCTGATGATACTTGATGCCATGAAGATGCAGAACAAACTTAAATGTATCATGAATGGCAAAGTAAAATCAATAGCTGTAAAAAAGGGAGATAAAGTTTCGAAAGGGACTGTGCTGTTGGAACTGGAATAGCGAATGACCCCCTCCCGCTGCGCAGGATCCCCCTAAAGGGGGAATAATACAGTATCGTTTAGTAATTTCAATTAATCGCACAGGACGAATCCCGCCTAAGCGGGAGCAGGGGGGCAAAAACAACAATGCTGAACAACTCCCTCTTCAGGAGGCGGGGGGCAAAACTTCAAAAAGAGAATTTCTCCAGGAGGAGGAGATCACAAACCCCCCTCCCAGATAATAAATTCTCTAAGTTTAGGTGGAAGTTCTGGCTTCTCATTAAATATCCCGTAAACACTCGATCCGCTACCCGACATCAGGCTAAAAACAGCATACGATTTATACAATTCATTTTTTAAATCTCCTAAAACAGGATGTTTTCTGAAGGCAAAATCTTCAAAGTCATTTATTATTGCTCCTCTCCATTCAGTTACCGGAAGTTCAAATAAATGCATTAAGCTATCTGAAGGAGCTTCAGCCTTGCAATTCTGATAAGCTTCGCTTGTACTGATCTTGATTCCCGGATTGATGATTACAAGATAATAACCTGCCAATATGGGACTGATGGGCGTAAGTATTTCCCCTCTTCCGGTTGCATAACAAGGAGTGCAATCGATAAAGAAAGGACAGTCACTCCCCATCTCCAATGCAATAGACCTGAGCAGCTGGTCATCAAGATTAAGTCTAAAGTGTCTGTTAAGTACTTTCAGCATGCATGCTGCATCTGATGAACCTCCTCCTAATCCTGCCCCAACAGGAATAGCTTTGTGGAGATGTATTTTCAGGAATGGAAAGGACTTTTCCTCACGGAGTCTGATAACGGTTTTCATTACCAGATTTTTTCCCGGTTCGCTGCCAGTATCTATACCCGTGGTCCGGAGAATATCATTTTTGACGTCATGATCTGAAACTACATATTCAAGAGCATCGCTTAAGCCTACCGGATAAAATAGCGTTTCAATATCATGATAGCCGTCAGGTCGTTTGCCTGTAATCAGCAACCCGATATTTATTTTTGCACTTGGAAAAAAGATCATCTTCCATTATTTGATGTAAAAATACCACATGGTTTTGAATTTTTAGCTAATGATGTATTTAATAGCTTTTCAACAAGTTTTTAACATCGCTTTGTTTGTAACAATGCACAGGCTTTTTGATTACTAAGTCGTGTTATGTATACCTTTGAAATTGAATGGGAGAATGATTCTGTATTTCTATAAGTAATTATAAATCAGAAATATAATATTAATGGCAAATCAAAGAAATAGCCCAAGGCCTACTGTTGCAGCTTTGCCCGATTTTGGAAAAGTACCACCTCAGGCAAACGATATGGAAGAGGCTGTTCTTGGTGCAGTCATGCTCGAAAAAGAGGCTGTTATAACTATTCTCGATATACTAAAACCAGAGAGTTTTTACAGAGAA
>PMIL01000034.1 GCA_003157075.1 Bacteroidales bacterium | reverse complement strand
GAAGAGGGCAACCCTGAGAGTATAACGCTGCCAGTGGGTAAAGCACAAGTAGGTGAAGTAATTAACCCAACAACTGGAGCCGATTGTATTGAGGGTTGAGCATTTATCAGAACGCTCCCCGAGGGTACCGAAATGCAGCCGGATGAATTAGTGACGGTGAATGTAAAATTACCTGTGGGTAGTGATGAAATTGTGACAGCTGTACCTGTCCCTGTCATCGATGCTCCATCGGGATACCTTATTATTGTCCAGGTTCCGTCAGATGGCAATCCGCTTAAAACCACACTTCCGGTTGATATAGCACATGTAGGCTGAGTTATAGTTCCAGTAACAGGTGCAGACGGAGATGATAGCCCGTTGGTGATAACAACATCGGCCGATTCCTGAGATACACAACCAGCAGAACTGGTTACAGTAAATCTGAAAGTTCCTGACGGCAGAGATGAAACAGTAGTACTTATTCCGCTGCCCGTTGTGGTTATATTATCTGGGTTCCGGGTTAATGTCCAGCTGCCTGTTGATGGCAGTCCGCTCAACTGGACACTACCAGTTGAGGCAGAACACGTTGTAGGAGTGATAGTTCCTACAATTGGAGCTGCCGGGGTAACGGGCTGCGGGTCAATGGCCACACTGCCTGATAATGCCGAGGTACAGCTGTTCGGAATAGTAACAGTAAATGAATAAGTTCCTGAGATAAGACCTGAAATAGTTGTAGATGGACCGCTTCCTGTNNTGTTATAATTACAGGAGTGGTAGCTGTTACAATTCCACATCCGCCTGTAGCCGCCATTGTATATGTCACCGTATATGTTCCTGCTGTGCTTGTCCCGGGAGTGATCGCACCCGTATTGGCATTAATAGTCAATCCTGTAGTTGAAGAATATTTACCCCCGGAGGTTCCAGTTCGTGTAACTGGTTGAGCGCTCGTCAGTTTTTTACAAAAAGGAGTTCCTGCATAGGAAATGGTTGCAGCCGGTGAGGCTGTTATTGTAATCTTACTGGTTGCTGTCATTATACTGCAACCTCCGGCTGCAGCTATTGTATTGGTCACTGTGTATGTACCGGCAGTGCTTGCAGCTAAATCTACCTGTCCTGTTGAAGTATCAACGAAAACCAAACCTGATGTTGATGAAAATATTCCGGCATTACCCCCGCCAATGAATGTTGGAAAAGGATTTGATTCAGTTGAACAATATGGAGTAGATGCATAACCAAACGTTGCTACCGGCTTGGGAGTTACGGTTACGACAAAGGAAGCGTTATTCAGAGTGGATGCACATCCGGAAGTCGCAGTCAATGTCAGAGTAGCCATTCCGCTGAATGCAGCAGGAGGTTTCCACGATGCATTTAATGTACCTGCATTAGGGGAAAACACTCCTTTCACTCCATTATCTGACCAGATTATTTTTTTCGTCCCATTGATCATTGCGCCGCCCAGAGAAGTTAAAGTGCTTCCCTGACAGATAGCCACATCTATTCTGGTCGTAACACATTGTGCTTCAACTTTAACTGCAACAAATGACAGAAATAAAAACGATATAAAAAGAAGCCATTTCATACTTATTGTAACATCTTCTAATTACCTGCTTTCAGCTGTTTCGGGTTTNNTAATCGTTAATTTTTCCATCTACAATTTACAAAAAATCGAGCAATAAACAGGTTTATAATCTGTGTAGTACATAAAAATTAATATAAGCATTCTCAACATGATAAGCTTTTGCTTCATTTATTAAACAAATAAAAACTGGAAATGGTTGAACCAGAAAATCTCATTTTGTCTGAAGTAAATCCATTTCTAATCAATTTCCGGATGGTAAATGAAAGGAAAAGCCCTGCCATTTCGTAGCAGGGCTTTCTATTTACAAGCCAATAACAGGACCGGACACTAATTCTCACACGAAGCTGGCCGGCCTCATTTCATTACCTTCTCATTCCGCCATGACCACCTCCATTATGTAAACCACCATGATAACCACCGTAATATCCACCGCCACGAAAGACTACAGTCGGCCCCCAACCATAACCATAATATCCATATGGCCAACCAAAGCCAAATCCGCCATAAGGTCCATAGTATCCTCCTGACCAGCCGTAATATGAATCAGCTGCACTCTGATCACTACGGACAGCATCAAGATGGGTCTTTTGCATATAATTTATAACAGAATCCTGCACTCCCTCATCCCGAAGCTTTGCAAGCTGATCTGCTTTAAGAGTGTATACTGAATGTGTATGCCTTAGATCACTGATAATAGACTTTGAAGTTAATCCGTCTTTACTCATCTGTACTATATCAGGAATAGAAACCTGTTGCTGATTATATGGATTAGAAACTACACAACGTTGAAAAATTGCTGCCGAGAAAATGACAAAAAAGAAACCAAATACCTTTTTAAAATTTATCCGTTTTTTCATCTTACATCCCTCCTTAAAACTCTCTTTTAAAATACTTTCAGATATTCTTTATTATCAAAATACAAATCTCATGCCTGATTGTGCATCAATTGTAGAAAAGTTGTTAATAAGATGTTAATAAACACAAGTGATGAATGATGTAATTTTTATCACAGCATATCAATAACAGGTCTTATGTTTAAAAAAGATTGAACCGAATTCAATCCCGATTGTTTTTAAGGAAAACCTAAATGAGGAAAACATTATTATTTCTTATTGCTATTATGATGTTTAGTTCAGCCAATTCTCAAAAATCACCTTCAGTTGTATCATCGGTCGATATGAACAGGTATAAAGGCCTGTGGTATGAGATTGCCCGTCTGCCTAATTTTTTTGAACGGAAACTGAAGTGTACTTCTGCCACTTATACACTTCGTGATGACGGGAGAATAACGGTGCTTAATAAAGGAAATTACCTGTCTGATCCTAAAAAATCAACCTCTTCGACCGGTGTAGCCTGGATCCCTGATAAGAAGTACCCGGCAAAGCTCAAGGTACAGTTTTTCTGGCCATTCTCCGGTGATTACTGGATTATCGACCTTGACAAGGAGTACAAATATGTTCTTGTTGGTGGTCCGTCAGCTAAATACCTTTGGATACTTGCCCGGGAAAAAAGAATGGATGATTCTACTTACAACATGCTTTTGCAGAAAGCTGTTGAGAATGGATATGATGTAAAAACAATAATAAGAGTTGAACAGGATTGTGACTAAATTTTGACACCGGGACTTTTTAACCTGGTACCATCTATTGAGGATATAATAAATAAAAAGCAGTCCGGAAACCGAACTGCTCATTATATATCTTAGAAATCACTTTTATAAATACTGATATTTCTAATAAGTTATAGTTTAAAGCTCAGTCCTAGAGTTAAATATCCGAGACCATATCCTAATTCGCCAAATGCAGCAAATTTGTCAGAAAAGAAATATCTACCTCCGACATATAACGCAAATAATCCGTGAGTATAATTGGTATGGGCTTTCTCATAATTTCCAAGTAAAGTATAAGTATAATAACTATATGACTCAAGTCTTACACCCAATGCTACTCCGCCATAAGTATCAAGTTTACTTACCTTAAAAAGATCATAATGAATGGCTCCTCTTGCAGCAATAATAATATCATACCAACCATAATCACTATAGTCAGTATTCCATGCATACGAAGCATGCTTAAATCCTACGATTCCTCCAAGAGAGAGTGGACCTAT
>PMIL01000333.1 GCA_003157075.1 Bacteroidales bacterium | reverse complement strand
GATGTTTGGACCAATCAGCTTGACGCTTTGTGGTATTTAACCTCAATTGGAGAAGCTCCTGCAATTCCGGAAGAGCGTGTCAAAAAAATTCTCAAAACCATTTATAACATAAATCAGGCAACCATGGGATGGGCTATGTGTAAAACCAAAGATGGTGGACCCGTTGAGTCTGAGCAGGGACAAGATGTTTATACAACTTCAAATTATGTTTTCGCCCAGTTGCTTGATTATTACGGTATGGTTGAGGAAAGTAAAGAGGTTTACAAACATATGGATCGTGTGGTTTTCGATTATGCAAATACTATGACGACTCCGGACAACCTTCGGGCAGAGTTGGAACTGGAAGCAGGTGAAACAAAAGCCAATCCACATTATATAGTTGCTGCCTATCCAAGGCCTGGTGCAGTCTGGTCACATCTTGTGCTGAATCACATCAGGGAATTACAGGTAAAGAACAAGACCAAAACTATTGAGTCAAAAGATCTGATGCCGTTTTACTCATGGTTGATAGGTGGTTCTGAGTAACGGTTATAAAATAAGTTGTAATGAATAGTCACGAGCTGGTTGCTGAGCAGTTATCGATGCACAGCCCTGTGGTAGGAAAAAAGTACAAATTACATTACAATAAAAGAAGGAATCAATTACTATGNNGGAAGCGCCGTTTTATGCGGAGCCATGGTTGCTGCCAGAGTAGGCAAGAAGGTTGCAGTTGTTGTGAAGATGGCAAAGAAAGACGAGTCCATACTTCAGCCGATGAAAGATATCGGCATCGATACCTATATCATTCCCAGTGAAGAGACTTCATACAACAGGGTGCTGCACGAGTCGGAAAACGTCGATGAACGTACAATGACTCTTATCAAATCTGCAGGGTTAATCTCCATAAATGATGTTCCTGTTCTGGACTCAAGGTGTGTCCACCTGGCAGGGATATCGGATACCGAATTCGACATGGCACTCATGAAGGGTTTGAAGTCCAGGAACTTTGCGAGCTTGTCGGTCGACATGCAGAGCTTTGTCCGACATGTAGATCCAATAACCAAGAATCACGAGTTTAGGGACGTTGCTGATAAAAAAGAGATCGCTGCAATGATGGATAAGCTGAAGCTGGACATAGTGGAAGCCCGCCTTTTGACCGGCACGGATGATTTGGAGGAAGCTGCAATCATCATTGAATCATGGGGTTGTTCTGAAATTGTGATTACACAATCAAAGGGCGTACTGGCAAGAGTTAAAAGGAAAACATATTATGAGAAATTTTCCAACAATAGTGTAGCTGGCAGAACNNGGGCGATACAACATTTGCTGCATATCTCTCACACAGATTGGATCACAAAGTTCCGGAGTCATTGAAGTTTGCTGCTGCTCTTGTATCAATTAAAATGGAAACACCCGGCCCATTTAGTGGAACACTTGAAGATGTTATCAAACGACTGAAAGAAAAACATTCTTACCGTAGCAGCCAGTGAATATATGTTACAAAAAGACCATCTTTAAAAAATGAGAATAATAATATCAATAATTCTGTTAGTTCAATTTGATGCAATTGGTTTTATAATTTGATATTTTCCACTCAGATGCATTATACTGAAAAGATATAATATCCCATCGTAATAAGGATCAAAATAACCATCTGAATATGGTTCGAGTTTCGCATTCCATAAAACATCTACAAATTTCCAGCTATTTTCCTGTGTTCCCATAATGGATGCAGAGGCAGCTGTAGCTATCAGACCCAAGGAATGGCGTAATTTTTTATATCCTCCTGCCTGAAGAATGAAATCAGGCAGAGAACCATCTAAATTATACTGATCTTCAAAAGTATTAATACCTCTGCCGGAAAGAAAATTCTGAATGTGTTTAGAATAATTCTGCTGCCAATCCTTGTCTTTTGCAAACCAGGAATAGTCCATGGCAATATTCATGGGGACTCTCCATGAATCATATCGAAAAGCTGCAGGCATCCATTGAGTTGATTTAGGAGCGCCGCTAAACTCGGTATAGTCTGAATTGAGGCCCGTTACCGGATGACAAGCCCTGTGGAGAAAATTCCTTGCTGTATCGGCACAATCACGATAAAATTGTTCTCTCCCATCTTTGGCATATTCAGCCCATATTTCAAAAAAAGCCGGAAGATGGTAGGATGGATCGGTCCAGTTATATCCAAAATTATCAGGGGTAAAAGTGATTTGTTTATGTTCCACATTAACGATATTAGTTATACCCTTGGAACCATCCTTAGCCCATATGGCATCTAAAATTATCCTGGCTTCTGCGTAATAATTAATCCCGGTATTATTTCCCCACCTGTTGGATGCGAATAAAAGATCAGTTATGAAATAAAGTTCACCATCAGAAGCAGAACCTTCAGAGTTATGTTTTAAGGTCTGAGGATTAATGCTCCAGGCGAAGTAACCTTCACGCGGTCCGGTCTGATGTTGCAGATAAGCTTTACTCCAACGCCACAAACGGTCAAAAACATCTTTTTTATTTAGTTGTACAGAGACCATCATTCCATACGAAAGTCCCTCAGTTCTGACATCATGGTTTTTGACATCAGAAACATAGGCCATAGAATCGCCAACTTCAAAATAAACTTTCCGGGGGCCCTCAAAAACATCGGAATATGCCTTTGCAAGTTTTGCATCGATATCTGCCTGATTATATCCGGCTTCAAGAAATACATTCCGGTATTTCCCGGTTATCCAGGCACCTTCTTTCCACGGTTTCATTTTACCTCGAGCATCTACGATTTTCTTTTCCTGAGCATTCAGGTTCATACCAACGAAGCTTACAGTAACTATAATTAAAATTAATCCGGGTAAATAAATAAAATTTTTCATAATCTTTAATTAGGGATCGCTGATAAACTATGTCATTTACTTATGGTTTAAGTTGAATTCAATCAATTTGAGTGAATCATTATTGATAGCAAAAAGATATGCATCTTTCCCTGAAGCCAACTTGATCTCCCTTATAACCTTTACCTCACCTTTAATCCTAAGAGTGCTTTCTGCTGGTGGTACAACCTTTATTTCTCCTTTGGCATCTGATAATAATACCAACCCGATACTCGCATCATTTCTAGGTGTATCTACTTCTGAACCATATAAATTACCTGCAACAATGAATGCGGTACAATTATCATTATACTTTATTTCAGCTATATCATTGATGGAAGAAAATTGAGCCCAATTCGGGAGTTTGTGCATTGCGAATTCCCCCTTGCCTTTATTTTCTATCCAATAGCTGGCAAAAGTATTTGCAGAGTAATGCAATGATGACTTCAACATTTGGTCTCCGTATATTTCCTGCAACGTGGCACGTGCAAATTCTTCATAGCCTTTGTACCTTAGTTTCATTATGGGAATCTGCCTGATAGTAGCATCAAAACCACTAACAGGATAATTTTTCCCATTTTCGGAATAACCAAGAACGATATCTGATTTACCATCTAAATCAAAATCATTATAGTAAATTTCGAACGGTTCTTTTTCGCTGGTTTTATACTTATAATTTAACCCGAGATTACCAACCAGGTAATCGTTATCGCCATCCTTATCAATNNAAATCTATTTGAAGAATTTTTAAAAAAGCGAACCTTCATCCATTCACCTACAACTATCAGGTCGACATTCCCATCGTCGTCAAAATCATCCCACACAGCATCTGTGACAAGTCCCAGTTTCAATAATTCGGGAGCTACTTTTTCTGTGACATTTTCAAATTTCAAATCAGCTCCTTTTCCTCCATTATTTCTTAAAATATAACTGTTTGCAGGGAGAGGATATTTTCCGGGGACAATACGTCCTCCAACAAACAAATCAAGATGGCCATCCTTGTCATAATCTGCAGCTTTTACACATTTCCCGCTTTTGTTTAAGTCAGCCGGAAGACAATTTTTACATTTAATAAAACCCTTTTCCGTATTTAGATACAACCTGTCCTGATAATACTCCCAATTTTCCCTGCCATCGTTTCCTCCGCTAACCACGTACAAATCCAATCTTCCGTCATTATCGGCATCAAACAGTAAAGCTCCTGTATCTTCATAAAGAGAATCGCTTATCCAAGGTCCAGGTGTTTCTGTAAAGGTGCCTCTTTCTGTTTGCAAATACATAGCTGCCTTAAAACCTCTGCCATTACCAATAAAAAAATCTTCAAGTCCGTCTCCATTAATGTCTCCTACGGTTAAACCAGGCCCCATCTGTGAATTTTTGACGGGGAGCAACGGTTCGTATTCAAAATCATCAAATTTATCTTCGCGATGAACGAATGTTATTCCTGCCTGCTTTGTAATGTCAATAAAAGCCGGGGCCCGTGAAGGTTTTTCCTCATTATCAATAGCATCGGTATATTTTAATTTAAGTGTCTTGTCCGCTATAATGTTTTTCAGTACTTGTTGTTTTTTATCTGGCCATATAACAGTTAATTCATCTATTGTGTCTTTTTGAGCTAAACCAAAATAAATAGTGGCTGGAACACTAGACTGATAGCCTCTTGTAAGAGTCAGTTCCTGTTTTTGTGTAATACCTCCGGTCCTGACGTTTATGATGCTGCCTATACCAAAGGGATTGGTAACCGGTCCTGCTAGATTAACTTTCAAATAGTGATAGTTGTCGGGAACAACATTATTTTCATAAATACCAGCTACCCCATTTATATTGTTAATTATTACATCTAAATCACCGTCATTATCCAGATCGCTGTAAGCTACTCCATTTGAAAATCCCGGTTCACCAAAACCCCAGCTTTCTGCTTTATTCGTAAATGTGAAATCGCCGTTATTTTTGAAGACATGATTTTTTACGGGTGTACTGGGAAAGAGTTCCGGACGGTATTCCTTTTTAACCTTGAAATAAATATTACTTCTTGAATCTTCCAAAATGTCTCTGTTATTGATATCTCTTAGTACACCACTGGTTACAAACAGATCCTTCTTCCCATCATTATCCAAATCCATGAAAAGGCCTCCCCAGCTCCAGTCTGTATAAGCAACACCTGCAAACAGGGAAATATTGCTGTAAATGGGGATGTTATTAAATATGCCGTTGTTCAGTTGCAAAGAGTTCTGCATATACTGGTAATGAAAACCATAACCCAGGCTGAGGTCAAATGTCTCACGATTCATAGGACTAACATTCACCATCCTGCGATAATGATCTTCAGGAGTCATATCAATCTGATATAAATCGATGAGTCCGTCATTGTTAATATCGGCAGCATCAAGTCCCATTCCGAAAATGGATGTTTGAGATGTAGCCTCTCTAACAATATTCTTAAAAGTTCCGTCTCCGTTGTTTAAATATAAATAATCGGGTACATTGAAATCATTTGAGATGTATAAATCTTTCCAGCCATCATTATTATAATCCATGGCAACCACCCCTATTGACATTCCAAAGTTTTGCACTCCCGCCTCCTTTGTTACATCAGTAAAAGTATTATTGCCATTATTTTTATATAAGTGGCCCGATTCTTCATATTTATTTTCTATCATTTTATCGTGATAGAATTTGGCACCCATACTTACCCGTACAATCGGATAATTGGCGACATATAAATCCAAAAGGCCATCATTGTTATAATCAAAAAAAGTGGCCTGAACAGAAGAACTCCTGTCGTTGATACCATACTTTGCAGCACATTCGGTAAAGGTATTATCATGGTTATTAATGAAAAGTAAATTGCCTTTTGGTTGATACTTTGCTGAAACACACACATAAATATCGAGCCAGCCGTCATTATTCACATCAGCCATAGTCGAGCCTGTAAACCATTGATGATTACCTGTTATACCTGCTTTTTCGGAAATATCTTCAAATTTCATATTACCCTTGTTGAGATAGAGCTTGTTACTGACAAGATTACCTGTAAAAAAAATATCATCCAGTCCATCATTATTGATATCACCCACGGAAACGCCACCACCCATGTACATATAAGGAAAAATCAAATAATTCAATGTGTCGTTTTCTGTTACTTTGTTGTTGAAATTAATACCTGACCTGGAAGGTGATATTTTTTTAAAAGTTCCCTTATCAAGTTTGCTGCATGAAAAAAACAATATGCATATCAAACATGCGAAAGAGCTGGTCCTCATTTTAGGTAATACACGTATAAAGATTAATTTATTCATTTAATCTTAAATATTTGAAGCTTCTCGTTATTATTACCAACCAGAACCAGCTTATCTCCGATTTTCAGTTTAATTAATGCCAATGATTTTACATCATTTGGAGCAAAAAAACCCGTTTCTTCGGCCGGTTTTATTTTAAAACCGCCCTTCCCGTCTCCTTCCATATAAACTCCTATACTACCATCATTTCGAGGTGTCACAATTTCCATGTTAAAAAGATTCCCGGCAACCAGAATATCAAGGTTTCCATCTTTATTAAAATCTTCAATAATCATCCCGTTGATTGAGGATAACTGGGCTTCATTTGGAAAATTATGTATCTTAAAATTACCTTTCCCGTCATTCTCAAAGTAACAACTGGCAAATGTTTCCACCTGAAGATGCAATGACTCATCCAGCGCTTTTTGGGTATAAATATCTGAGACGGTAGCTTCTCCAAACTCTTCATATGTAGGGAACTTAAGAGCGATACCCGGGTTTTGTCGTACAAAACACTCTCTGCCTCTAAGTGGGAATTGTTTATTCCCCTGATAATAGCTTAATACTATATCCCATTTCCCATCTTTATCAAAGTCGGCTGCATAAACGTCAAATGTTTTATCTCTACTTGCTTTATACCTGCAGTTTAATCCCAGATTACCAGCTACCAGATCGAGATCTCCATCCTTGTCAAAATCGGCGCCTTCAATACTAAACCACCATCCCTTTGTCCCTTCAATAGTGGTTTTTTTAAATTTCCCATGATCATTTTTATATATGCAAACAGGCATCCATTCTCCGGTTATTACCAGATCAGTCCAGTGATCGTTATCAATATCACCGCAAAATGCAGAAGTGACCATACCAGCATTTAAAAGATCAGGTGCTACTTCTCTCGTAACATCTGCAAATTTTGCAACACCATTTACGGTTCTGTTTTCCAGAATGTAGCTTCGGGCTGGAAAAGGATATTTTCCTGGTATCTGTCTACCACCGATAAATAAATCAAGATCGCCATCGTTATCAAAATCAATGGCTTTAACACAAGATCCACTGGTTGTAATGAGAGGTATAGCATCTTTACTTTTTGTAAAATTTCCGTTACCATCATTTAAATAAAGCCGGTTATTATAGTATTCCGAACCTTCGGGGAATTCATTTCCTCCAGATACTACAAATAAATCAAGATCCCCATCATTATCTGCATCGAAGAATAGACAACCCGCGTCTTCATATAAACTATCCTGCGCAAAAGCTCCTTTCTGAATTCTGAACGAGCCATCCCTGTTTTGGATAAAAAGTTTACCTGGACTCCCGGAAGCATTTCCAATAAAAAAATCATCCAGCTTATCGTTATTTACGTCACCAACCGCTATGGCAGGTCCAAGTTGTGACAATCTATATGGTAATAAAACCTGTTTTTTATAATCATCAAAAACGTTCTCTTTATGAATGAATTCAAAATGAGCGCTATCTGTTATTTCTTTAAAAATCCTACTTTTTACCTCCTCCTTTTTCTGAACAGGTTTAGCGTTGGCTGCATACAAAGTAAGACACTGATTTGCAGGAATATTTGTCAGCAACTCGACTTTACCATCACCCCATTGCACCTTAAGTGAATCTATAATTTGATTCTTTGCCACACCAAAATAAAGTATTGGTTCCACTGACGACAGATAACCTCTCGTCAGTGTGAGTTCTGACATTTGTTTTTGTCCATTGTTCCAGATAGTAACCACAGAGCCGATTCCCATTTTATTTTTGGGGGTTCCATCAAATTTAATCTTCAGATAATTTCCTGATTTGGTTTCGCTGGCATTGTTTTTATAAATAAAAGCTTCCTGATCNNTAGCTTGCTCCAGCAATTCATGCTTATCCGACCCTTTGCTGAAATAATCGGTTTTACCAATTTTATTGAAATAATCCGCATTATTCATATCCCTGCGTGAGCCATTCGTAATATACAAATCCTTCCAGCCATCCAGATCAAAATCAGCAAACAGTGCAGCCCAGCTCCAGTCTGTTGAGGTTACTCCCGCTATCCAGGCCGCATTAGTAAAAAATGGCAAATTATTTTTTAAAATTCCCCGGTTTAAATTTAGAGTGCTGAATCTGTACTGATGGTGCAAACCTTCGTTCACCATATCTTCAAAATCCTCAGGAGTCATACTAGACATGTTCACTTTAGCTCTCTTATTATCCTCAGGTGCCATATCGATTTGCATGATGTCAAGTAATCCGTCGTTGTTATAGTCAGCTACATCAGCACCCATCCCATAAAAAGAAGTTTGTCCGAGAACTTCACCGGCTTTGTCAGAAAATGTTCCGTCACCATTGTTAAAGTAAAAGTAATCGGGACATGTAAAATCGTTAGAAATATATAAATCCTTAAATCCATCATGATTAAAATCGCCTGCCGTTGCACTCAGTGTTAACCCAAAAGCTAATAAACCGCTCTCTTTTGTAACATCAGTAAAAGTACCATCACCGTTGTTTCGATATAAATGGCCTGATTCAATCCATCTTACATTTCTCATCATTTGTTTATAAACATAAGGGGTAGCTTTGAAGGATGTAATAGGATAATTAGCTACGTACAAATCCATATCTCCATCGTTATCATAATCAAAAAAAGTAGCCTGTGTGCTCATCCCCGGATCGTTAAGGTTATATTTCTTAGCCTCCTCCTTAAATACAGGAATACCATCTTTATTGATCCCCTGGTTTACAAATAGTAAATTTTCACGATTACCCGATAATCCTGAAACACATACATAAATATCAGGCAAACCATCATTATTTATATCGCAGACAGTTGATCCCAGCTTCCAGCGATTTCCACCTCCGGTATTTGAAATATCAGTCACATCTTGAAAAGCAAAATTGCCCCTGTTAAGATACAAGCGGTCTGGCACCATATTTCCAACCAAATATATATCGGTCAGGCCATCATTATTAAAATCGCCGACTGAAACTGCGCCACCCATATAAATATAAGGATAAAGGAAATAATTTAGAGTATCACTTTCTGTCAAAGTATTTTCAAATGCAACATTGGTTTTCTCTGAGGATAGTTTCTGAAAAAGCGGCAGGTTTTTACCACCTCTATCAGAGTTACATGATATACTAATAATAAATATTGAATAAAAAACTACTCCGATAGTTATTGCTTTTCTAAAGAGCAGCCGAACTGATATTCTCATAAAATTATTTAGTAATATAAGGACGAATATATTGTAAATAGATTAAAAAATGAAGGTGTATCAGATGTTAATTTATCCTCATAAGGATTGAAGATTTAAAAGTAATGTGGTGCCACTAAAAATAGCAAAAAAGAGGCTGCTCTAACCTTTTGAGACAGCCTCTTTTTTATTTAATAGTCAAACAAGCATCCGTTAATATCCGGGATTCTGAGTCATCAATTTATTACTTTGCATCTCACGTTGTGGTATTGGCCATAACTGATTTTTAACGGCATCAAATTTCATATCTGCTTTTTCCTTTATTGGAAGTTGAGTACCAGCTATTAATTGAGTCATAAACGGAGCAAGGCGTCCCCATCTTACAAGGTCAGGGAAACGAACCTGTTCACCGCATAATTCAACTTTACGTTCGTGCTCAAGGGCTACCATAAACTGAGCAAGGTTACCAACAGGGTATGTAGCATCCATTGCTGCAGTACCATATAATGGCATATTGACACTTGGCCTTGCACGAACAAGGTTCATATCTGCAACTGCACCAGGAATATCACCATTGTTGGCTTTACATTCTGCCCTCATTAACAAAACGTCAGAATATCTGATTATTCTCATATTAATCCCAGATGCCTGCCCGGGTGCTACATCACTTTCGCTGGTTTGTTTGTAATAATTTTGATATTTTTTCCAGCCAATTCTTGGGTAAGTAGTATTATCAGATTGAGCCATAGCAGATATAACCATAGTATTTTTGCCAGCATTGTATTTTTCTCCATCTACGTAAAAACTGAATCCGAATCTTGGATCGCCTGGTTCAAACTCACTTGTCAGGTTAACTGAAGGAAAAACGTTAAACCAGTCCATACAACCGTATTCCTGTCCCCTGAAACATGATTCGTTTAAGCCAGCATCAGAAACGCCGGAATTCCAGCGTGCAGAGTTACCTGCTGCAACGTTAAACTCAACTTCAAACAATGATTCAGCATTATGTTCAGTTTCTTCCAAAAAATTGTCAGAATAATTTGGTACAAGACTGTAGCCTGTAACATTATTGAATGCAGTCAAAGCATCTGCATATTTTTTCTGGAATAAACGTGCTTTACCCAATAATCCCCAGGCAGCGCCTTTTGTAGCCCTTCCAAGATCTTCATTGGCTTTATCGAGTAATTCGGTTGTAGCATCTGTTAAATCTTTTTCAATCTGTGCCCAGATATCAGCAGCAGGATTTCTAGCTACTCCTTGTATATCTTTTGGCACATCAAGCATCAACGGACAATCACCAAATTTGGTCACAAGCCAAAAATAATACATAGCCCTCATAAATTTAGCTTCACCATCATATTTGGCCTTCTTTGCGGCAGACAACTGAGCCTCAGGAATCAGAGCAATAAGATCTTTATTATTGATAACAAAGTTTGCCTTATTAATCCCCCTGTAACAGGATTCCCAATAATCTCCAATTGCACCATGAGTATAATCAAAATCAAAATTCAGATATTGACGTTTGTCTGCTTCAAGTTGCGGGTTTCCTGCATTCTCGTGTGCCATATTATCATTTCCAAACCACATATGACGATTGTACAATGCTGTTGTATGCATACTCCCGTACACAGCATTTACAGCTGCCTGAACCTGGGCTTCAGTTTTAAAAAATGTCTCAGGCTGCAGTTGATTCGGATTCGCCAGATCTAATTTCTTTGAATCGCAGGAACTAGATAGAACTAATACCCCGCATACAAATGTTATAGATAAATATTTAATTATTTTCATATTTAGACTTTTTTAAAATGTAATTTGAATACCACCAATAAATGATTTTGGCATAGGATAAACACCATAGTCAATACCTGTACCAAAATTGACTAATGGATAACCATTACCAGTTACAGCACCATTACCTATAAAACCTAATCCGCCAGCTCCGCCGCCAGAAGCCCCGTAATTACCAACTTCAGGATCTAAGCCTGTATATTTGGTAATGGTAAGCAAATTCTGTCCACTCAAGTATATTCTGAATTTAGAAATCTTATCTCCAAACCACCTGGCAGGCAGAGTGTAACCCAAAGTAGCGTTTTTCAACCTTGTATACGTTCCCTTCTCTACACCACGGCTGGATATCTGAACATTAGGACCTGCAGCTGATGGTCTGGGAACATCTGTTACGTCTCCATCCTTTTGCCACCTGCGCAGTACATCAACTGATGCGTTAAATAATCTTGTCATACCTGTCAAATCATAATAGGTATTATTATAAATATCATTACCATAGGTACCCTGGATAAATAAATTTAAGTCAAATCCTTTATAGTTTGCATTTAGATTTAATCCGAGAGTCATTTTTGGGTAAGGATTACCTATCTTGGTCTGGTCTGCTGATGTTATTTTACCATCTCCATTTACATCAACGATACGGTAGTCTCCTCCCTGAGCACCTACACCGCCGTTTGCAGCAAGTTGTCCCCCATTCAGATAAGCAGCTGCTTCTGCATTAGATGTAAATATTCCATTAAATTTCCAACCATAGAAAAAGAATAACGGTTTACCAACCTCCAGTCGGGTGATTGGTTGATTTTGCCACTGAACGCCTGGATCAACAGATAAAAGCCCGCCTAAATCCAGAACCTTATTTGTAGAAGTTCCAACATTTAAATTTGCCGACCATTGAAAATCACCTTCCGCCTGGTTATATCCCAATTGGAATTCAACACCTTTCGTTTCAACTGCACCAACGTTCTTAGCAATAGAACCAGTAAAGATACCCAATGAAGCAGCAGTATTTAAATTCATTAACAGATCAGTACTTTTATTTTTGAAATATTCTGCAGAAAAAGTGAATTTATTTTTAAATAACCCAAAATCCAACCCTATGTTCTGCATGGTAGTTGTTTCCCATTTCAAATCCTGATTAGCAGGTCCGTTAGGAAGTGCACCAGTAACTAATCCATTATTAAATACATAATACTCATTAGTTGTAAGAGTCGAAGCGTAGCTATAGTTACCTATATTATCGTTACCGGCTTTTCCCCAGCTGGCTCTAAGCTTTAAATTGCTGATGGCGGTAACATCCTGCAAAAAAGCTTCCTTATCAAGTCTCCATCCTATAGCCAATGAAGGGAAAGTACCCCACCGGTTGTTGGAGCCAAACCTTGAAGAAGCATCTTTCCTGATTGAAGCTGCAAAAATATATTTCTGGTCATAGTTATAGTTTAATCTGGCCAGGTAACCAATCCTTTTGTAATGATCCGAACCAGAAGCTAAACTTGGAGATGTATTAGTTAATTCCTGTATAGAGCTACTAACAGCATTTTGGCTTGATGAATTGGCAAAAGTCCTGTCAATTGTAGAATATTCTATAACTGCCAATACATCGAGGTTGTGTTTCTCCGCAAATGTTTTAGAATAATTCAAGCTATTAGTATAAATTAATGACCGGTAATTAGCGAAGTTTTTTCCAATAATAGCTGTAGTATTCTGATGTGTAGCTCCACCCGGCAGGTTATCGTCTACATAAGCTGGGGTAAATGCATTTTCAATTTGCCTTATATCTTCCAAACCAACTACAGATTTGAATTTCAATCCGTTCACAATTTCAAGCTCTGCATGGATATTGCCTAAAAGATCCAATGTTTCCTGCACATCCTTATATAATGTAGCAACCCTTACTGGATTTTCAGCATCCTGACCGTCAACAGCAGAATGAGGGCCCTGGAAGCCACCTAGATTATCAGCATTATACACCGGCAAATAAGGAGCCATTTTAATAGCGTGCTGAATTAAAGAACGACCGCCTGATGATTCTAATGGATGTAATGTTGAATATGATACTCCAATGTTTTCACCAATACTGATTTTTCCGTGTTTATAATCACTGTTAGTCCTGAAATTATATCTTGTGTATCCTGTACCGATCATATCTCCCTCACTTTTTACATATCCACCGGATATTCTGGTGGTACTATTTTCAGTTCCGCTTGACACACCTAAGTTGGCTCCCGCCAATAGTCCTTTCTGGAAAATTTGATCCTGCCAATTGGTTTCTGCCCCGTGAAGTCTGCCTGCATATTGCGAGTCAGTTATCACCGGCGGTGGTGATGTTACATCAGCAGAACTGGCATATTGAATGTATTGGGCGGTATTCATCAGTTTATACCTTTTATTATTCCATTGTTGCCCCGCATAGCTATCAAAATCAATTACTGTTTTACCTGTTTTACCCTTTTTTGTGGTAACCATAATTACACCATGAGATCCCAATGAACCATAAATGGCGGTTGTGGAAGCATCTTTTAATACCTCAATTGATTCTATATCATTCGGGTTTAAGTTTCCCATTCCGGTTGAAACAACCCCGTCTATAACAACAAGAGGATCGTTAGAGTTCATTGTACTAAGTCCTCTGATTCTGATGGTAGGTGCTGTACCAGGTGATCCATTATTTACTACGGTAACACCGGAAGCACGACCCTGTAGTGCCTGGTCGGCAGTTGTAACGGGCAAGCTGGTTAATTCTTTACTGCTCACGGATGTAATTGCACCAGTTATTGTTGCCCTCTTCTGGGTACCATAACCAACAACAACAACTTCATTCAGTCCAATTGCCAACTCGACCAAAGTTACATTGATCGAGGTGGATTTCCCGATAGCTATTTCCTGCGATTCCATACCGATAAATGAAAAATTTAGTGTAGTAGCTCCGGCAGGCAATGGAAGAGAATATTTCCCATCGATATCAGTAAGGGCTCCTGTGGTGGTACCCTTCACAAGAACTGTTACACCAGACATAGGCTCTCCGCCAGTGTCCTTGACTNNGTTACACCAGATAATGGCGCTCCGCCAGTGTCCTTGACTACCCCAGTAACTATCTGCTGGGCCATTAGGCTAAGATTAGCCAATAGTAACAAAACAATAAATACAATTCGTTTTAGCATAGGATTGGGTTTTTAAGTAAAACAATTAGTAGGTTTTTTTTATAAATTGTATATTTCACTCAGAGTATGAATAAAATCTATTCAAGAATCCGGTTGATATTATTCAAATTTATTGTATCGGTGCAGGAAGGTTTGTTAATTTCTTAACAATTGTTATAAAAAATAGATCATTTTAATAAAAATGGGGAGGATTGCTGTCAATTTTGAATCCTGTCATGAATGTAAATCAATAGTAAGTGCCAATCATGTATAAAAACAGGTATCATTGGCAGTTTCTATTCTGTATATATAACTGAAAATTTATAAATCCGACTTATCATTAATTTGGAAGCTTAACCTCAGAATGAAAGTGTCCGATCGAACGAAGTGAGATCGTTCCCATTTGCACCAGAGACGAAAACAATGAAACCTGGCCTCCTTTTAAAATTGAATTTTAATATATACCGGTTATTGGATCATGAAAATATTTAAAATAACTTTACATAACTGCTCAGAAATTACAGGCATATACTGAATTAGGGTTTAACAACCTTTAAAAAGATTCATTTGAATAATCAAGATCAAAATCTCAGAAAATGTTAAAAGAGCTTCATAACAAGCACAAATATTTCTTCAATATGCTGGCAGTTCTGACTTTTGTAATTATTGTCAGAATACTTGACTGGCTCGGATGGGAACCCGCTTCGACTCCTGAAAAAACAAAAGTTGTCCTGGTTGAACACCTGTTTCAGTTTATTTGCTTTATACTGATTATTTTAATGATGATTTTAAGTTATCGCTGGGCATTGAAAAAGCAGAACAGGATTATCCTTTATGCCATTATTGTTTTGTATGCTTTTTTGGGACCGGTTTTTTTCCTGTATCTGGGAACCTGGCTCGAAGATATTTTTTGGCCAAAGTATGTTCTCCCAATGTCTTTTAAACTCCTGACAAAATATTCTCCGGGAACAAGTCTTGTTATTATGTTTTTAAGTTCAGCCTATTATGTAACCTATTTAATAGAGCAGTCTGGCAAACAAAGGGAAACAGCTCACAGGGCCGAGTCACTGGCAAAAGATGTTCAGCTTAAAATGCTGCGCTACCAGATTAACCCTCATTTCCTGTTTAATGTTTTGAATTCAATTTACACCTTAATTGATGAGAATACTGAAAAGGCAAAGAAGCTCGTAATAGATATGTCGGAGTATTACCGTTATACCCTGAGCAAGCAGCAACAGACTGTTACAATTGAGAAAGAGATTGATTCAATACTTAAATATCTTGAGATTCAGAAGACCAGGTTTGAGGAGGAATTTCATTATGAGATAGATGTTGATGAAACAGTAAAACAGATACAAATACCAACTTTTCTGATTCATCTTCTGGTTGAAAATTCTGTAAAATACGGTACGAAGACTGAGAAACAAAAACTGATTATCAAACTATCGGTCAGGCAGGTAGCCAGATCACTCATTATACGTGTCTCGAATACCGGAAAATTAGTGAATCCGCCATCAAATGGTGAAAAAAATATTGACGGAACGGGAAATGGTATAGATAATTTAAAATACAGACTTGCTTTATATTATAACGACAATTATTCATTTTCTCTTAAAGAAGAAGCTGGATTAGTTATTGCAACAATTGAAATTACTAATATAAATACCAGATGACAAACCTAAAAGCCATTATCGTAGACGATGAGAGGTTGGCAAGGGTAAATTTGAGGAAGTTACTTGAACCCTACCCCGAAATAGAAATTGTCGGAGAAGCAAGTTCCTGTCAAAGCACGGTCGATATGATCAACATGTTTAATCCTCAGCTGATCTTTCTTGATATACAGCTAAGTGGAGAAACAGGGTTTGATCTGCTTGAAATGATTGACAATACAATCAAAATAATCTTTGTTACAGCCTACGATGAATATGCAATTCGTGCCTTTGAGGTGAATGCCATCGATTACCTTTTAAAACCGGTAAACCCTGAACGGTTGAAAGCAGCAATAGATAAAGTAATAATAAAAGAGAAGGAACAAAAACGGGAGCCAAGGAATTATGAATATTCTGACAGCATCTATGTTCGATTAAACAATTATGCTTCCAGATTTATTAAAATCAGCTCTATAACATTTATTGAACCGGTCGGCAATTATTCGAAAATCGCTACCATTGAAGGCAAACACTGTCTGGTTTTAAAAACTCTGAAGCAATGGCAGGAAGAACTTCCTGATAATAATTTTGTCAGGATACACCGGTCAAGTATTGTTAATATTGAACATGTTGATCACATTGAAAAAAATCCGGATTCCGGGCATCTTGCTTTTTTGAAAAACAAACCGGAACCTCTTGAAGTCAGCCGCAGATATGCCAAAAAACTAAAATCTCTGAATTAGTTATCTGCTCCTTTCTTTCCTTTAAATACCACTTATCATCTTATCTGACCACTGATCATATTTCTCTTTGTTAAGTAGTTGCCTGTGATTTTCTTTGTGTCTATTATTCATTAACAGACAAGTATTTATAATGATTAAAATAAATGACACAATGAAAAAGTTTATTTCAACAACATTAATGATTGCCGTGTTCTCCACACTCGCTTTCAGTCAAAAACTCACTCAAACAGTCAGGGGCACAATCATTGACACCGATAGCAAATTGCCTCTCATCGGGGCTACAGCAGTAATAGTTGGTACTAACCCCCCAATTGGCGCAGCAACTGATGCTAATGGTAATTTCCGGATACAAAGAGTCCCTGTCGGAAGGATCTCCTTACAATTGTCGTATATAGGTTATGAAACTAAAACAATATCAGATATTGTAGTAAACTCAGGTAAAGAGGTAGTCCTTGATTTAGCATTGCAGGAATCTGTTATAAAAATGGATGAAGCCGTTGTTAAGGCATACAGGAAAAAAGGAGAAGCAGTAAACGAAATGTCGCAGCTGAGTTTACATTCCATTACTCTTGAAGAAACCAAGCGTTTTACCGGAGGAATGGACGACCCTGCCCGTGTAGTTTCTTCCTATGCAGGAGTAGCAAGTTCCGATGCAAGCAGCGATATAATAGTACGTGGAAACTCTCCCAAATACATGCAATGGCGNNGATTTTTATACCGGAGCATTTTCATCCGAATATGGAGATGTATTATCGGGTATTTATGATGTAAAACTAAGGTCGGGAAATAACGAGAAGTTTGAAGCAACCGCAGGGATTGGTTTAATGGGTATGGAACTTACCCTGGAAGGTCCCTTTAAAAAAGGATATGCAGGCTCATACCTGTTTAATTACCGGTATTCTTCAATTTCGCTTATCAATGATATTGGCCTGATAAATGTACCCGGAGTTGTGAATTATCAGGATGCAACTTTTAAAGTAGTTCTGCCTACTAAAAGATCCGGTACTTTTTCATTCTATGGTCTTGGAGGTTTAAGTGGCTTTTCAATGGATAATATGGGACCGAAGGATCTGTCCACCCCGGGCAGAACAACATCCAGTGCTCTTATCAGTAAAGACTTTCACAAATCAAATTATCTGGCTAATCTTGGTATGAACCATGTTTTGTCGCTGAATGAAAAAAGCTTTATTAAAACATCACTTAATTTTTCCGGAACCGGTGCCGATGATGATGTTTTTGAGACAGATACACTAAGAACTTACAATAATTTAGGTGAGTCTGCAAGGGATTCCGTTTCTCCCAGAATGCATACCATTCAGAGCAGGATAGCGAATTCAGCGATGAGGGCGTCAATTTCCTACAGTAATAAAATCAACAGCAAAAATAAGATTCAGATTGGATCAAAATACACACTGTATAACTTCGATTACTATCAAAACGCCTGGAGTGATAAAGAAGCTTCGCTGTTTAACGTCAATGACTTTAAAAACAATTTAAGTTCCATAAGTAATTTCATAAGCTGGAAGCACAGTTTCACTGAGAACCTAAGCATGGTGGCCGGTTTACATAACATGAATCTTTTAAGCAGGAATGTAAGCACCATTGAACCAAGGTTAAGCGTAAACTGGAAAATTGATAATACAAATTCAGTCCATCTTGGCTATGGTATGCACAGCACCACAGAAAGCATACATAATTATTTTACCAAAATTCAGCAGGATGATGGCAGTTTTACAGAGCCTAACAAAAACCTCGGATTGTTAAAAGCCCATCATTATGTAGTGGGATATGAAAAACGCTTCACTGAAAATTTAATAGGAAAAGTAGAGGCATACTATCAATATCTGTACAATTTGCCTGTCGAAAACGATATCACCAGTAATTATGCCACTATTAATGAAGGAATAGATTATAAATATGTTGAACTGGTTAATAAAGGCAAAGGGAAAAACTACGGAGTGGAAATATCCCTCGAAAGGTTTTTTGATAAAAACTTTTACTTTCTGATAAACAGTTCTCTGTTCGATTCGAAATATAAAACACTGGAAGGTGTATGGCGTAATACCCGTTATAACAAGAACTATATCGTGAATATTCTGTTTGGAAAAGAGTTTAAAAACCTCGGTAAAAAACATAATCAGACCCTGGCACTTAATACAAAAGCTTTGTTTGAAGGCGGCGAACGGTATATTCCATTATTAAGAGACGCGCAGGGGAATGTAGCTGTTGAACCCGAGAACGACAGGTATTTTGACTATAGCAAAGCATATGACAATAAACTCGACAATATCTTTCTGCTGAATTTATCTGTAAGCTACAAGTTCAACAGGCCAAAGGCCACACACGAAATTTTCCTCGATCTTATGAACGTCACAAACAGCAAGGGTAGAATATCAGAATATTATGATGTAAATAAGCCTGGTAAGGTTGGCTATATAAATCAGTTTGGATCTTTCCCCAACTTAATGTACAGGATATATTTTTAATAATTTCAAAATAATTTAAATACAATTCGTTATGAAAAAATCATTAGTCTTATTAGTCGTAGCAACGTTCTTATTCCAAAGTTGTGCTAAAGTATTTTATACTCCTGATGCCAGATACCTTGCAAGCACACATAAAATTATAGCTATAATACCTCCAAGAGTATCAATAGCTGCAAGAAAAAAAGTCGATGCTGCTGCTCTGATTGAACAACAAAAAACAGAATCGATCAATTTCCAGAGAGAAATGTATAGCTGGATGCTTAAAAGAAAAATGCAGGGGACTATCTTCGTTGATATTCAGGATGTTGAGACAACAAATGCAAAATTAGCAGCAGCGGGTTTCCCTGATGCAAATATGCTGACACCAACTGATTTATCCAAAGTTCTAAACGTAGACGGAGTTTTGACTTCTAATTACTCTCTGTCAAAACCAATGTCTGAGGGCTCTGCAATAGCATTGGCAGTCGTTGCAGGTATATGGGGTCCGACAAATGAAGCTGTTGCTTCTTTGTCAATCCACGATAGCGTATCAGATAAGATGATCTGGAATTATGACCATAAACTTTCATCAACTCTGGGGAGTCCGGCCAGACTGGTTGATGAACTCATGAGGCAGGCAAGCAGAAAAATGCCGTACTTTACAAGTGGATCACAATATTAGGATAACTTATTGCCTGCAGTTTTAAACAAAAACAGGTTAAAATATGGAAAAAATGAAAGCAATCGTATATAACAAGAAAAATTATCCTGACAAACTTATCTGTTGTGAGGTTGACAAACCTGCTCCAAATGACGACGAGGTTTTAATAAAAGTACATGCAGCCTCCCTGAACGCCGCAGATTATCGTTCAATGAAAATGGGACTGATTCCAAAGAGAAAAATATTCGGGGCAGATGTTGCCGGACGGATCGAATCCGTTGGAAAAAACATTTCTTTATTTAAACCTGATGATGAAGTGATGGGTGATCTCGCCAGTTTTGGGTTTGGAGGTCTTGCCGAATATGTCACAGCTCCGGAAAGAGCATTGATAATCAAGCCAGGGCAGGTCTCATTTGAGGATGCAGCCGCTTTACCGATGGCTGCAATGACTGCGCTTCAGGCTTTACGTGATAAAGGAAGTATTCAAAAAGGACATAAAGTATTAATTGTTGGTAGCGGTGGAGGTGTTGGAACATTTGCTGTTCAGNNATTGATTACACAAAAGAGAAATTCACAAAAAAAGATAAGAGATACGACATTATTCTGGGAATTAATGGAAATTATCAGTTAGCTGCCTACAGGAAAACCCTGGCATCAAATGGAACATACGTCATGGTTGGTGGTTCTCTTTCACAAATTTTCAAATCACTCGTTTTTGGCCGGATATTATCTTTCGGATCAAAGAAAATGAAGTCTTTGGCTACAAAAACAAATAAAACTGATCTGGAGTTGCTGGCAAAACTATTAGAGGCAGGTATTATTAAAGCCATAATTGACCGGCGTTATTCTCTTGACAAGACAGCAGAAGCAATGAACTACTTAAAACAAGGACACACTCCGGGTAAAGTGGTGATCAATATAGAACCAAAAAAAAATTACGAACACCTGACACAGGCAATTGAAATAATTTGCCTGTCATAGTTTTTGCATAGCAACTGAAGTCTAATCTTACGAGTCGTTCAATCAGGTAATACCATTTATCACATTATTTGACCGCTAATCATATATTCTTTTGATTGAGAATGATAGATCATTTTCTTTGGGCTTGTTTTTGTTTGACAAATACCTTTAAAATTATGAAATATAAGAATCTTCATTTTGGAAACGAATTGAAATCAATTATTTTGTCAGTTGTTTTTTCTTTCCTGGTAAATTCCGGTTTTACTCAATCCATAACAACCGAAAGACTTTACCTTGATCAGACCCCTGCGGGGAATTCACCAAAGATATTTCCTTTATCAGTGAAACAAGGTTTTTTTGCTGCAGAACGGATTGCTATTTCTAATGACGGCAGGGATATTTATTATTCTGAGATTAAAGGGTATTATCCTTTGAGAGGTGAAAACATTAAAAAGTACAGCTTCTCAAATGGGAAATGGATCGGCCCTTTTAATTTGTTTGATGGCTATGGCCCTGCTTTATCGCTTACCGGAGATACAATGTATTTTGAAAGAAAAGATATTGAAAAAAATTCAGAAACATATATTTCTGTCAAAAGCGGACAGGAATGGGGCAATCCAAAAAGGATTCTGACCGGACTTAATAAAGGACATTATTGCCAGGTCACCACCAGTGGAAATTATTATATTTCGTCAAATTCCGGAGGAGGCGCTGGATTAAATGACTGGTGTAGGGTCATAATTACAGGAGCTGATACGGCAGCATTAAGCCTGGATAGACCATTAAATACAGGCGGGGAAAATCTCGATTTCTTTGTTTCACATGACGAATCATTTATGATAGTGACTAACCGTCCGGGGTTAGGTATAAGTTATAGAAAAGACGATGGCAGCTGGACAAATCCCAGAAATTTTGGTCCGAAAATAGACTTTGGACTCGGAAGCTGGGGTCCCTATGTTACAGCAGATAATAAATACCTGTTTTATACAACCGGTACAAAACCTGATTATTCAGATGTTTATGTATATTGGGTTCGTATAGATGGCGTGATTGACAGTCTAAAACATACTATCAGCTCCCGTATTGAAAAATAGCCATTAACTCCTCTCTCCTTTTCGAGAGATATTCTATCTTTTTGTTAATGCTATCAGACCTGTTTTGATTGAATCTTAACTGATAGAACAGATTCAAATTTTGTAGTTTTTCTATTTTCTGGTCTATTGAATCTATTCTGCATTCTAACATTTTAAATCGTAAATACCCGTAATTAATGACTTTCATGATATTTATATTTAATCCACGTTATATATCAGATATATTTATTTAAAGACTAAACCAATGCCCCCTCATTTTTATCTGAGGGTATCAAAACAAACTTTAAATTTTAAATTAAGGAGCAATTGTGATCAGTCCTACCTGTATACGAGTTGATTAAAATAATGTTACACTTTCTGGTGTTAAAATCATTGGACGTTTTTGAATATTTAAAATTATGTCGTATGTTTACGATATTAGAAATTACAATATGAATAAAGCTGAAAAATTCGATGAATCGTTACAGGAACTTGCCCGCTTTGCAAAGGTACTGTCACATCCTGCCCGATTGGCAATACTTAAATATCTGGCTGAAACTAAAATGTGTATTTCAGGAGATATATCTGATTATCTGCCGCTTGGCCGAACAACAGTATCTCAGCATTTAAAAGAACTCCGCGATTCAGGTCTGATACATGGAGAAATTGACGGGCTGAAGATAAACTATTGCCTTTGCTCAAATGAAATAAAGAGGTTCCTGGCGTTATTTGAGATTTTTTTTATCGGGATAAAAGAAATTGATTTAGAATGTACTTCAAATGATAATTTGGTTATAAAATAATGAAAATGAAGATCTTAATATTATGTACCGGGAATAGTTGCCGCAGCCAGATGGCTCAGGGGTTCCTGCAGTCATTCGATACAAGGATGCAGATCTTCTCTGCCGGAACGGAACCGGCTGCACGCATAAACCCCACTGCTGTTAAGGTGATGAAGGAAGCGGGTATTGACATTAGTAAAAATAAAACCAAAAACGTTGATCAATATCTGGATGAAGCATGGGACTATGTTATCACGGTTTGTGATGACGCCAATGAATCATGTCCCGTTTTCCCAGGAAAAGTCAGGAATCGCCTTCATATGGGATTTGAGGATCCGTCAAAGATAAAAGGATCGTATACCGAAATTATGAATGCTTTTTACGAGGTCAGAAATGAAATAAAAGATGCATTTTATGAATTATTTGAATCGGAATTAAAGAGAAAAATATGAAACCCAGACTAAAGTTTCTTGACAGGTACTTAACTCTATGGATCTTTCTTGCAATGTTCATCGGAGTCTTCTCAGGCTTTTTCTTCCCTTCGATCGCATCATTCTGGGACTCATTAAAGTCTTCACCTGAAAGTACCACCAATATCCCAATTGCTATTGGCCTTATTCTGATGATGTATCCGCCACTGGCCAAAGTTAAATATGATGAATTAGGCGGAGTATTCAGGAACTTTAAAATTCTTGGTTTGTCACTTGTGCAAAACTGGATTATCGGACCTGTCCTGATGTTTTCCTTAGCTATTATATTCTTTAAACTATTCCCGGGTAAGGACAATTCAAATCTTCCGTATATGTATGGAATTATTTTGATTGGACTTGCCCGCTGCATCGCAATGGTCATAGTCTGGAACGATCTTGCCAAAGGGGACTCAGAATATTGTGCGGGTTTAGTCGCATTCAATTCAATATTCCAGGTATTATTATTTTCAGTTTATGCGTGGGTTTTTATCGCTGTTTTGCCCGGGTGGTTTGGCGTACCCACTAATTCAATTGTTGCAAATATAACAATAGGACAGATTGCAAGAAGTGTTTTTATATATCTCGGAATACCTTTCATTGCAGGTTTCCTTACCAGGTTTATTATGATCAGGGTTAAAAGCAAGGAATGGTATCAAACAAAATTTATTCCAAAGATAAGTCCTGTTACCCTGATTGCTCTATTATTCACTATTATAGTAATGTTCTCATTAAAAGGTGAATATATTGTAAAATTGCCGTTTGATGTTATATCAATCGCCATACCTCTGATCATATATTTTATAATTATGTTTATGTTCTCCTTTTTCATGAGCAGGAGAGCCGGTGCAACCTATGGGCAAACCGCAACACTTTCGTTTACAGCGGCCAGCAATAACTTTGAACTTGCAATAGCCGTTGCCATCGCTGTATTCGGAATTAATTCAGGTGAAGCATTTACTGCAGTAATAGGACCCCTGGTTGAAGTACCAGTTATGATCGGTCTGGTAAATGTTGCTTTATTTTTCAGGAGAAAGTATTTTAGTTTAGCTATATAGAATAAGCTGATTTGTTTAGCCTGTCAACAAACATAAAACCGAAGCTCTGGTATATTTATTGAGAGTTATTATTACTTATCTTTGGTTTTAGCAGTCTAAAGAAGAAATACAAATGGACAATAGTAAGGCAAAAAAAGAGCTTTTAATTGATAATAAGATATTTACAAAGGACGATACAATATCCCTTATTAAACTTTTTATCAAATCTTCTGATGAGATACTGGAAAAGTCTAAAGATAACTACAGGAAGGAATTGATTGAGAAAGGATATGTGGAATCAGGAATTAGAAAGAGCGATATTGACCGGGGACATTCGAAGCTGGAATTTACAGACTCTGATCATTCAAAATATACTTCGTCTTTTGAAGAGATCTCTGAGACTATTAACATTCTAAGCAATATGAGAATTATTGAGATTAATCTATATTTCTCTGAACAGGTATTCAATACCAGATTTATAATAAATCTCAAACACTCAGACTCACATTCAACTCCAGGTTATGCAATTGTAGAAGGGGAAGACTGCGACTGGGTAATTGCTACAACCAAAATAGTCAGGGACTTTTTCTCAACTTGCAGAAATCAATCCACATTCGTTAAAGAGCACAAATTATATATTGTCCCGGCAACTATTTTACTATTAAATTTCTTTCTGAACAATTCGATTGGACTCATCGCCCAAAAAATGCATCTGTTCCCAAAATTTGCCATGATGACCCTGTCGAAAGACTGGATGTTCTTTACTGTAATATTATCCTTAATTACTCTCTCGCCAGCTTTCCTTATATATCAAAGATTAATAAAAATCTGGCCAAGAATTGAAATACAAACAGGTAAAGACTTTCAGCAGATACAAACAGGAAAGCGTTATAAAGTATTGTTACTGACTTCAATTATATTAATTCCAACTTTAATTTCATTTTTGTTACGACTGTTGTAAATAAAATAGTTTCTGCCGTATCGATGTATAAGTTATATCATAAAAACGATGTCAGAGCATCTAAAAACGTAATAAATAGAGGGATAGAGATAATAATTTCTTGATTTTAATCACTCATAACAAACCATTCGTCAAAAGCTGAATTTACTGCAAACAGATCTGCCGAGGATAGATTCAGGGTTATATTTCTCTGATAATCTTTATATTATCTTGAGACATATTAAACAGTTTCATTACCAGATCTATACAGACGATAAATTTCCCGGATTTTTTGACAAATAGTCCTGTTTATTGCATAAACTGAGATTTTGTGTAAGTTTTCATCTGGAATACTTAGACTAATGAGTGCAATAACCATCTCATTTTTCATATAACCCGGAGTTAATAGCTTGAAATTAAAGTACTAATACAGTAATTTTATTTGATAA
>PMIL01000057.1 GCA_003157075.1 Bacteroidales bacterium | reverse complement strand
AAAACGCGATCCACTTGTTTCCACTTGAATTTGATTCAACAACAGCATGTATGAACTTCATACCTCTTACACCATCATGAACAGTCGGGAATTCTCCCGGCGTGAACTTTTCACCTCTTATTGATTTGGCTGCACCTTTGTAAATATTTGCCAGCGCTTCATATATGCCTTCCGGATGTCCAGCCGGCATCGTATGGCTGCTTTCAGCCAGCGGGTCATTGAACCCATGCGCAGGTTTAAATATTTTAGTCGGTTCAGAATCACTGAGCATGTAAAGGTAATTCGGATCCTCCTGGGCCCACTTAAGACTGGCTTTTGATCCGTAGACTGCAATGGTGAGGCCATTTTCTTCTCCGCCGCAAACCTGGCTGGCCCTGATGACACCTTTCAGATATTTGCTGAAACGCAGTAAAACAGTTCCGTCAAGATCCAGCTGGACATCATCTTTTACGGGATTCAGATCGGAGAGGACCTCTTTAACCTCAAGTCCTGTAGTATACTCAATAAGGTTAAAGGCATGAACTCCGATATCACCCATACAACTGCTGGCTCCTGCATGTTTGGGATCAAGCCTCCACACCCCGGTTATCCTGCTTTCTGTTCCATGAATAATAGAATTGATCCATCCCTGGTAGTACTGTGCGTCAATTCGTTGAATTGTACCGAGAAGACCTTTTGAAATAATATCCCTCATTTGTCTGATCATCGGATAACCGGTATATGTATGAGTCAATGCGAAAGTCAGTTTCTTGTCAGCAACCAGTTTTTCCAGCTCCTCAGCCTCGTTAACTGTTATTGTCATAGGCTTTTCGCATACAACATGAAATCCGGCGTTAAGAAGACTTTTTGCAAAGGCAAAGTGCAAAGCGTTCGGAGTCACAATTGATACTACCTCCATTCGGCTGCCTGAGGGTAAGGCAGATTCAGCTTTGATAAGTTCCTCAACACTTTTATAGCATCTGTCCAGGCTTATTTCCTCGTTTTGTGCAAATTGTCTGCTCTTTTCGTAGTCGGCATCAAACACTCCGCCAACAACTTCGAAGTCATTGCATATTCTAGAGGCACGTCTGTGTGCGTCACCGATGAAGGCACCAATACCGCCTCCTATCATACCCATTTTAATTTTTTTCATCATCAATACTTTTATCTTTTAACTTTTGTCTTTTATCTTACAATAATATGTTTCCTTTTCAGAGACTTTTACCCCCAAACCCTCTAAGAGGGGCTTTTAAGACTAGTTGATTTTAGCCCCCCCTTGGGGGGATGGGGGGTAAAATCATCTCATCAAAGGTTAAATATGTTTTCTTTTCCACAAATGCAGAAATACAAATGCAACGATAAGAACAGCTGGTACAAATGCAACGAATCTCAGTGTATGTTCGCCGCCTGTAAGCTGAGTTGCTGCCCATGTGGCTGCTTCCTTAGTTCCTGCAAGTGCTGTTTTCAAAGCTTCGACTGTCTGGCCTGCAGGTACAGCTGCCATAGTCTGTGAATCGAATATGGCTCCAAGAACAGGCTGTGCTATTGCTCCGCCCAGGAAGCCGATGCCACCCATTATAGCTAATCCCAATGCACCGCTTTGCGGAACATTTTCGGAGACAAATCCCAACATCGACGGCCAGAAAAATGCCACACCAAGAGCGAAGATACCGGCAGAAGCAAAAACCATTGCTCCGCTTGTATATCCCATCAGGATACAACCGATAAAAGCCAGGACTGAAGAAGTAAGCAGTACAACAGTTGATTTGAAATTATGAATCAGGATCCCTCCGAACTGACGGGTGAGTGCCATTATTCCTGATATCCAGACGAGAAGCAGGATAGGATTATGAGAAACATTAGAGAGCAATGCTGCAATCCACTGGTTTGTTCCAAGTTCAGTGCCTCCTGTTAAGATCATGCAGCAAGCCATAAAAATAAATAATGGACTTACACATGCTTTCAACATATCTTTATAGCTGAATCCGGAGACTACCCGTTCAGTTTTGGGAAATTCCTTATTAAGAAACATATATCCGTAAACAAAAGTGGGGAGAAGCATGATACCCATAGCGTAACGCCAGTTCAGAAGACCAATCTTGTTAAAAAGAAAAACGATCAACCCGCCAATAACTATTCCGGTAGGAAACCAGGCATGAAAACGATTTAGTCGCCGAGTTTTCTGATCAGTGTACATGCTGGTTATCAAAGGATTGCAGGCAGCTTCCACACTACCATTCGCAATGCCAATCAAAAGCGTTGAGATAAAAAGTGACCAGAAGCCTGTTGCAATAATTGTAAGAACTATCCCTGCAACATGACAAAAGAAAGCTATTGAGATGATTCTTCCAATACCAATGACATCCACAAGTGGTCCCCCAAAGACCATTGCCAGAGTAAAGCCCCAGAATGCGGTTCCGACAATCCATCCGACTTCGGTATGAGTAAGGTTGAATTCGGCAGCCCATGCCTGAACGAATGAACCCCTGGTAGCAAACGCTAATGCCGTGACAACCAGTGCAACACAACTTGCATTGAATAACTGAGTTTTTTTAATTGTCTCCATGGTGAGGTTGAGGTTAAGATTGAAGTTTAGATTATGGTTGAGGTTTAGTTGATTGCCGGTCTATTTCTTTTCAAATGCTGCATCAAAAGCAATATTTGAAGGAGGGAAGTCAACTTTGCGCACAAATTCACAAGCTTCTTTGGCACCGAATTCCCTGTCCATTCCACTGTCTTCCCATTCAACTGATAATGGGCCTTTATAATTTATTTTATTAAGAGCCCTTATAATATCCTCAAAGACAATATTGCCATGTCCAAGGCTTCTGAAATCCCAGTAACGGCCTGATGTTCCGAACTCTGTATGACCACCGAAAACCCCGGCATCGGCAGGTACTTTTGACCATCCGACATCTTTCATGTGTACATGGAAAATCTTATCGGCGAACATGTTAATAAATTTCACATAATCAACACCCTGATAACCAAAGTGAGATGGGTCGAAATTAAAACCGAATGCAGGATGATTATTAATGGCTTTAAGTGCTCTTTGTCCTGATGCGATATCAAAGGCAATTTCCGTAGGATGTGCCTCAAGTGCAAACCGGATACCCAGTTTCTGAAATTTGTCAAGAATTGGTAACCAGCGTCTTGCAAAATCCGCATATCCCTTGTCAATCATAGATGCCGGAACAGAGGGGAAGGAGTACAGAAGATGCCAGATTGAACTTCCTGTAAACCCTGTAACAGTATCAACTCCAAGTCTTTTGGCTGCTTCGGCGGTACGAATCATTTCTTCCGCAGCTCTCCTGCGTACACCTTCAGGATCCCCGTCACCCCATATGTAAGCAGGTAAGATACTTTTATGTCTCTCATCGATCTGGTCACAAACAGCTTGCCCAACGAGATGGCTGGCAATTGCAAATACCTTAAGTCCGTACTTCTCAAGTGTCTCTTTCTTCTTCCGGCAATATGCTTCATCAGCTTTATCAATCTCAAAATGGTCACCCCAGCATGCGATTTCCAAACCGTCATAACCAAAAGATCTCGCTTTCTGACATAACGTTTCAAAGGGCATGTCTGCCCATTGCCCTGTAAAGATTGTAACCGGTCTGCTCATAGTTTAACAGTGTTATTTGTCGTTAGTAATGTTGTTTTATTTCTGTCGGAAGTCCAAAGTCCGAAGACCGAAGTCCGAAGTCAAAAAAATTACTTCCGACTTCTGACTTCCGACTTTTGACTTTTTCTTTAACAAGTATAAAAAAAATTCTCTTAAAATGCAATTATAATCAATTGCCAGCCTATAACTTATAAAGCAGGTACCCTGCCCGGCGTCCATGGCGCTTTTGCTGCATCAAGTTGCTTGTTAAGATTTTGAAGATCTTCCCCTGCTTTTCTGACTCTTGCCAGGACAGGAGGAAATTCAGTTTTAAGTATGTCAAGCTGTTCTTTGGCGATAGTAGTTATATCACCACTTGTTTCATAGGTGGCAGATGCCATTTCTCCTAGTCTGTGGGAAAGTGGCATCTCCATCGGAGGAATCTCTTCCTCGCTGGCTTTTGCTTCAGGTCCGTTAAATATGAACATTAAATTATCCAGTTCGGCATCAATCCTTTCAGCTTCTTTCATTAAGTCAGATGAAGCAGACGGAGTCTGGTGTATTGCCTGCATTACAGCATTTATTTGGTCTACGAGTTCACTTGTATAACTCATTGTTCCGTACATTTTTCTTGAAAAATCAGAAGCTTCACCTATCCATGCATATTTTGCTTTCTGGTCGGTTGCGGTGAAGGTTGCAAGTCCTAATGGCTTACATATAAAATGTAAAGGAGTAGAAAGCTCTTTTATTTCACCTTTTGAAAAAAGCGCCATCGATACACTATAAGTTCCCGGCATCGCCTGGATATTACCTCCGCCTCTTCTGCCTGCTACAACAGGAAGAGGATTATATTTTGTCGTAGTTACAGGAGAAATGCTCTCATAAGTAAAATTCCAGGTAATTCTGTTTATCCCTTTGGAAGCAGATTTATACAATCTTTTAACTACATTATTGCTCTCATCTCTAATAGTGAATATAAGATATGGTTTAATCTCCTTATCCTCTGCCTTCAGGTCAGAGATTGAAGGTTGGGGTATTGGTTCTCCTTTTTCAAATAACGTTTTTTCTTTCTCCTGTCGTATTGCCTTTGTAGTTTTAGGAACCTCTTTTATAAAATATGTAAAGGTTGCCCCAAAATCTGGGTTAGGAGCTTTAAAATATGTAGAGCCCTGATTGTCAAAACCCCTTGTCTGGATATACATTTTTGAATCCTTTACAGGGAATATATAGGCTTCTTTTTCAAGCATATCTTTTTTAAAGGTTCTCAAAGGTGAGTAATCATCAAGGATATATATTCCCCTGCCAAAGGTTCCTATAACCAGATCAGTTTCACGTTCCTGAAGTGCTATATCCCGGACAGCGATTGTCGGTAATCCTGATTTAAATTCTATCCATTCATTACCTCCATCTATCGAAAAATAAAATCCGAATTCTGAACCGGCGAAAAGAAGAATGGGATTGACATTATCCTGCTGAATAGTGTGGATTGTTCCATTTGCAGGAAGCTTGTTAGTAATTGCTGTCCATGTTTTACCTTTATCGGTGCTTTTCAGAATATATGGTTTGAAATCATCTCTCAACATATTGTTAAAAGTGGCATAAACAACATTTTCATCAAATTTATCAGGCAGAATATCACTTACATAAGTATATTCAGGAATTCCTGGAAAGGTGGTAATTCTAGTCCAGTTTTTACCGCCATCTTCCGTAACCGCTATCACACCATCATCAGTTCCTGCATATATGAGATCTTTTTTAACTTTCGATTCAGCCAAGGACACAATAAGACCCCATAAGGAAGTAGAGATATCCTTTGCAACTGCATCCGCGCTCCAGTATTTGCCCATTACCTTAAACTGGTTGCGGTCTTCATTTCTCGTCAGATCTTCAGATATAACTTCCCAGCTACGGCCACGGTCATCACTTCNNGAATACTTTATTAGCCGCCATATATATTCTTCCTTTCTGATGCGGGCTCATCACAATTGGTGTATCCCAATACCATCTGTAGGTTTTTTCTCCTTTGCGGGGTACCGGTCTTATATTTACCGACTCCTCACTTTTCTTGTCCCATAGAGCGGCATTGCCATATTGTGACTCAGTAAATACTATATTCTCATTTTCCGGATCATTTGCTACCCAGAATCCGTCTCCTCCGACGGTAACTTTCCAGTCTCCGTTTACCACGCCCTCCCTGTCTATATTGCATGATGGCCCCCCCATTGAATTATTATCCTGAGTGCCGCCATATACATTGTAAAATGGAAGTGCATTGTCAACACTGACTCTATAGAACTGAGAAACAGGAAGATTAGACTTAAAAATATAATTTTTGCCCTCATCGAATGATTCGTAGATCCCTCCGTCACCTCCGATGTATAAATGTTTTGTGTTGTCAGGGTCTATCCATAGAGCATGATCATCAACATGTCTCTGGTTGTTTCCAATGGGTGTCCACGTTTTTCCGGCATCGAGTGTTACTTTCGAAATGGTTTCCGTACTATATACCTTATCAACATCTTTCGGATCACAAAATATTTCATTATAATATTGTCCGCTTGATGCGTATGTACTCATTTTTTCCCATGATACACCTCTGTTAACTGATCTGTAAAAGCCGCTTGATTCTCCGGATGCCTCCATAATAATATACAGGACATCAGGATTGACAGGTGATATGGCTAAACCCATGCCTCCGATATCCCCCGAAGGCAGTCCCGTCATGATCTTGTCCCATGTTTTACCTGCATCTTTTGATTTATAAACTGCTGATTCAGGACCTCCTCCGATTTTTGTATAAACATGTCTTCTTCTTTGTTCCGAAGTGGCATATAACACATCCGGATTTCGGGGATCGAAAACTACATTATTGACCCCTGTATTTTCACTGATATCCAGGATTTTATTCCAGGTCTTTCCGCCGTCAGTTGTTTTATAGAGACCTCTTTCCCCGCCGGGTCCCCATATCGATCCCTCAGCGGCAACATACACAACATCACTATTCCGCGGGTCAATAGCAATCATCCCTATCTGCCTCGATTCCTTTAATCCCATATTTTTCCAGGTTGCGCCACCATCTTCGGTTTTATAAACACCATCACCGTATCCCAGCTGACGCTGATGGGTATTTTCTCCTGTACCTGCCCATACAACTGAGGTATTATCAGGATCCATTGCAAGACATCCGATTGCGTACGCTCCATACTTATCAAAAACCGGGCTCCATGTAGTGCCATTATTTGTTGTTTTCCATATATTTCCCGCTCCAACTCCAACATAAATCTCAGAATGATTTTTAGGATTTACTGCAAAATCAGATATTCTTCCCGAAGCCCATGCAGGCCCGATACTTCTGAATGATAACCCGCTGAAAGTGGAGGAGAGACCGGCTTCTTTCTTTTCCGTCTCTTTTGCTACATCCTTTTTCTTTTGTCCTTTTGCTGGGTTTTTTTGAGCTCCTGCAGGATTTATGCAAATGATAAATCCAATAATAAAAAGGATGAAAAGATTCTTCTTCATAATTATATGATTTTACTGAGTATATTTTTTAAGATTCATGCTAAGATAGGAAAATCATTTTCTCCGGTCAGCAGGTTTTTATGGAATTTGTTTACTTTGTATTATATTCTACAACATAAAAAATGGCAACTATCTCAGATACTCTGCTGAAACGCAGGACAATCCGTAAATACACATCAGAACCTGTTGATGATAAGCTTCTTAATGAACTGCTTGTTATGGGATGCCGGACTTCTACAACCGGGAATATGCAGGTTTATAGTATCATTATAACCACTGATACTCAGGTTAAAAACGATCTTGCTCCTTTGCACTTTAACCAGAAGATGATTACTGAAGCCCCTGTTGTTCTGACATTCTGTGCAGATTTCAACAGGTTTAACAAGTGGTGTCTTCTGAGAAAAGCTGAACCCGGATATGATAATTTTCTCTCTTTTATAACAGCAGCGATTGACGCACTTCTTGTTGCTCAAACGTTTTGTATTGCCGCTGAGTCGAAGGGACTTGGAATATGTTACCTCGGAACAACCACATATAATGCACATAAAATTATTAAAGTTCTTAAGCTACCCAGGGGAGTTGTTCCGATAACTACTGTTACCCTTGGCTGGCCATCAGAAAAGCCAGAACAGGTTGACAGGCTTCCGCTTGAAGCAATAATCCACAAACAAACATATGCTGATTATTCAGATGAAGATATCATTAAATACTATCATCCGAAAGAGGAAAGAGAAGATTCAACACAGTATGTAAGAGAGAATAATAAAGAGACTCTTGCACAGGTATTCACTGATATCAGGTACAAAAAGGCGGATAATGTCTATTTCTCAAAAATACTGCTTCAGGTATTAAAGGATCAGGGGTTTATGGAGCAATAATGTAAGACCCTCACCACCCAAGGGTGGCTTAAAAATCAAGAAGTAAGAACAAAGAACAATCGAATTTAGAAGTAAGAACTTCTTTATTCTAAATTCGTTTGTTCAATTGTTCTTAATTTATATCTTTTTTATCTTGCGCCTTTTGTCTTTTATCTTGTGTTTTATTTTTTCATCTTCTGCGGATACGGCGGCCTTACAGGTTTCTCAGGGGGATTCTTTGCAAGTTCATCCAATGCAACCTGGATAGCCTTTTCAAGCTGCGGATCTTTTCCATTAATCACATCTGCAGGCCATTGTTCTACTTCAATGTCAGGTGCAATTCCTGCATTTTCAACAACAAATCCGTCTTTTGTCCAGATAGCGACATTGGGTGCTGTTACTGATCCTCCATCTATGAATTCCGGAAAACCAAGTATTCCAACCAGCCCGCCCCAGGTTCGTTTTCCTACAAGTGTTCCGACTTTGAATTTTCTGAACATCCAGGGCAGCATGTCTCCGCCTGATCCGGCAGTCTCGTCAATAATCATNNCTTTCATCGACAATTATAGCTTGTCTGTCAGCCTGAGGGAAGAAGTATCTCTTAAAATATTCATGTCCGGCTGATGCTGTATTAGGAACATATACATAAGCAACTTTGCCATTAGTAGCTTCCGTTACTTTTTTAAGGTTTCCTTCAACCCAGTCACGGTTTCTTAATGAATACTCATTGGCAATTGGTACAACCTTTACAATTCTTGAACCTGCGGTATCAGGTTTGCTGTTAATTGTAAGTTCAACTATCTTACCGCTTGTATTTTCGAAGAAACTGAATAGATTCTTGTCAGCTGTTACCTCTTTCCCATTCACAGCAAGATATAATCTCCTGTCCTGATATTCAACCCCGGTTCGGTCAGCGGGGATCTGAGATCGGGGTTCCAGTTAAGACCTCCGTAAATCTTTTCAAACCGGTATCTGTTTCCTGAAATAATATAATCTGCACCAAGAAGTCCTCCGCCTACTGGTTTAGGTGAATGAAGCCTGTCGCCAGGAGAGGTAATACGGTGATGTCCAACTCCAAGTTCACTGCACATCCACTGAATTACCCGGTTAAGGTCACTTCTGCAGGCAACATCGGGAAGGAACTTTGAATACTTTACTTTCATTGCATTCCAATCGGCCCCATGCATGCCGGGATCGTAGAAATAATCACGGTTTACTCTCCATGCTTCAGCGAAAATCTCAGGCCATTCTGCAACAGGATCAATTTTTACAGATATCGATGATGTATTTAAAATTCCTTTTCCGGGTTCCGGTTTTTTCCCTGTTTCCGTAATTCCGGAAACTTCGCCTTTTGAGTATAGCATCTTCTTCCTGTCGAAAGAAACAATATAGTTGTCAAGTTCCATTATCTCATTGTCTTTCCTTTCTTTCAAATCATATTTATGGAGCCTGGATGGTTCCTCCGGGTCTGAAGATCTGACTATGTATAATATTTCACCTTTAGATCCGATCCAAAGATGCGAATAGTTACCTGCCTTTACCGGAACCGATACGATACGGTCAGTTATCCTGGTTGGTTCAACTTTTATTATTTTGGGCTTTTCAGCAGATGGAGTAGTAGTTTTCGTCTCCTTTTTGTTTTTATCTGCAGGTTTCTCTTGTTCAGTTTTATCCTGTTTAATATTCTCTTCATCACTTTCTTTTGCAAAAGGTGAGATAATGTCGTACCGCAGAGTAGCAAGGTAGATTGAATTTGTCATTCTCATATCCTGATTTGATAGATCAAACCAATTGACAACAGGTCCGGCATCTGTTGAAGCAAAGAAGCAGATATACTCTCCATTCGGATCAAAAACCGGTTCTGAAGCATCGCTCATCCCGTCGGTTACTGCAAATGAAGTTTGTTGCTCGACTGAGTAAAGATATACGACCCTGAAATACGTTTTCAGCAGTTTTGTGTAAACAATCCACTTCGAATCGGATGACCAGTCACCGAATATTTTCCTGAATACTCCGGGAGCGTAAACTTCATCCGAATCAACTTTTTTTATTGAACCTGATTCAATGTCAATGATGTATAAATTTCTGCCGTTGTCTGAATAGGATATCTTTTTATTGTCAGGTGACCAAACCGGAAAAGCATAGAAACCTGTACCGTTTAACTTAAATGACTTTGTATCACCCTTTCCGTCCTGCGATCTTACATCAAGAGTGTACTCACCTGATGCGTCAGAAAAATAGGCTATGGATTTGCCATCAGGTGACCATGAAGGATATTTTTCATGAATACCGGTTGTCTGTGTAATATTTCTTGGATCTCCTTTTTCAGCAGGAAGGGTAATAATATCGCCTCTGAAATCGAATACAACCCTTGAGCCTGTGGGAGATATGTCGCCTGACCGGATGTAATTATTCCCCTGTACGAATCTTGGACGGAGTTCAAGCAGGTCAGCTGCAATTGGGACAGTAAGTTTTTTTTGATTATTCGATGCAGCATCATATATATGAAGAAAGCCTTCCTGTTCAAAAATAATTTTACCATTGTATGCTGATGCTTTTAGAATCGGGAAATCATTAAAGGTAGTCTGCTGTGAAACCTCTTTTGATGATTGATCGTATGAAAATAAATTAAACTCTCCATTTCTGTCGCTTATGAAAAATATTTTTCCTTCTGACCACATTGGTTCAGCATCATTGCAGCCTTCTTTTGGCTGAGGAATTTTAACTACGGAATGATCAGCAAATGAGTAAAGCCATATATTCGAAATTGTGCCTCCCCTGTAATGCTTCCATTGCAGGTATTGAGGTGAGAGCGGAGTATATGCCATAAACTTTCCGTCAGGCGAATAAGACGCTGACCATGCGTTTGGAATCTCAAGTTTCTCAGGAAATCCTCCTGACAGACTTACGGTATATAGCTGAAAATATCTGGTTGAAAATACTGAACGCTGGGAGGCAAAAAGAATCTTCGTGCCATCAGGTGTGAATCCTCGAACAAGATCAGCGCCGGGGTGCCAGGTAAGCCTGGTAGGGATGCCTCCTTCAACCGGGATTGTGTATACATCGGTGTTTCCTTCATATTCAGCACTGAAGGCAATTAATGTACCATCGGGTGAGAAATAAGGATTGGATTCAATTCCCTCATCCACAGTTAATCTCCGGGGTTGAGAGCCATCAGGATTTGCAACCCAAAGATCCTCTGCATAAATGAAGGCAATATGCTTAGCGCTTATTGCCGGTTGTGACAACATCCGCGTATCATTTGTGTTTATACCAGATGTTTTTCCGGTTATTACCACCAGGACAATAAGTAAGGAAATATTAAAGATGACCTGTCTTTTCATGGGTATATTTTATTATGAAATATGTAGATATATGTTGAAATGTACAGAAATATATAGAAAGATGTTGAAATATATTGTCAATATCTGATTCCTGATTCCTGATTCCTGATTCCTGATTCCTGATTCCTGATTCCAGATAGTTTATTCCCTTCTGAAGCTGTGGTTTACGCTCGCCTGTTGCGTTGGTGTGATTTCCAGTTCATTGATACATACATTCTCCGGGAGAGTTGCACAATAATATATTACACCAGCAATATCCTCCGCAGTAAGAGCATCAAACCCTTTATATACATTTTTTGCCCTTTGTTGATCTCCATTAAACCTGACAATTGAAAATTCAGTTTCTGCCATACCCGGAGCTATGAGAGTTACCCTAATATTATTTTTAAGCATATCTATCCGCATTGCTTTTGAAAGAGCCCCAACTGCAAATTTAGATGCACAATATGCATTCCCGTTTTCATAAACATCTTTTCCTGCAATTGATCCTATATTAAAAATATGTCCCTTGTTTCTTGCTACCATCAGAGGTGAAACGGCCCTCGTAACGTAAAGAAGGCCTTTTACATTCGTGTCGATCATCCTGTCCCAGTCTTCGCTATCACCGTCCTGTATATGACTTAGCCCGACTGCGAGACCGGCGTTATTGACAAGCACATCAATATTTTTCCAGTCTTCGGGAAGATTGGTTATAACAGATTCTACCTCCTCTTTTCTTCTTACATCAAAACAAAGCGAAAGTACTTTTATTGTGCCAAATGCATTCAGTTTGTTTTCCAGTTCATCAAGTAAATCCTTCCTTCTTCCTGTTATAATAATATTGTATCCATTTGCCGCAAATTTTTCAGCAGTGGCTTTGCCGAAACCTGTTGTAGCGCCGGTAATCATTATAGTCTTGTTCATTTTATAGGGATGTTTTTATTTTATGTAAAAATATATAATAATCTTTAACCGCAAATTCCGATAGTTATCGGAATTTGCGACCAATAGTGGTTAATGGATTTCTGCTTCCATTAAAAGCTGGAAATAATCCTATCTTTGGATTTTAAAAAAAAATGGAAGATCACCCTGCAAATTCGAATGAAGATAAAAGAGCCGCCGTTGAATCGATGTTTGACTCGATAGCATGGAGGTATGATTTTCTTAACCATTTTCTCTCATTTAATTTTGACAGGCTTTGGCGAAGAAGGGCAGTCAGGTTAATCTCAAAATCATTTAAATCACCTTATATTCTTGATGTAGCGACAGGTACAGGGGATCTGGCAATAACTGCCATGAAACTAAAGCCCAGGAAGATAGTTGGCCTCGATATATCGAAAAAAATGTTGGAATTAGGTATTGAAAAGGTTTCAAAAAAAGGATATTCGGATATCATTGAACTCAGATATGGTGATTCGGAAAAGATTCCTTTTGAAGAAAATATTTTTGATGTTGCTATGGTCGCATTCGGTGTAAGAAATTTTTCTGATCCGGTTAAAGGTCTTTCCGAGATGAGGAGAGTTTTACGTGACAAAGGCATGATAATGGTGCTTGAATTCTCAAAACCGTCAGGGTTCCCTTTTAAGCCGCTGTATAATTTCTATTTCAGAAACATATTGCCTCTTTTCGGTAAATTATTCTCGAAAGACAAAGCTGCCTACAGGTACCTGCCTGACTCCGTTATGAAATTTCCTGATAATGAAGAGTTCTTACAGCTGCTTGTTCAGGCAGGATTCAGCAATACTGACCAGATAAAATTGACCGGAGGAGTGGCAAGTATTTATACCGGCATCAAATTATCAATGCAATAATTAGAATTCAAACGAGTTTATTATCTTGTATCGCCAAATAAAAAATTCTGAAAAGGTTGAAACGTAACATTGCATTTAAGATTTTCTTTATTCTATTGCTTCTGAACAACCTTATTTTGTCGGGACAGAAGCAGAAACCTAAAAATGAATCATGGTATGATGAAAAACCTCTTCATTTTGGCTTCAGCCTCGGATTTAATGCTATGGATTATAATATAACTCCTTCACAGAAATATTATCAGACTGATTCTCTTTATCCTGAAGTAAGCATCCTCAATCCGGGAATAAATATTCAGATTGTAACTGATGCGCTGTTGTCTAAACACTTTGATCTCAGATTCCTCCCGGGGGTTTCATTTGGACAGAGAGTTATCAGGTTCTATAAAAACCGTAAGCTTGTTAATGATCAGCAAAGACTTGAAGCATCATACCTTGAATTTCCGCTCCTTCTTAAATATAAAGGTGACAGATTAAATAATATCAGACCATATGTTATTGGCGGCTTAAACTTCAGGTATGATCTGGCCGGCAAGAAAGAGTTTGATGATGCAAAACCTATTTATATCAGGATCAGACGGCCCGACCTTTATTATGAAATGGGGGCAGGCCTCGATTTTTATCTTACATATTTTAAGCTTTCCATCGAATTGAAAATGTCAACCGGGCTGAGCAATATCTTAGTTAATGAAGCTGCTCCCGGACATCCTGAGTATTATAATGCTATTGAAAAGATTAAATCGCAGATTTGGATTCTGGCATTTCATTTTGAATAGAAATGGGAAAACAAATACAGATTAATCTTAATCCTGCTGCCGCCGCAGATGAGTCTGCAATAAAAAAAATTGCAGCATCCCTTTCGGGTATAGATCCTGCTGCAATTACATCTTTAAGGGTTATAAAGCGATCAGTTGACGCACGGAAGAAAAACATTCGGGTTAACCTTACTGTTGAGGTTTTTAGTGAAGAAGATTCATCAATTCCTGCTATTAATCCATTTTCTCCAGTAAATGTAAAACAAAAGCAGGAAGTTATTATCATCGGTGCCGGACCAGCGGGACTTTTTGCGGCGCTCCGTCTTATAGAGTTGGGTATACGGCCTGTAATACTTGAAAGAGGACGGGATGTTTCCGCGAGAAAAAAAGATATTGCACAAATCAGCCGCGAGCAGCTTGTCAATCCCGAGAGCAACTATTGTTTCGGTGAGGGAGGAGCAGGCACCTATTCCGATGGTAAACTATATACGAGGTCAAAAAAAAGGGGTGACAATACCAGAGTTCTGGAATTGCTCTGTCTTCACGGAGCAAATGATAACATCCTGTATGAGGCTCATCCCCACCTTGGTACGGATAAGCTTCCGGGAATTATTTCCGAAATCCGGAAATCAATAACCGATGCAGGCGGTCTGTACTTACTTGAAAAGAAAGTCACTGATTTTCTCATCGAAGGGAATGCTATCACTGGCGTAGTTACTTCGGATAATGAAAAATTCAAATCGCCTTATGTTATACTTGCAACGGGTCATTCTGCAAGAGATATTTATGATATATGCAGAAACAGAGGTGTAACACTTGAGATGAAGCCATTCGCTGTGGGAGTAAGAGTTGAACATCCGCAGGAATTAATTGACAAAATACAATATCACGGCAATCCAAGAGGCGAATTTCTTCCTGCTTCATCTTATAATCTCGCGAAACAGATAGATGGGAGAGGTGTTTATTCTTTTTGTATGTGTCCCGGCGGATTTATTGTCCCTTCAGCCACATCACAGGAAGAAGTTGTTGTGAATGGGATGTCCCCTTCCGGAAGGAATTCTCCGTATGCAAATTCAGGCATAGTGGTTGAGATAAAACCGGAAGATCTTGAGAAATACAGCAGTTTCGGTGACCTTGCCGGTATCGAATTTCAGAAAGATATTGAACGGGAAGCATGGAAAAATGGCGGGCATACTCAAAGAGCTCCTGCTCAGAGGCTTGCGGATTTTGTAGCTGGCGATATTTCCGATTCACTTCCAAAAGTATCCTATTTCCCGGGAGTTACTTCATCACCTCTTCACAGCTGGCTGCCCAAATCTATTGGCCGCCGCCTCAGGGACGGATTCAGACTTTTTGGTCATGTAATGAACGGCTACCTTACAAATGAAGCAGTAGTGCTTGGTGTTGAATCACGGACATCCTCCCCGGTAAGAATTCCAAGAGATCATGAGAAACTTCATCATATAAAGATCTCAGGATTATATCCCTGCGGCGAAGGTTCAGGTTATGCAGGAGGCATAGTTTCTTCGGCAGTAGATGGCATGAGAGCTGCAGAGGCAATAGCGCAAATTGTCCTGAAGTCTTGAAGTCCTGCAGTCCCGCAGTCTAGCAGTCTGTTAGTCGGAATACTGTTCAAACACCATGACACCAAGACATCCATACATTAAGACCGCAAGACTGCAAGACATCTGGGCATATCCAGTTATGTATAAATTTTACTAGATTTGTCTGTAAGATATTTCTGATGGAAAATCCATTTAAAAAACCATATGCACTAAGCGAAACAAAGAAGGAAAAGATTGTTTTCAGCCTGGTTTTTGGCTTATTTATCTTTCTTTTCTTATTTCTTTTTAAACCATTTGGTCTTGCTCAATTGGAGTCAGAAACTGAGTTTCTGATTTCACTTGGCTTTGGGATGGTAACAATCTTTATGCTCTTCATATTTAAATTCTTAATAGAACCTATAGTAATTAAGAGGAGGTGGACCCTTGGCAACAATATCCTCTGGGGTTTTGTTATTGCCTCAAGCATCGGAGTGGCCAATTACTTTTATGCCTCCTTAATATTTCCGAATGCTTTCCAGTTTAAATATATTTTACTTGCGATCTGGACAGCAATTTTAGTAGGAGCTATTCCGGCAACGGTTGGATATATAATTTCATTCAACAAGATGTACAGAACTGCGCTCAAAGATGCTGCAATCAGTCCCGATGAGGTTTTATGGGAGGATGAAGTTATTATAAGAGGCGGGAATCCGAAAAACGAATACAAGATCAACCCCAAAAACATCGTATACCTTTGTTCAAATGATAATTATGTAACTGTTGTTACCATAAAAGGAGATATTATAAACAAAACTCATCTTCGTGGAACGCTTAAGGCAGCGGAATCGGAGCTAAAAAGGAATTCATCTTTTTTCAGATGTCATAAGTGCTTTATAGTCAATGCGAAATACGCCGACCATGTGACTGGAAATGCACAGAATATGAAAATAAAATTAAAAAATCAGGGTCTGGAAATTCCTGTCTCACGATCCAAAGCTGCTGAAGCTGCCAGAAAATTCAGATAGTTTTACCATGGTCTTTTTTAATTCTCCTTTTGAGATATAACCGTTTGCCCCTGTTCATAGCTTATCACCCCTCATCTGAATCCTTTAACCACAATTCGGGTATGTTTACCACAATTTTCTTGCGATGAAACCTTTATGGGTATAGCTTTGGAGAAAAAAGTTAATGACGGAATCTTTAATACTTGGATTAAGCAGCGGATCGGCCTGCCTGGCAACATGCGGTATGGTGATGTTTCCTTACCTTATGGCGGGTTCTGCCGGAGTAAAAAAGATTGCTGTTGATCTGACTCTCTTTTTACTGACAAGGTTTATTGTCTATTTTATTCTTGCTACCCTTGCATGGTATTTTGGTCGGACAATCTTCAGTAATCCTTTTATAAGAAACATAGTTCCTGGGATACTGTATATAGTCTTTGCAGTGTTGCTTGTATGGTACAGTATCAGTAAGAGCAGAAAGCCTGATTGTCCTGCAAAAATTGTAAAAACCGTAAATAACCGCAGACTTATACCAATATTACTTGGACTTGTAAATAGTCTTGGATTCTGCCCTGCATTATTTATCATACTTACCCAGGGTGCAACACAAAGAACTCTTTTTCGGAGTTATTTGGCTTTTCTGGCATTTTTTATAGGGTCTTCACTGTGGTTTTTACCGCTGCCGCTTGCTGGTAAAATCCAGAAAAAAGAGGTACTCAAAAATATTGGTATCCTGGCCACAGGTCTGGCAGGTATAATTTTTATGATTAAAGGTTTAACTAACATAATAGGAGGAATAATTAATGGATAATTCTTTAAAAACGGTCGCGCTCAGGAAGTCTTTTGGAAAGTCACTTCTTTATACTTTGCCAATGTTTCTGATAACGTTCATGTTTATAACGGGAGGGAAGCCAAATTTTTCAGATCCGGCTTCAGGACTGGCAATGCTGACAGTATTTTTACTTGTGAATGTATTATACTTCTCTATGCATTTCACAGGAAAAACCGATAAGTACAGGGCTATTCTGTTTATTATTTTTGCTATGTCGCTCTCTTATACTCTCATTCATAATATGCTTCAGGTCAGGCAATCCATGTCATTTTCTCAGGCAGACATCCTTGAATGCAAGATCCCGTTCTGTCATCTTGTCATTCCAATGATGATCCTTCCTGCAGCTTTTACTAAATCTATTATTTTCCCTGGCAGCATCATAGGGGGCTTCGCAAATATTTCTTCGATGGTAGTTTTATGGGTGATAGCAACTATAGTCCTGGGCAGAGGTTTTTGCAGCTGGGGTTGTTTCTATGGCGGCTGGGATGATGGATTTTCAAGATTAAGAAAAAGACGGGTAATTAAGAATATAAGCGAGTTATGGAAATGGATGCCTTTTGCAGTACTTATCATGGTAATGTTATCTGCAGCGTTGACTCTTATGCCCACTTATTGTTCCTGGATTTGTCCTTTTAAGGCTGTTACCGAATTTGAAAAGGTTACATCTGTTGAGTCTGCCACTAAAGCCGGAATCTTTCTCTCGCTCTTTGGCGGTCTCGTTATTGCCTTGCCTGTGATGACAAAGAAAAGGACGCAATGTAGTTTCCTGTGCCCGCTTGGTGCAATAAATTCACTGTCAAATAAGATCACCCCTTTCACTGTAAAAATCGATAAAAATTCCTGTAATGAATGCTTTAAATGTGTTGAAGTATGCCCGCTTTTTGCAATCACCCGTGAAGATGTTAAAAAAGGAAATGTCTCACTTTTTTGCAGTAAGTGCGGAAAATGCGTGGATGCCTGTTCCAGGAAAGCGATTCATTATGGAATAAAGGGAATACCTGCGGGAACAATGAAAAATTTTTCAAGAAATTTATTTCTGTTTGTCTCATTCCTGTTTATGGCAATCTTCTCATCAGGTTCAATTATTTCAACATTTCAGGGTTTATTTAAATTAATCTTTTAATACACAGAGAAATATGAAAAATGTAAGAATAATAGCAGGAATATGCTGGGCTATTGCCGGGCTGATTCTGATAATCATATTATTCCCGGGATTAAACAGTTTCTCAGTTTCTTTCTCAAAACTACCCTTTATGAAACTAAATCCAAGATATACAGGGGGTGAGATAGCCACACAGCTGATATCTGAAAAATGCACACTCGATATAAGAAAGCCAGTTTTTAGCGGTCTGTTAAAAGAGAGAAACTCAGGTTTTGTACAACTCGATTGGCACGGTACAGTTCCTGGAATAATTAAAGATTCAATCGATTATGATAATGATGGTAAAAAAGATTTTTGTATTGAAGTGAACAGAGCAAAATCGGAATCAGGTATACAGTTATATAATAGTAAAGTCAAAAAAATCCTTATATCAACTCCGGCGTCATATGGATGGGCAGTAAGAGTCGGATTGTCAAAAGAATAAGCCTGATATAACCTGATCCTTAATCTTAATCTTTTCTTTATGAGACCACTTATTTATCTTTCTTTTGCATATGCATTATCTGAATTTCTCCTGACGCTTGTAAAACGTTCGAATGGAGGATCTGTTAAAACCAGGAGCGACAAAGGTTCGCTGATCTTTCTATGGATTATGATAACTGCAGGATTTACAGCCGGTTTTTTCCTTTCAAATCCTGTGAGTTCTTTTTGGGAAGGAATCGGACTTCCATTAATTATTGGCGGATTAATAATAAGATGGATTGCGATTCTTCAACTTGGCAACTCGTTTACTGTAGATGTTGCCATTACCGAAAATGCAAGTCTCAAAACTGATGGTATTTATGAAAGAATCAGGCATCCAAGTTATTTGGGAATGTTTCTGGTTGTCACAGGTTTTGCAGCAACTATGTCAAGTTTTTACTCATTTCTTGTGCTTGTAGTGCCGGTGTTTGCTGCCATTGTATACAGGATAAGGGTTGAAGAGAAGCTCCTGATTAATGAATTTGGCAATAGCTACACCTCTTATATGGCGTCGACAAAAAAAATAATTCCTGGTATCTATTAGATCAGTTAATAAATCTGTTTAGTTGGTTTTCTCTCTTGTCAGGATTTTGGATTCTTTTAATCTGAATGACATCAGTATACTCAAAACCATCAGTCCGATCAAAATGACAAGAGAACGCGTCATCGAACCTGTGGCTGCTGATTTGAAACTGTCCATAGCAAAAATAAATGCAATTCCTGATACCTGTCCCATAAGCAGAAGCATTCCGTTTGATGTTCCTTCCGATGCCGGGAAGGTAATTTCTGCCCCATACTGAAAGCCAATCGGTCCTGAGCTTAACAGAAAGAATCCCAGTACCATACCCGATGTAAGAAGAAGCCAGTAACTTGTGGCAAATGTAATGCCGGCAAGTCCGAGAGTAGCGCCGATAAGCGCCAGGATTATAAAAGGGGTTCTCCTTTTATACTTATCGGAAAGTATAGGGATAAAAAGTGCTCCGATAATTCCGCCGACAATCATTAAACCGCCTGTTATCCCAGCTTGTGTGGCCGAAAAACCTCTTGGCCTGAGGATATCCTCTATCCAGGTTGTAACAGCATTGAAAACGCCGAGGCCGATAAAAAATATTACCATCAGTAATATGAAATCTTTGGTTCTGAGTGTCTGTTTAAACCCATCATAAACAAGTGACCGTTCTTCCTGATCAGGACGGCAGGGTGCTGTCAGTGGCCTTTCTTTGATTAATACCAGGAATGAAACCGTGGTTATAATTGAAATAATGCCATATATATACAGCATTCCGTTAATTCCGGAACCGATAATTAAATAAGGAGTAAGAGTCATCCCCAACAAAATTCCAAAATACATTGCCAGGGTGCCAAGTCCGGCAGCTGTTGCCCGCTCTTCAATGGGGAACCATCGGGCAGCAAGTTTTGTTATAGCATTAAGTATAAAAGGTTGTCCTATTGCAATTCCAATTTGTGCAAGGAGCAGCCAATTATAATCAGGTCCGGCAAATCCCCGTACTAAACCGAAAACTCCGGTAAAAACTGCACCGATTCCTACACCTATCCTGATTCCGAATCTGTCTATAATCCATGACGCCGGAATTGATACAACAATATAAACAATCATGAAACACATTGAAAGAATTCCAATCCGGAGATCAGATACGCCGTAATATTTTGTTGCATCTCCCGTTATTGGAGCAAATGTGATCCATAAGAGCTGATTCACAGCGACCATGAACATATATACTGTAAGCATCACCCATCTGACGCCGTACACTTTGAATTCTGTTTGTGGCATAATATCTTAAAATTTGAGCAAATATAATTTTATTAATTATTTAAGTTGTCTGATTTCCTCAGAAACTCAGAAAAAACTACTGAAGCGGCCATTCCAACATTCAGTGAATCGATCCCTTCTTTTGCGTTACTATATTTAGGGATCCTTATTTTTTCTGTGATAAATGGAATAAGTTCATCTGAGATACCCTTAGATTCATTACCAAGTAATATAATGCCTTTGTTATCAAGCTTATGATCGTAGATTGATTTTCCATCCAGCATGGTGCCATAAACAGGGACAGAGTTTTTGATGGCATTGGTGAATAGTGTTTTCAGATCCGTATAAAATACATTTACATGAAGTAATGCACCCATACTTGCCTGGATTACTTTTGAGTTATAAACATCGACACAGTCAACTGAACAAACTATATTTTTAATGCCGAACCAGCCGGCAGCTCTTATTATTGTTCCCATGTTCCCAGGGTCCTGCACAAAATCGAGCGCGACACAGAATTGCTTAATTATTTCTGATACAATCATTTCAGATTCAGGTATTTGAACAATGGCAAGTGCATTATGAGGTGTTTTCAGGGTACTCATTTGCTTAAGTTCCTCATAACTGACAGCTTCAATTTCATTTATGTTTTGGATCATTTCCGGCAGGAGGCTGCTAAGAAATTCAGGTTTTGCGATAAGCATCCTGACAGGGAATCTGGCAGCTAAGAATTCCCTGACAAGTTTATCCCCTTCAATTACAAATAGTCTCTCTTCATCCCTGACTTTTTTATTTTGCAGAGATCTAATGAATCTGATTTTGGACTTGCTGATCATTCTATCGTTGTAATAATCAAATTATAACTATCTTAAAAATTTACCCAAAGGTTATAAAATAATACCGATTTGGGAAAAAGTTTTTTATTAAGTGTAAGATTCCTTACATCACTTCAAGTGTCATATTATTTATTCATTCAGTTCAGATTTTTATTGATATCTTTGAGTTTAAGTTTTAGGCAGATTTTGAAGAATTCCTTTACATATATTAAAACTGATAAAACAGGATATTGTATTTTTATAATCTTGTTTTTTTTGTTTATAACATCCTGCAATCCAACAAAATATGTCCCTGATGGTGAAAGCCTTTTAAACGAGAATCACATTAAAGTAAATAAGGAAGGAGTTAAAAACAGTGATCTCATTCCTTATATCAAACAGACCCCTAACAAGAGGATTTTTGGAGCAAGGTTCCACCTGGGTTTATATAATCTGTCAAATATTAAAAAGACTCGGTGGCCGCATGCCTGGTTAAGAAATATAGGGGAAGAGCCGGTTATTTACGATCCTTTTTTAACAAACAAAACCAGGGACCAGATTAAATCATACGTTGCGTCAAAAGGTTATTTTGACGGGAAAGTAACTGACACCGTCAAAACTGTAAGTAAGAAATCGGATGTTTACTACAATGTTTCTCTGTTACGGCCATATACCATACGAAACCTGACTTATGAGATTCCTGACAGCAATATCAGGAACCTCTGTTTCTTTGACTCAGTAAATTGTATTATCAGGAGAGGTAAACCCTATGACGTTGATGTTATGCAGGCTGAGAGAACAAGATTTGAGCGATTTATCAGAGACCATGGTTTCTATGGGTTTTCAAATGATTATATCAATTTTGTTGTTGATAGTACTATTGGCAACAGGCAGGTAGATATTAAATATAATATCAGGAGTTTTTCGCAGCTTGACGCAAATAACAGGATAAATACAGGACTTTTTGCCGTATATACTGTAAAAAATGTTTACATATATCCTGATTTTGTTCCAAAAGAGGCTCTTGAAGGTGGAGAAGCCTATCTCCAGGGTCTGGATACTACACTATATAATGGGTATTATTTTATTACATCAAGGAAGAAACATGATGTGAAATATGACCTTATTCTTCAGTCACTTTATCTGAATGCCGGATCAGTTTACAGTGTGACCAGCACTGAGCAGACTCAGACCCATTTGCTTGGACTTAAAATATACAGATTAGTTAATATCAGCTTTAGCGATTCAAAAAACAATGAAGCCCGGCAGGGTATGGAATTAATGCTTGATTGCAATATTCAACTTACCCTTCTTAGCCAGCAGTCATATAAAGTAGAACTAGAAGGGACAAATTCAGCCGGGAACCTCGGAGGAGCCCTCAACCTCATCTACCAGCACAAAAACCTGTTTCATGGTGCCGAATTGTTCAGCACCAAGCTGAAAGGCGCGTATTCCGCATATACGCAGGCCAATAACAGCCTGTCAACTTCGGGTCTGTCGAGTACAGAAGAATATGGAGTTGAGACCAGTCTGAGGCTTCCGAAATTTATGGTTCCTTTTGTGAGAATGGAACGTTTTGTTAAGAAATATAACCCGTCAACAACCTTACTAGCCGCTTATAACTTTCAGAAACTACCTGTTTATGTCAGAACGGTTGCAAATATTACTTTCGGATATGACTGGAAAGCAGGGAATTACCAGGAGCACATTCTTAATCCTCTTCAGTTTAACATAGTCAAACTTCCACATATTGATTCAGCTTACCTTACTACAATTGAGAGGTCATCATATCAGACCAGCAGTTATAAGGATGTATTGATATTGGGCGGGAATTACTCATTTATCTACAATAATCAGAAAATCAAGAATTCAAAAGATTACTGGTTTGTAAGGGTAAATACTGAAACTTCAGGAAATCTTCTCTCTGCTTTGTACAAACTTACCGGCGCCAGCAAGAAACCCGACAGTACAAACTATACACCAGGAAATTCTGTTTATAACAGCTATTTTCTTTTAGGACAACCCTTTGCACAATATGTCAGAGGAGATATTGATTTCAGGTATAATTATAAATTCAATGACCTTAGTTCAATAGTTTACAGGGGTTTTATTGGTGTTGGGATACCCTATGGCAATTCAAGAGCGGTACCATTCGAAAAACAATATTTCAGCGGAGGGGCGAACGATATCCGGGCATGGCAGGTCAGATCTCTTGGTCCTGGCTCTTATGTTGATACCTCCAAATTCTTGAATGAGACAGCTGATATAAAACTGGAGGCAAACGCTGAATACCGGTTTAAACTTTTCTGGATACTGGAGGGTGCATTATTCGTTGATGCCGGGAATATCTGGAGTTATAATTACGACCCTGCAAGGCCCAGATCACAATTCACCTTTAGAAACTTCTACAAAGATATTGCTGTAGGAACCGGAACAGGATTCAGATTCGATCTGAAATTCGTCATCGCAAGAATCGATATAGGTATGAAACTCAGGGATCCTTTGTTGGGGCTTCGTCCTATAAACGGGGTTGCAGTTCCTCCTGAGGCAGGATCAAAATGGATATTCCTCAACGGACCGTACAAGCGAAATGATTTTACAATTGTTCTGGGTATAGGATATCCGTTCTGATTTCAGAAGTCAGAAGACGGAAGCCCGAAGTCCGAAGTAAAATCTTTTAACTTTGCTTTCTGATTTTGAATTTCCCTGCGGACTTCGGACTCCGGACTTCTGACCAAACCTTCAGTATCTTTACCGAGGCATTCGCTAAATAAAAATTCCTGTTATTACCTGATATTCCCAGGAATTTCTTAATTTGCAATAGTCTCATTGCATTTTTAAATATGAATTTTGTAAGGGAACCAATTAAGAACTGGTTTGGCTTTACCCGGAGGGAGAGAAGATCAACTTTTATCTTACTGCTATTGGTAGTGTTGATAATAGCAATTAGATACTTGGTTCCTGACAGTCAGGTTTCCCTAAGGGATATTACCGGAAATACCCTGAANNCTTCCCGGGATACTTTACATAATGCAAGCCGGAATAATTACCGTGGCCTTTCGAAAGTAAATAGCAAAAGAGCTGCAAACAATTTCAGCAAACTTCCTGCAAGGCATCAAAAACAAATGACAGACCTCAATCTGAGTGATTCTTCTGAGCTGATAAAACTTCCAGGAATTGGTCCGGTATTGTCATCAAGGATTATTAAATACAGACATTTGCTAGGGGGATTCGCCAGGATCAGCCAGCTCAAAGAAGTCTATGGTTTGCCTGAAGAAACATTTAATATGATAAAGGACCGTGTTTTTGCAGATTCGACAGTAGTAAGAAGGATCGATATTAATTCGGCGGGATACAAGGAACTATCTCATTTACATTATTTTGAAAAATATGAGGTGACTGCTATACTTAAGTACAGGGAACTAAAAGGCAGAATAAAATCTATCGATGATCTGACAGATAATAAGCTGATTTCAATGGAAAAAGCTATTAAAGTGCGTCCTTATCTTAAGTTTGATGAATGATCTGCTTGATCAGATAATTTACAAGGCACACCCAAGGAATTCCCCCTTTGAAGGGGAATGGCTTTCGATATTAAAATCACTATTTTGTCCTGATCAAGTAAATTAATGCTAATAGGTGTTACGATATACCCACCGTTTAAGTGGAGCAAGGGGATGTCAGAATGTAATTATGATATTTTTTTCATGCCATTGGACAGATGCAAAAAACTTATTGTTCTCTTCAGAAAAAAAAGTAGTAACTTTATATCATATTTGGATAAAAAAAAGGATTATAAAGACTAATAAATTAACAAATACAGATAAATTATTTCCACAATTGTTTTGAAAAGACTTTTTCTATTTCTAACTTTGCGCCTCGTTTAAAAACTGAAATATCAATTATGATCATTGTACCATTAAAAGAAGGCGAGAATATCGAAAGAGCTTTGAAAAAGTTCAAGAGAAAATTTGAGAAAACCGGAGTAATTCGTGAATTGCGTTCACGTCAGGCTTTTATCAAACCGTCAGTACGCCGGAGAGAAGAGATCAAGAAGGCAGCATATGTTCAAAAGATGCAAGAGGGCGAAGAATAGTTCGTTCTGTTCATCTTATTTTTTAACAACATGGATAAACAGGTTCCTTTATGAGCCATAAGGAATCGTTCTTANNGAAACGGTATTCACTGCATACTGTCAGGTCATACTTAAATGACCTGGACCAGTTTTTTCGTTTCCTGTCATCTCTTGGGCTCCCGGAAGATCCCATTGGAGTTACATCACATGATATCAGAGCCTGGATAGTAAGTATGCTCGACAATGACTATTCAACAATAAGCGTTCACAGAAAAATCTCATGCCTGAGGGTATTTTACCGCTATTTGAGAAAAGAGGGTATAATTAAAAACGATCCTCTTGAAAAGGTTGTATTGCCCAAACGAAAAAAACATCTTCCGGTTTTTATTGAAGAAGAGGCGATAAACAACCTTTTAGATAATTATAGTTTTGGAGACAGCTTTGCCGGGATAAGAAACCGGACAATTATTGAANNGGCTGAATTAATAGGGTTAAGAGATAATGACATTGATCTTTCGGAGGGTTCTTTGAAAGTCACTGGTAAAAGAAATAAACAAAGGATTATACCTGTGGTAAAACCATTTATTAAAAGATTGGAAGAATACATCAGGGTCAGGAACGAAAATGTTCGGACTCTGGCCAATGGCTGGTTTTTTATTACTGATAAGGGG
>PMIL01000152.1:3929-10050 GCA_003157075.1 Bacteroidales bacterium | reverse complement strand
CTGACCTGCTGAGAATTAATTTTATGGGATCCTGACCTTTCCATTCTCTTACATTAAGAAACGGATCGTCAGCTCTGATGGTCCCTGCTCCTACAAGAATGGACTGTTCTGATGCTCTCCACTTATGTACAAGTACCTTTTCCGGCTTGCCTGTAATCCAGGTGGGCCCGGTTCCATGGTCCTCTGTTCTTTTGATATCAAGAAATCCATCTGCACTCTGTGCCCACTTAAGTGTAATATAAGGTCTTCTCTTCTCATGAAAAGTGAAAAATCTTCTGTTCGTTCTCCGGCATTCTGATTCAAGAACACCTGTTATTACCTCACAACCTGCATCAAGCAGTTTTTTTGATCCTTTCCCCGATACTTTCTCACTTGTGTCAGTAGTACCGATCACTACTCTCGGAATTTGATTTGAAATAATAAAATCTGCGCATGGGGGTGTTTTTCCAAAATGTGAACACGGCTCCAGATTTACATAAAGGGTTGATAATTTCAATTTTGCTTTATCTGAAACAGAGTTTATTGCAATTACCTCCGCATGAGGCTCNNCCTGGCTTCAGATGATATCCCTCTCCAATAATTTTACCCTCATACACTATTACCGAACCTACCAAGGGGTTAGGATAGGTCATCCCTTCGGCTTTAGATGCAAGGTCAAGACACCTTCGCATGAATTTAATATCTTCTGTCTCCGTCATTTCAGTGAAAATACTAAATTTGACTTATGGGTGTCAAGATACAAACAATAAAAGATATCAGATTTTATCTGGCCAGAGAACTTATAGTTATTTATAAAGAACCAGAAATAAGAACCATTGCCGATATACTTATTAAGAAAGTTACAGGCATAACAAAGCTGCATGATCTTTATGATGATAAATATGTGATTACAGTCGGAGAAGCGGAAAGGATTATCAATTTTTCAGAAGAATTAAAAACCGGGAAACCGATTCAATATGTTGTCGGCGAAACGCAGTTTTATAACTGCAAAATTAAGTTAAACAGCTCCACCCTCATTCCCCGTCCTGAAACTGAGGAACTTGTTGATCTTATCATTAAGGAAAATAAAGGATATACCGGAAATATAATCGATTTTGGAACCGGATCAGGATGCATCGCTATTGCTCTTGCTTCAAACCTGCCATCATCAGTTGTGACCGGAATTGACATTTCTGAAGAGGCTATCAGAATTGCGCACGAAAATGCACTCCTGAATAATGTGCAAGTCTCGTTAATAAAAGACGATATTTTCAACTTGCATCAGAAAACATTTCTGAAGTCAGGTATTATTGTGAGCAATCCGCCCTATATAAGGAATTCCGAAAAACAATTTATGAGCAAAAATGTACTTGATTTTGAACCTCACCAGGCACTGTTTGTAACAGATTCCAACCCTCTTATTTTTTATGAAGCAATAATAAGGCTTGCTGAAGAATTTCTTTTGCCGGGCGGCCTTCTTTATTTTGAGATCAATGAAATGATGGGCAGTTCATTAGTTAGTTTGCTCGAATTATTCGGTTTTTACGACATCGAAGTTGTATCCGATTTAAATGATAAAGAAAGAATAATAAAAAGCAGGAAAAATGGCTGAAAAAGAGTTATTCACAGTATCCCTCAACAAAGCAATGAATCTGTGCTCACAACGTGAATACTGCTGTGAAGATATCCGCAGTAAACTGGCTTCCTGGGGAATTGAATATGAAGATTCGGAAAAAATTATTGAAATTCTTATAAAAGAGAATTTCATTAATGAAACAAGATATGCATCGGCCTTCGTCAGGGATAAATTTAAGTATAATAAGTGGGGAAAGGTTAAGATTGGGGCTCATCTGAAGGTAAAAAACATTCCCGGAGAAGTCATCAGATTAGCATTGGATGATATTGACAATGAACTGTATACTAAATTTATCCGTGAGCTTATTAATGGCCACCGTCGTACAATCAAAGCTAAAAATCAATATGATCTGAAAGCTAAGCTTTTGAGATACGGATTGTCAAAGGGATTTGAGAGCAGCTTGTTGTATGAGATATTGAATGATATGGAGGAGTGATTTTGTCCAACCTCATTGTTACCCCCCTGCCCCCCTAAAGGGGGGATCGTTCTCTGTATATAAGTGTAATTCACCTTATTTCCACAGAATTATTCTCCCTTTAGCGGGATCCCGCGAAGCGGGAAGGGGCTTTACAAAATATCTGAAACTATTCTCACTATAAACGGCCAGAAAGCAACCAGGAATATTATCCCTGATCCAATACAATCAACCAAAATTAACTGCTTACGCGTGTCAGCATATTTCAGATAGAAAATTGAGAAGGCAGCTCTCATTAAAAGCTGCAACGCAAAAAAGAGGAAGATCCTCATACCGTAATGATTCCATTTATAAGCTTCTTCAATTCTACCCCTGACAATCAAAGAAAAACTATGTGAAAGACCGCAGGAAACACATGGTTCTCCGGTTATTTTCTCATGAATACAAACGACAGGATAGCTGTCCTTATCGGGAGAAAAAAAACCGGAGTATAATAAGATCAGCAATATTACTCCGGCAAATATTATATTAATAATCAGATAAGGCTCGTTAAGGAACCCTACTTCAGCGGTTTGCGAAAGATCATTTTTTCTTCGGAACAGTCTCATTTTTCTTTGGAACAGTTTCAGTTTTCTTGTTTACAGAATCAGTTTTTGTCTTGTTTCCACCTTCAAGATCTTCAAGAGTCTGCTCATTCTCTTTCTTATTGGCATTGGTTTTTATTTCCACCTTATCCCCATTGCTTTCGACTTTAATTGATATGTTTGCATCTTCGATCTCCTTGGTGACATTGTCCTGTACATCATTAATGATATTATTCAAGCCATTAGGCCATTTATCGGCTTTCTGAGCAATTTTCCCAACCACAAATATCTGAGAAAATGAGATCATCGATGCAATTACTGCAATTATTAATCCTGCAAACAGGACCCCTCGTGGTGAATTGTTGCGTGCCGCATGTGAAAGTCCGACGCCAGCCAGTATAATAGCTATAATCCCGGGTATTATTGCTATCAACCCTACACAGGGTATAACTGCAAGTACAAATGTTATAACGGCCGTTATCAGAGCTGCTATCCCCAGATTTTGTCCCGAATTATTTTTTACCTCTTCCATGATTTTAAATTATTTAATATTATTCATTCCTGCAAGTATGTCAACCAAATCCTGCTCTAAAGACGTCTTAGGATTTTCAATGATGCGTCCGGCTTCAATATTATTTTTATAAAGAATAAATGTCGGAACCCGCTGGATATCCAGGCTGGTAAATTCTCCTACAGGCGATTGCTTGGCATCATCCACCCCGATAAAAATTAATTTTTCAACCGGAAAGTGCCAGGCATCCATAACCCGCATAAATCGCGGAACTTCTCTCCTGCTGTCGGGGCACCAGACTCCCATTATAATTTTTATTAAAAGATCATCTTTATTAATTTCCAGTAATTTATTTAGCGCTTCAGTTTTGATCTGATAATCATCAATTCCCTTCACATACCATGTTGAGTATGGATAATGAGTCAGCTGATCAGGTTTAAAATACCCCAGAATCCAGGTAGTCTGATCATGGAAATTAATTTCAGGAGTGGTGGCATCTGTCATTACAGGCTTGTTCTTTAACTCAGAATTCCCATGCGATAACGGTCTTGTTGTTTTACAGCCACCTGAAAATACAAGAAGCAGAAAGAAAAGGAAAGAAATCTTTTTCATTTATTGATAATTAAGCGAATGCAAATTAAGAGGATTTTTTTTAATGCATAAAATTTATTGAGTGGAATATGGCTTTTCTCAGAATATGAGTTCAGCTACCCTGCTTTTTTGACCCTGTTGGTATAGTAAATTGAAATACCAATAGAAATTGCAGCCAGGAAGAGCAATGCCAGGACCCTGTATATAATTTCGATTCGTGCAAGGTCCACCAAAAACAGATAAAATGCAGAACAAATCATTGTACCAAGAGCCATATATCTGTATTTTATATTCTTAAGAAGAAGACTGAAAATGAAATACAGGAGTGCAGCCATTGTCCAAGAGAAAGTAACAAATTGTTTAGGTACCGCATGATATAAAGCCAGAAGCATCATAGCAAAACCTTCGATCATATAAAGGTTCCTTATCATGTCTGTTTTAATATATAATCTTGACCGCTTCCAGTTAATTATTCTTGCAGAAATCAGGGAAATAGCGGCAAAACAGAAGTTTACCGCGCTGACATTCTTTGTTGAAAAAAGATAAACAAGAAGTATTGTCAGAAAAAGGATGCTGTTCATAACCACGATCAGCCTGTTTCGAAACCAGAGTGCCATTGATACAACCAGGAGGCTTTGAACGGATAAAAGCAGATAGGCTTCCGGCAAGCCAAAAATTCCATAAAGAGCAATACTCATTGCCATAAATCCATATAGTGCATAAAAGGCAGATGCAAAGTTCCAGTCAGATTTTGAATGAAGAATTACTGAATATGCCAGTGCCAATACTGCAAGGACAGTGAAAAACGGAACATAATTTGTATTAAAAAAACGCAATACAAATAAAAGAAGAATGATGGTAAAGAGTATTCCGTTAATGATAATTACGCTTGTTAAAAAATCATCTGAAGGGGAATCTTTTTTTCTGAACATTGCGATAATGGAAAAACATGTACCAAGACCAACAAGATACATGAATCCAAAATGATGTTCTGATATCATTTCCGGAGAATGCCCCAGGATAGGGTTTCCAAAGAGCCACATCAGGAAAGTCAGATATGTTAGAAAGAGAGACCCTATAAGCAATGGTTCCCAGTTAAACCTGTAATACAGATATATAGTCATGGCAGCAGTAAGTGTAACTATTGGCAATGTTATATTTGAACCATCTCCCAATACAGCAGTGGTTAATGCAAATATCACTGCCAGAGCAGCGAAAGCCTGTGAAGTATTACGAAAAGACAAATAGGTCTGTACTGCAACCAGCAATAATAAAATGACAATAGAAATCACCTTTCCGGAAATCAGGGGTAAAGAAGAGAAAAAATGTAACCTGACTGTTATATAGAAAAAAAGCACCAGGGCATTTATTCTGAAAATAAAAGAGAGGTGCACATTAGTTTTCTTTAGATAATTTCCAAGAAAAAATATTGAAGCAGAGGCCAGGTACCCAAACAATATGGAGAAGATTCTGTACCCTAGGTTCATCATATACTGTGAAAGAAATGTTATTCCAAAAAGAAGTACAATATTGCCTAACCAAGCCAGGCCGAAACGCCCTATTTTTGATTCAAGTCCTATTTCTTCTTCATTTGAAGAATCCACGCCTAATGGCTGGACAAACGCATGTAAGATCTCTTCAGATTCCGGAGCAGCTTCTTTTTCTGTGATATTGAGTGTAGTTTCCAGTCTGCTTAGCCGGAGTTCTAATGATTGCAACCGTCCGAGAATTTTTTCCATTTCTTCATCCTGATCTGCCATGGCAATTAATTATCAATTTGAAAAAACCTGAATTAATCACTTCGGATTATAAAAACCGGATTGTATTTAATCCTCCTCCGGTATCATCTTCCAGGGTGGTAACAGCCATAGCAGGAATGCGAGTATGGCGAAAGGAAGCAAGATCCAGAAGACAGCCATCAGCGTTCCGTCAAGACCTATCAGTCCAACCTTAAAACTTGTGAATCCTGAAAAGCTCTTTGAAAATAACTGACCACCGATTACTACATTCCATCTCATTGAATATACTCCAATCAGAACAAAGATCCCAATTATGAAATAAATTGTTTTTTTAAGTTTAATCTGATATTTGTAGAATTGCAGGAAGGCTAATGTGATAAGAGGTATTATGGTACCTATCAAACCCTGACTCACAAACAAGGTCAGATATAATTTACTGGATACCAATAATTTAATGATTTCAAATGATTCTTCTGCTTCATAAATACGCTGTATCTGATCGAGACCTTCAAGGGTAAAATCGAGAATTAAGACAAAAAAGAGAAACTTTCCTATCGAATCGAGAACATTAAGCTCAATTGATTTCTTCCGGAAATAAGAGATGATCATATAGATCAGCATCACCATCGATATACCTGATACCATTGCCGAAAAAAGAAATATTAT
>PMIL01000152.1:0-3914 GCA_003157075.1 Bacteroidales bacterium | reverse complement strand
GTCCTGGGAGAAATATCACTTACTCCCAGAGTCAGAACCTTATACACCCATTTCATAATTCCTGTTTTCTCATTCGACCACACTACCATACTATGCCGGTAGTCGAACCATATCTCGAGTAATAGTACAACCATGAGATACCAGAGATACACAAAGCCAAAAATTGCCATTGCTGATGAGGAATGAGGCGTGATCATGATCTCATAGGCTCTCTGCGGCTGGGAAAGGTGACTTATCAAAGGCATCGTAGCAACCAGAAGAAAGGAAAGCGCTGTAAGCAATGCAATCTGGTAGGTTGGTTTCAGAATTTTAACCTTGAATACCCTTTCTAGTGATGCCAGAATAAATGCTCCTGCAACGAGTCCGGTGATAAAAGGGTAGACGACAATGAGAATTCCCCATTGCAAGTCTATTTCATTTGGGAAAATGTATCCCTGCGAATGGGCCAGGATATCATAAAGATGTTGGAAATGCGGATCCATATTATCTTACCTCCGAGCTTAATGCATTATAATACAATTTAGAACCGGTATTAAGATGCGGTCTGAGGACCTGTGTGGTATGCTCTTTCAGGAACTTTACCAGTTCACCGTTTTTATCTCTCAGATTGCCATACATCCTTGCACCGGTTGGACAGACTTCCATACAGGCCGGGGCAAGACCCTTCTTTAACCTGTGATAGCATAGGGTACATTTATTGGCAACTTTCTTAACCGGATGAATGAACCTGCAGCCGTACGGACAGGCCTGTACACAATATCTGCACCCGATACAGTATTTTTCGTCAATAAGAACCACACCTTCCGGGCTATCATATGTTGCACCAACAGGACATACCTGAATGCAGGGGGATTTCGCACAGTGGTTGCACATCTTTGGCACAAAGAATGATTTAAAGATCTCTTCTGTAGGGACAGTTTGTACAAAACCATCGATACCTCCATTAGGGGAAACAATATTTACACTTCCGTCATTTTTGACCGTGTACTGTTCAATCCAGGTCCGAAAGAAAAATGGTTCTTTTGGCACATCGTTTTCATTTTTGCATGCTTTTGCGCAACTGCCGCAGCCGATACATTTCTGAATGTCAATGACTATTCCATACCAGGGAAGACTTTCATCCTTAGGTTCTGCAGCGAAAAGCAAAACCTGTGATGATTTCAGCCAGGCATAACCGAAAGCGGCTCCTGCCACCATGGTCGCATTTTTCAGAAATTTCCTGCGTGATATTCTTATTTTTTCATTTCCCATGGTTGATGTGGATTGTGACATTCTATACAATTCTTCCCAACGTTATGTTTTTCAAGGTCAATCTGAAATACTGCACTCTTAAGTTTTGCAGCATTAAGCGCATGGCATTTACCACAAAATTCCCTCCCTGAAGGCTTAAAGATATCTTCCGCTTTGCTGCTTATCACATGCTTTTCACCTGGCCCATGGCATGTTTCACAATGAATTTCGCTGTGAACATCCTGTGCTTTTTTGTCTTCAATATTCTGATGACATTTAAAACAAGCCTCCTGACCCGAGTAATGAATTTCAGGCTGTTCATTATCTATCAGAGAAGCTGCTCGATAATGACCGTATTTTCCAAAGGTGTCAGGTACGAGAAAATGCCTGAGCAGCAAAAAGAGAGAGATAAATATAGCAAAGGCGATGGCAAGCCTTGGAATTTGTGGGGGTATATAAAACTTCATCAGAATATGAATATTTAATACAAAATTCAATGCCAGGAATACACCAATGTATTATTCTATCTGATAAATATATTAAAAAATGATATTTACGAGCCTGATTTCATGGCATTTATAACCATTCTAAATAATCTCAGAACGCGATAATTAAGGAAAATCAGCAGCATGCTGGCAATTGATGCAAAAACAAGACTTCCCTGTTATTCTATTCACAACAGACGCAGATTATCAGTAGTTTCCGTTAATTAAATAACATAAAAAAGTAGGGTAATTAAAATTGGAGAAAAACAATATGAAGAAAATATTATAATAGTAAATCACAGAATTCTCCCCTCCTTTTGAAGCTAACCTTTAAACACAGAAAGATCAAGTCGGTATGTTCTGACGGATGAGAGTCCGCAAGGTACGATTTTATAACAATATCGTAAATGGGAGTTGGAGATCCTTCGCTTCGCTCAGGATGACATTTTCTTTTTGGGGTATTAGGGGGTGAAGAAGTGGCGATTCGCAGATTCATATATGCCAATCAGTGGTGCGCATCGCCACTTCTTCACCTCCACTAACCTCCTGATTGACTTGTCATCCTGAGCGCAGCGAAGGATCTCCCGTTCTCAATCACTGATTCCGATAGAGAAACTTGTTATTATTATCATAGGGAGGAACCTTCTCCTTTTAACATTTCGATAGAGTATCTTCCTTAGTAGATCTCCAACAGAATTTCCAGGATCTGTTTAGCAGCTCTTGATACCGATGTCCCGGGACCGAATATGGCTGCCACACCCGCATCATAAAGGAACTGGTAATCCTGGTGAGGAATTACACCTCCGGCGATAACCAGGATGTCTTCCCTGCCCAGCCTCTTAAGTTCAGCAATTACTTGTGGAACAAGCGTTTTATGACCGGCGGCAAGACTTGAAACTCCCAAAATGTGGACATCATTCTCAACCGCCTGTTTTGCTGCCTCCGCGGGTGTCTGAAACAGAGGCCCGATATCAACGTCAAATCCTATATCGGCATATCCTGTTGATACAACTTTTGCACCACGATCGTGGCCATCCTGGCCCATCTTGGCAATCATTATCCTGGGCTGGCGACCCTCTTTTTCAGCAAACCGGGCAACGAGCGCCCTGGCTTCATTAAAAGCATCATCCGATTTATATTCCGATGAATAAACACCTGATATTGTCCGTATCACAGCTTTATACCTCCCTACTATTTTTTCACATGCATAAGAAATTTCTCCCAGACTGGCGCGTTTTGAAGCTGCATTGACTGCTATTTCAAGAAGGTTTCCCTCCCCGGTCTGAACACATTTTGTAAGTGCATCAAGTGCAGCCTGACATTCGGTTTCATTCCTCTCTGCACGAAGTTTAGTCAATCTTATAATTTGCGATTCCCTTACAGCAGAATTATCAACTTCCAGAGTTTCAAGCGGATCCTCAGTTTCAAGTCTGTAACTATTCGTCCCTACAATTGTTTGCACTCCCGAATCAATTTTTGCCTGAGCCCTAGCTGCAGCTTCTTCAATTCTCATTTTAGGTACTCCCGATTCAACTGCCTTTGCCATTCCTCCCAGGCTTTCTACTTCCTTAATATGCTCCCATGCGCGCTGAACTATTTCATGTGTAAGAGTCTCAACATAGTATGAACCTGCCCATGGATCAATCGCCCTGCAAACCTGTGTTTCCTCCTGGATATAAATCTGGGTATTTCTGGCAATACGGGCCGAGAAATCTGTAGGCAATGCAATTGCCTCATCAAGGGCATTTGTATGAAGACTTTGTGTATGTCCCAATATCGCCGCCATAGCTTCAATACATGTACGGCCGACATTGTTATAAGGATCCTGCTCGGTGAGGCTCCATCCGGAAGTCTGGCAGTGTGTGCGCAACGCCATCGATTTCGGGTTCTTCGGATTGAACTGCTTCACGATCTTGGCCCAGAGAAGGCGGGCTGCACGCATCTTCGCGATCTCCATGAAATGGTTCATGCCTACCGCCCAGAAAAAGGATAGCCGTGGCGCGAAGGAATCGATATCCATCCCGGCATTGATACCGGCCCGTAAGTATTCAAGTCCGTCGGCCAGGGTGTAGGCAAGTTCGATATCGGCGGTGGCGCCGGCTTCCTGCATATGGTACCCGCTGATGGAGATCGAATTGAACTTGGGCATGTTCTTCGCCGTGTATTCAAAGATGTCGGCGATGATCTTCATGGATGGAA
>PMIL01000143.1 GCA_003157075.1 Bacteroidales bacterium | reverse complement strand
AGACGAAGTGACTGAGGGACTGAGAGACTAAGAGACTAAGAGACAAATTGACAAAATAATAATTGAAAAATTTATTATCTTTGTTCTATGATCAACAAACACTTCGTAATAGAAAGATTGAATGAACTAAAGCCATTTCTTCAGAAAGAATATTCTGTTAAAAGTATTGGATTATTTGGTTCATTTTCTGATAATTCTTTTTCGGAGGATAGCGATATTGATATTTTGGTAGAATTTGAGAAACCTATAGGATGGAAATTTTTTACTCTTGAAATTTATCTGGAGAAAACTTTTGGCCGCAAGATTGACCTGGTTACGAAAAATGCTTTAAAGGACCAGATTAAAGACAAGATACTGAAACAGGTAAAATATATTTAATTGAAAAAGAAGGATCGTTCAGATAAATTATTCCTCGATGGCCTTTTAACAGCAATGAACAGGATTGCCGAATATATTGAAGGGCACAATTTCGATCAGTTTAAAAAGGACTATAGAACAGTCGATGCAGTTATCCGGAACTTCGAAATAATTGGAGAGGCTTCAAAAAATGTTTCAGATACTATTAAAAACCAAAATCCCAAAATACCCTGGCATGAAATGTACTATCTTAGAAACAGAGTGATGCATGAATATTTCGGGATAGACTATGAAATAATCTGGGATGTTGCCAAAAACCATTTGCCGGAGAATGGCCGTCAAATTGATAAAATTCTTAAATCACTTCAATAAATTCCATAATCACAAGTTGGTCAAAGTGACCATTTTGCCCTTCACCTGCCACTTTTGAAAAGCAGACAGGGGAAGTGAATCTTTGGGCAATTGGCTGAAGGCAGTTTTTATGTGACTTTGTGACGAAGGGACGAAGAGACAGAGAGACTAAGGGACAATGTAAATCCTTTCGCTTTCCGCCTACCGCCCTCAGCTTTTTTTGTATCTTTAAGGTGGAATAACTATTGTTTAACTAAATCGCTGTAAAATCAGGCTGATGGCAGATGGCTGTAGGCAGAAGGAAAACCTACTGCTTAACGCCCATCGCCTTCCGCCTCTAAATAAATATTTCGTAAATTTCGTCTGGAATAATATTTGTTTAACTAAACCGCTGCATCATGAGTCACTTTTTTAGGAAGTAAGCAGTAGGTAGTATGAAGTAGGCAGTGAGTAGAAAGTAGTAAGAAGTAAAATCAAATCAAAATATACTATGTCAAATTATCAGGGATTCAGGGATTTGATTGTTTATCAAAAGTCATACAAGCTTGCTATGGAGATTTTTGAGATTACTAAAACATATCCAAAAGAAGAAAAATATTTACTTATTGATCAGATAAGAAGATCATCAAGATCCATTCCTTCAAACATAGCAGAAGCNNAAAATGCTGAACTCGATGATTAACACCCCTGATAAATTCTGCAATTAAAGATTCGCTTTTATAATATTTCTATTTCTACTTACTTCTTACTACCTACTACCTACTTCTCTATTATCTCCACATCCCCAATCCCAGCCTAAAACTCATCTAAAATAGAGAATCAAAATCGCCACAGAGATCGTGCAACCTTTTTTCCTATCTTGTAGTCTTAAATTTAGCTGAAAGATCGCAGCTTATTTAAACAACCTAAACAACCTGACATGGCAAAGTCACTGAACCTAGACCTCAGAAAAAAGCTAAACATGAAAATGAAAAGGATATTTATTCTGTTTTCAATTTTAGTTTTAACATTTCCAAAGATACTTTCCCAACCAACCTGGGTGCCAACGACTCCTTCTGTTGGTACAATTCGGCCATTATCCATTGATGTAAATTATGGAATAAATATGGTTGGTACAGTTTATATTGTTGTTGTAAATTATAATAATGGCTTTGTTCAGGCTCCTGCCCTGATTAAAGCTCAAGCTATTGCCCCGACATTACCCGGGATTGTCTTTACCGCAGTATTACCAGTTGTGACAGCAAATACCATTCTTCAAGTAACTGCTAATGTAATAAATGCTAACACATATCATACAATATTTTTAGTCGCTGCTAATGGAGCTGGTACACTCCAAGCCACTGTAGTTAGATTAAATGCAACAACGTTGCCATGTCCCAAAATCAATATCCTTACCGGGTTCACTCAACCTGTTGTTTGTATAAATAAAGGTACAGTTGCAACATTTCTTACAGTTCTTGCTGATCCCAATCCTGATAATAATGGGATTTATAAAGGTACTCAGTGGACCCTTGATTGGGGCGACGGTAATACTGCAACTTATACATCAGTTGCAGATAATGATCTGCCTCCTTTAGCTTTACGAACACACACATATTCAACAATTACGGCGTGCAATTATGTTTTTTCCAATGGAGTCAGAAATCCGTGTGGTGAAACACGGGCTGTGCAATATGTTGCAGTGGTACATGGAAGGGATATCCCTTCAGATGGTGACGGGGTTTTACTGATTGTAGACAATGCTTCAGGAAGTACAACCATTAATGTGTGTGCCGGGACACAAACAACAGTTACATTGCGGGATAATAGTACATGGGACTGTCAGAATCCTGTATTACCAGGTGGCTTGACGGCTGTTCCCAACACTGATCCAAGAAATATTGAATGGCTTTACGGAAGGGATCCTGTCGGTGCAATAACAAATACAATCACTGGGAACGTCGCTATTGCCGGACTTGGTAATGCACCTCAGGCAAGCGGCAGGTTGTTTCCTATTGCTGCGCC
>PMIL01000210.1 GCA_003157075.1 Bacteroidales bacterium | reverse complement strand
ATACGAGATTATTAGTATTGTAGGGAACTTGTATTTCATTATTTTTCAAGACTGAAATCTCGATCTTCTTTTTAATTCCCTGAAAAACCAGTTTATTGATTTTTAAATCTGATACGGATGAAGATTGTCCCATCTGTGATAAATTATAAACTATAAAAGCCTGAAGAGTCGGGATCATTACACTTTTCTCGCTAAGTTTAATAATCTGCAATTCCCGTTCCCTTATATCAGAAGATTTCTGAACAATTTCCAGTTTCTTTATCGCTTCAAAATCTTTTGTTATCTCAAATAAAGCAATCTTATTGCCATAGCCGAACCAGTACTCGTTTTTCAGATAGGGTATTATCTGGGAAGCAGCACGATAATCTCCGAGGGTCTCATTAAGTCTAACCAGAGGAATTATTGTTCCTTTTTCATAATTAAAGGTATAAACAGAATCGGTTGTGGTAAAAATGATCTGATTATTGATTTTATGAATATCAATTTTCCTGGGGACTCCGGAGATACTATTAAAAAACTTCAGATTGACAATTGAATCAAGCTCTTCGTTCAATTCAATCTTATAAATACCCTTTTGCGGATGAGACGCCCACAGATAACCAAGGTAATCAACCTCAATGTGTCTCGTTGGCTCAATAAATCCTCTAACTTTGTTTCTCATAGTCCACTTTCCGTTGCTGTCCTTTTTAAAGAATACTATCCCGGTATACGTTCCCTCAATCAGCAGGTTGTTGTATTTTCTAATGCTCCAGCCTCCGGTAATATTTGATATTTTCTTAACAACAGGGCCATTTAGCAGAAATGTACCTTCATTATGTCCGCACAGAAGCTGGTTATCAAACTGTTCAAGTGTCCAAACCTGACCCTGTGTTCCATCAATTAGTTTAATATCTGAAAAACTATAATCTTCATTAATATTTTTCAGAGTTGCGACAAACAAACCATGGTTTGTACCCAGAAACAGTCTTCCGCTATCCTGAAAAATAGTATATATGGTTCCAAGTGTACCCGAAGAATTTGTATAAATAGCCAATGGAGAAAAAACATTAAAGTAGTTCACCCCTTCATCCAGCCCAATCCAAAGCCCATTATCCCTGTCCCTGAACAGAGACAGAACAGTATTGTTATTAAGGCCGTTATTACGATCAAATTTGCTTATTATATCACCTTCTCTGTTACAGAGAACAACTCCATTCTGAATTGTTCCAAAAACAAACAGTGAATCATTAAGAGCTAAGCCGGCATTGCAGGTCTGAACCTTCAGGTATGTAGAAATTTCAGAATTCAGTAATATAAATTTCTCACCATCGAACCTGAAAATACCATCATTTGCCGTACAAATCCAATAATCATTTTCACCGGTCTGAATGATTGAATGTATCTCCTTCCAGCTAAAAAGCTCGCTTTTTTCAATAAATCTGAAGCCACTGCCATCAAACCAGTATAGACCGGTCCCCAGAACCTGGGTAATAAATCCATTATTGTTCTGGAACATAAACAATAAAGTGTAAGGTCCCTTTATTGCTTTCACTGCCTGATCCTTATAACAGTAAATAGTAGTAAATGACTGAAAGTATATTACACCTTTGGCTTCGTAAATCTTCCAGATCTCATCATTTTTTTCAATACTTATCTTTTCTGAAAGGGAATAATATACCGGGGTACCCTCTTGATTTTCTTTCCAAAAACCGAATTCCTCAAACGATCCCGTAAATATTATTCCGTCCCTGGAGACGTGAACAGACCTTACAGTTTTTCCATAAGGCAGCTTATATACTTGCCTGCTGATTCCGTTAAACTCTATTAATCCTTCAGAATTTGCGAAGTAAATAAATCCATTTACCGGGCTCTGGCTGATACCCCAGTTTTGATTTTCAACAGGGATGTGATTGGAAATAAACCTTTTAATTACGTCATCCTGAGATGCGGGTGAAGCCTTCGTGAAGGAAATCCTGCAGAACAATATCAAAACAGCAAAACATACCCCAAAAATATTTTTCTGCAGTGAATACATATAGTTAAGTAGTGCAAGACTCTTTAAGAATTATTTAAAGAATTAAATATACACTATTTCTTAAAGTAAAACTCTTAAAAAGTGATGCAGAATGTTTTCGGTTCAGAAGCTGAATCCGAGCTTTTGAAGACCGGTTCTGACTTCCTGACTTGACATGAACAGATCCCAGATTAGACCAGATCTGTAATTTTCGATCATTACTATTTCAGGCCCTTGGTCTATTGCCAGGTATCTCTCAGGATACCACTTATTCTGTTCGCTGAATGCATCATAAAAACCATATATGCCCCAAATTTTATTTCCAAGCACGTAATAAAAATGTCTGAGGGCGCTCATCGATTGTTCGGGAGTATAAGAAAATGATGATAGCGAAGCTGTTGGAGCTATTACTCCAAGATCATTTCTTACTCCAGGACTATGTGCCGCGTAACCACCTGTTGAATAACTGGCACTTAAACCCCAGCAATCTTTGCTATATCCTGCGTATTTATCAGTATTCCTGGTACACCATTGCCAGTTAATAAGAGCCTGGTTCTTATTTTCCTGCCAGTAATCTGCATAAATATCTTTAAGATTCCTGGGGTCTATTCCAAGGTAAGAATAATGTGTCCAGAAGAGAGGACCACCATATTCCTCAGAACCATTATGATTCAGAGATAATACATAACCGTATTTTTCATGTTCTCCTTTTATTTTTCCATCTCTCGCCCATCCTTTATGATAAACAGCTGGAATAACGGGAAATGTTGGAGAAGAAGCAGCAAGTACATATAATATAAGGCATTCATTATAACCCTGCACCGGATTATTCATCTGCCAGCCAAAATCAGGTGACCAGTGCCAGTAAATAACAGATTCATCACCCTTTGTAAACCAGTTCCATTCTACTCCTCTCCACAGAGAGTCAATTTGAGAAGCAAGTAATATTTCCTTGTCTGATCCTTCAATAAAGTATTGTCTCACTGCAAGCAGTCCTTGAATGAGGTATGCCGTTTCAACGATATCAGCGCCATCGTCTTTTTTACTGAATGGTTTAACTTTTCCTGTTTCCCCAATCAACCAATGTGGCCATGCACCGTGGAACCGGTCAGCCTTCTTCAGAAATCCGACTATTTGATTAATCCGTGAATAACCTTCTTCCCTGGTTATAAAACCGCGTTCAATTCCTACAAGAATAGCCATCAGACCAAAGCCGGATCCGCCTGTCGTAATTACGTTTTTATCATTTTCAGGGTAAATATTATCAACATGATACCTTTCACGTGCCATTCCGGATACNNATTGTTTTTAAATGTTTTTTTGTCGTTTTTACCAACATAGAAAATAATGCCCAATAATATCAGCGCAAACACAATATGGAACCTGAACTTTTTCATTGTTTTTAATAGGTGAAGCCAAGTTGGTTTACGTATTATCAATACCTGAACCAAGGGTCTTGTTTTCAGGCCTTATATCTAATTTATTATTGTATGATGTATAAATCACAAACGTTGCAAGAATTACCAGTTTTATGAAATAATGATATATTCGGTTCAAAATAATAGTTTTTTAAGAACTAAAAATTAGTATTAAGTCCGACAATTTATTCGACCATAATCTCATTTTTTAAAGAAAGACTGCCTGGATATTTTCCAGGCAGCTTTTCACTAACATAAAATTTTTACTACACTAACGAAACTGACTTAATTCTCTGCAGCAATAATTGTTTGTATTTCAGTTTGGGTGAGCGCTCTGTTGAATATCCGTAATTCATCAATTAAACTCGCATCGCCTAAATGGCTCCAACCGATGAAACGTGGAGCGCCCGAGCCAATAGAAAAATTATCACAGCCAGTCCAGGATACACCTGTAAAAGCGCCATGAGCCACTACTTGTCCACCAAAATAGAGAACACATTCGGTAGCCGATATTGTGAACGCTATGTTTACCCAACCTGCAGTTTCAGGATTAAGAGTTGCGGTAGCTCCACCATCGAACCAACTTTCGTCAGTTCCCTTACCAACATTTAGCTTTATGGTTTGGTTAGTTGCACCACCTTCACGGAATAACCGGAACCCCTTTGTACGATCATCATCAGTGTCTGAAAGACGAGGAGGGCAAATACATAAAATTCCAGCACGATCGGGTATTGCATTTACTTTGTACCAAAATACAGCGGTAAATTCGGTACCAAGCATCCCGGTACCAGGCCAGGTCAGATAAGCATCTGCTGCACCTGTGTAAGCGGTTCCATGTTTGCCAGTTGCAACACCAGGATTTCCAACTATGGCTGGGTAAGTACAACTTATTAACTCCATAAAATCACCATCGAATGGCATATAAAATATTTCACCCGGATATATGGCTTTGTAAGCAGGCGCCTTTTTAAAATTAACCGATTTAGAAGTGCTTTTACCAGAGGCATCGGTTGCTATAATATTTAACGTATGGTCTCCATTCGTAACATTATCGTAAAGATACTGTCGGGGAACAATACGATAGTCTGTAAAATTAGCGCTAGCGTAATTTTTAATTTCAGTTCCATCAAGTTTTACTGATATTGATTGAATTTCAATATCATCAGTGACATTAAAATTGATGTTGAGTGAGGTAACATCTTCTTTTACCCGAAGAAGGGTGCCTTCAGTTGGATAACTGATTGTTACCACAGGAGCCGAAACATCATCCCCAGGCGCTATTTGAGTGATCGGATCAATACCTTTGTTACATGCTGTAGCAAAAACAATGGTAAATAAACAAAACATTAAATATTTTAGACTTTTCATCACACTATTAATTTAAAACTGTTAAATAATAATTAGTTATGAAGACTGTTTAACAAATCCACCTCCGGTTGCGGATATGGATAAAAAATCTTATCTGCAGTAAATGTCCTGCCTTCATAACTCAGTTCGGAATATTTTTCGAGCCTTACCATATCATAAAAACGTGTCCCCCATTCCATTGCAAGTTCAGCAAATTTTTCATCCATCACCTGGTTTGTTGTAACACCTGATAAGGCGGTTAAATGGGCACGCGCCCTGACAAGGTTCACAGCTTGATCGGCTGTTAGTACCGTACCTGTGGCTCCTTGAGTAAGCGCCTCGGCATACATCAGCAATATTTCGGAATAGCGGATACAGATAAAATTCTTATTAGATCCGTAATCAGTACGTCCGGGAGTTAACTGAATGGAAGGCAAATAATGCTTGCCGCTTTGAAATATATAGCGGACGTGATTTGACCATATATCCCCATCTCTAGTTGTATTCGATACAAAAGCTGGCGTAGTAGAATAACCTGATTGGTTATGGAGCAAATCGATCCCTCGTTGAGTAAAGAGAACACTTGTCTCCAAACGAATGGTTTCGCCCCTGTCGAGCATAAATTTGACATATTTCATTGTTGGTTCATAGAAACCCCATCCGCCACCGGCACCTGATACGGCAGGCGTCCATTCGCCAGGTCCAAACTGATCCCAAAGATATCTTTCCTGGTTACCGGTTGCAGCGCCGTAATCGGAATACTGATATTCAAGCAGGTTTTCATCGGCGAGCTTCCCTGGTATCTTAAATAATTCATAAAAGTCTGGATAAAGTGTAAACTTATTTGATGCAATAATTTGCGCGGTTGCATCGGATACTCCCTGGTAATTCTTCAATTCGAGGTTAGCAAGTGCTTTAAGGGCAAGAGCGGTATACTTTGTTACCCCACCTGTGATATCGGTACGCTGATTTGGCCGCATGTCCGGCAAATTCGGTAGCGCCTTGTCCATTTGATCAGAAATATAATACATTACCGAATCTTTTGACATAACAGGAATACTCGCTAAGTCCGATGGATTGGAGGAAGTTTTCGGCACTAAAATCGCTCCCCACATACGCGACAGCTTGAAAAGATCCCAGCATTTGAGAGTGTTTGCCTCAGCAATATATTGATCGGCATTAGTCGTTCCAGTGGCATTTTGCGCATACAATTTAATTTGTTCTATAGCAGAATTTGCCGTTAAAACATTTACATACAAATCTCTCCATACACCGTCTAGGTTCCAATCATCAGGAGCATACGAAAAATTATCCTGATGAATAAAAGGAGCTTGATCCCCGGCCGGATTGACATCATCGCCTCTGTAAGAATAAGTCTGGTAAATCTCCCATGGGAATTCATATACTTTTGCGTACAAACCAAGTAATGGTGAAATCATGTTATTGGTTAACGTATAATCGATACCTGAGCCAAAGGTCTTGTTTTCAGGCTGTATATCTAATTTATCCTGGCATGCTGTATAAATCAACAACATTGCAGGAATTACCAGTTTTATGGAATAATGATATATTCTCTTCATAATCATAGTTTTTAAGGATTAGAATTTAATATTAAGCCCGAGAGCATATACAGCAGGAACAGGATATGTTTGATCATCAATACCATCCGCCACTTCAGGGCTAAACCCATTGTATTTAAATATTGTTAATGGACGATCGGCCGTCAGAGATATTCTTGTTTCGGGGAAGTCGAACCCAAAAAGTTTCTTACCTCTTATATTATATGCCAGCTGCACATTTTGTATCCTGAAGAACGAACCGTCTTCTACAAAAAAATTGCTCAGTTTCTGATTCCAGGCTTTCCTTAGTCCTGCTGATGAAGGGTATTTATTTGAAGTGCCTGCCCCGTGCCAGCGATTTATTGCTAAGTCGGCATCCATGTTCTGGTCATTGGTCCAGATAACTTCTCCGCGTTTACGATTAAATATTTTATTTCCACTCTGCCCCATTACATTAGCGGAAATGTCGAAGTTCTTATAACTGACCGCAAAATTAAACCCATACGTAAATTTTGGCATATACGAGCCTATTATAGAACGGTCCAGGGCATTAATAACCCCGTCGCCATTTAAATCCTTGAATTTCAAATCGCCAGGTACAAGAACTACACCTTGTGCTGCCATCGTTGCCTGAGCAACCGCATCACCCTGAATCTCGGTCGCAGTCTGGTAAACACCGGCAACCGTGTATCCGTAAAATCCTAACATAGGCTGTCCTACATATGAACGCATGGGAAATTCCTGTAACGTGGCATATGGAACGTATGGCACTCCGTAAAGATCCTTCACTTCATTTTTAAGAGTTGCAATATTTCCACCTATACTATATAAGAAGTCATTTCCTAATTTATCATTCCAATTAATAGTAATTTCAAGGCCTTTGTTTCGGATAACCCCTACAGGTTTAGTAACCTCAGTTCCTGTTACTGCAGTAAAAATCCTCATCGCCGCATTTTTCGTATCGCGAATGTAATAATCTGCATCCAGACTTAAACGGTCATTCAGTATCTTCGAAGTAATACCAAAATTTGTTTCTTCAGTAACTTCCCATTTTAACCATGAAAAAGTGTTAGTGATTATAGACCCGGTAGTCCGGACATTATTAATAGCCGCATAATTAGGTGTAATTGTATTGCCTCCATCACTGGCAGGTATCTTGTCATTACCCAGCCTTCCCCAACTTGCACGAAGTTTCAGAAAGTTGATGCTCGTATTATCCTTCAGAAAGCTTTCTTCGGAAATTACCCATCCTACTCCGAAAGCTGGAAAATATCCCCATTTCTGCTGATATTTAGAACTCCCATCCGCTCTCATTGTAGCATATGCGAGGTATTTACCATTATAATTGTATGAAAATCTTCCAAAATAGGATAATCCATAATACCTTGTTCCATCATCACCGGTGTCATTATACGTGTTAGTGGTACTTCCCTGATGAAAATACCAGGTTTGTTCATTAGCAACAGGGAAAGCCTCAGCGGCAGCCTTAAACATGAGATATGATTCGTCGCGGTAAGAAGTACCAGCCATAACAACCAAATTATGCTTTCCAAAATTATCGTTGTATGTCAGCACATTATCAAAAAGCCTGTTATCGTATATCCTTGACCACCTGGTAAGCTTAGACACATCGGAATTAGTTCGTAAAGTAAGACCAAAATTATAAGGTAGTTCTGCCTTACGCTCTTCAGATGAAGTATAGCTTTGACTATAAGTAGTTTTAAAAACTAATTTTTTAGGTATCAACTGAAACTCGGCGTAAAAATTACCATTCACTTCTGTTCTCGTATCGCGGTCCTGCGTAAAGACCATAGATGGAAAAGGGTTTTGACCATTCCTGTAACCAATATCGTGAGCATTCGCGTATCTGTATGGTGGTGGCGTTGCATCCGTTTTTGTTTCATCAATTACGGGTATAATCGGAACTGCAAAATAGGCCAGGTTCCACGCAGCATCAGCTGGTTTATACTGAACAGAATTGCCGAGGAGAAGATTTCCCCCAATTTTTAACCAGTTTTTTACTTGATAATCAATTTTTGAGCGGAGGTTGAAACGAGTATAATCATTTTTCATATTCATTATTCCTTCCTGTGTAAAATAACTTGCCCCCAGGGAATAAGTTGCTTTTTCAGAACCACCTGAAACATCAAAGCTATGATTCTGGATACGTGCAGGACGAAGTACCTCTTTGTACCAATCGGTATTTACATTAGGTAAATTCGGGTTAACGCGGCTCCGGCCATAACGTTGCATAGCGTTTAATACATACATTGAATCTGCAGCTGAGTGAGACTCCATAGCCATAGTAGTAAATTGCTCTGCATTGGCCATCTTTAAAACATTCTGCGCAATCTGTACACCATAATACCCGCTATAGGTAACCTGTGCTTTTTGGTTTGTTGAGCCGGACCTGGTTTCAATCAAAATTACACCATTAGCAGCCCTTACACCATAAATCGCCGCTGCCGATGCATCTTTTAATACTGAAAGCGAAACAATATCCGAAGGGTTAAGGAAATCAATATTATCGAAAAACATGCCATCAACAACATACAAAGGAGCTTCAGGGTGCAAAAATTGGTCATCACTATTTTTTAGTACCGAGTAGGAACCAACGCCACGAACATGAATAGTTGGCCCTACGCCTGGAGAACCGCTGCTTACAATTTGCAGCCCTGCAATTTTCCCCTGTAATCCTTGCATTGCATTACCTGATGGGACTTTACTAATTTCATCGGCTTTGATAGTACTGATGGATGATGTCAGGTCCTTCACCTTTTGAGTTCCATAACCAACTACAACAACTTCTCCAATAGATGTAGTTTCTGTCAAAAGCTTAATATTGAAAGTTGCTTTAGTTCCAACGGCTACTTTTTGAGTCGTCATCCCAATCATCGAGAATAATAATGTATCGGTCTGGCCGGCATTAATAGTAAAGCTACCGTTCATATCGGAAAAAGTACCATGCGTTGTACCTTTTACTTGTATTGAAACTCCGGGAAGAGCCGAATTACTTTCATCTACAACTTTTCCGGTAATTACTTGTTGTGCATTTAGCTGAGCAAAACACAGTAAGGGTATTAAAATCATTAGTAGTTTTTTCATAGGCTGATAATTAAAATGCAGATTTCGGTTAATAATAGATTTCCCTGAAAAGATATGAACAAGTGAATTTTTTGACTCAAGTTTACGCTCTATTTCTATTTCTCATCAATTAAAAGTCTGTCTAAACCAACTCAACAATACTACAACAATAAAATTTATTTATCTAATCTACTGTTTAATACAGAAGATAAATTAGATGCATTATTTGTTGACCAATAAAATTGAAAATCATTGGGAGTAAAGAGTTTTTAAGCTTTATCATGACGAGTTTATTAATAAATCATAAACCTGGCTCGGCAATCTGAAAATAAAAATCCCCCAGCTACGCTGAGGGAGTAATTTGTGTTTGCGGAGAGGGGGGGATTACCTACGGTGATCCCTGGAGGAGAACCTTGCAATTACAAAATTACTCCCTTATTCGTTCCACTCATAAGGTCTTTTTATTTTCATCTTACCTCTCCCAGGTAAACCTGGCTCGGCAATCTGAAAATAAAAATCCCCCAGCTACGCTGAGGGAGTAATTTGTGTTTGCGGAGAGGGGGGGATTCGAACCCCCGGTACAGTTTCCCATACGGCAGTTTAGCAAACTGCTGGTTTAAGCCACTCACCCACCTCTCCAATAAGAACATTTATCTCTGTCACCTTTTCCTTCCGAAGCTTCATCGAAAGAATGTTTACAGTCTCTTTAATATCGTGAGGCCCGATTTACGAAGCGCGACAAAAGTAGGAAAACAAGCATAAAGTGCAAAATAAATCAGAAATTTATTTTAAACCTTCAAGGAGATCAGTAATAACCTTAAAATTTTCAAGTGTTTCTTCATCAAAATCAGAAGCCTTTAGTTTGCCCTCTTTTACTTTTGACAGGAACCTGCTGAGGAGGAAATTACGGGGAAGTTCCATCTCCCTTATATAAACTGAATTGGGCATTGGAATTCCTTCCCTGGTCTCCAACAGGTGGTTCTTAAAATCAAGTGTGGATAAAATATCTTCTGAATTTAAAAATGCGCCCGGCATCCAGATAAGTAGTTTCTTGCCCGAATTATCCGTATTAAAGACCGAATTTTTCAGAAGGTCAGCCATTTGTACCTCATCATCATTTTCGAAAAGCAGAACGGCGAATTCCATTCCCCAACCCATCAGGATATTACATAATAATGGTATGGCTGAGACATTGGTTGAAGGGATTACGCATACTTTGCCTTTGAATTTCATTAAAAGAATTATGGCATTTAACAAATAAAATGAACCGGTATCATTTACAATGAGGTTCACTTTTTTTGTTGAGAATCCTTCACTCCCTGCCGGATTGCCCAGGATACTCTGAAGAGGGGTGAGAGTGTCAGGAGAGGCAAACGAGAGTTGCAAGGGATCAAGTATTCGTGAAGTACTCCTGAAACTGTCGAGGTCATCACGCTGAACTGCCAAAACGCGATGCAGCTTATTGATCTCCACAAGGTGCGGTGAATGAGTCGTATAAATTATCTGTATCTTATCTTTGATGTCCTCAAATACTTTCAAAACATCTTCCTGAGCTCTTGCATGAAGGCTTACACCGGGTTCATCAACCAGCAATACCATCTTCTTATCCTTGAGATTGGCTGAAGCCATTAATTCCATATAAAATGAAAGGAACCATCTCACTCCCCTGCTTCTTTGCTTTGGATAAAGCCGTTCACCTTCATCCTTGATCCAGAATTCAAGATATGGCTTCCCCGCCTTTCCCTCATATGAGGAATTATAGTGGTCAAGTTCGAACTGAATATGAATCTTATTGTTCCTGCCAATGGATTGTTGCCAGAAATCATGAAAATTTCGGGTAAGTGTATTATTAAGATTTTCAATTTTCTGTTTCAGTATCCTGCTTGACGGCTGTTGAAAAAAAGAATAATCAAGCTGAGCCAGGGAAAGAAAATTTCTTGCAGCTTTATAACCTTCTACATTTTCATTTCCGCTAATAATATCTTCCATGTCAATCCTGTTGGGAAGAAGGCTTCCAAAGTCTTCAAATAACTCAAAAACAGGACAATACTCGAAATATTTTTTACCCAGAATAGCACTGTTGTATTGTGACTTATACGACTGAATAACATCATTTACACGATTTTCAGCTTCATCTTCAGTATTACCGTCTATAATATATCCTGAAAAAGCTATCTGTCTTTCAAGCTCGGCTATTTTAACATCACGCTCCGACCTCGTTTTCCGGAAATCAAAAAGTACCTCTTTCCATTCTGTATCAGATTCATCCTCAATAGGCCGCATCAGAAGAGTCATCTTCTGATGACGTTCTTCCAGCTTTAATGAAAGATCATTGAGATGATTATCAATCTGGGTGCATCTTTCGAGAAGCTTCTTCCACTTTTCACCGGCTCTTTTTATCTTTTGTTTCTTTGAAAGAATCTCATTTATCTCTTCCTCTTGTTTCTTTAGCTCGTTAAGCTGATTTTTCAGTCCGGGGAAATGGGTGCTTTTTTGATTTTCTTCACTTGAGGATTTCCTGCTGAATAACCAAAAACCAGTCCTCTTCACTTCAACCGGAGACAGTTTTGATCTGATATCTGATTCTTCTTCAATCAGCCTTGAAAATGAAGCTTCCAGGTCGCCTATTGTTGTCAGATCTTCCTCAAGTTTTACTGTTACGTCATTCAGGTATATTCGCCATGCATCTTCAAGTGAATCAAGATACTGGCTTATCTCCCCGCTGACATTTATAACAGAGGAAAGATCGGCTATCCAACTCCTTGTAAGTTCGAGGTGTGTCAGTCCCGAAAGCAATTCCTTCAGTTCGGTTCCCGGGTTATCGGTAACTTTTATTAACCAACCTTCGGGAATATCGAATCTGCAACTCACTTCTGGTAAAGAGAGGTCACTTCGAAGTACATCTTCGGATATAACTCCTGAATAGAAAACTTTCAATCCTTCCAGAACAGAGGTCTTTCCTGATTCATTCTGACCAATAAGGCAGGTGATATTATCGGGAGAAATATTCTGCCAGCCGGTATCAACTATTGATCTGAAGTTCCTTATTCTGAAAGCTTTAAGCTTCATCATAAATTTAACAATTAAACTTGAAAACCAATAACCAGAACATCATCAACCTGTTGTTCTTTTCCTTTCCATTCGTTAAATGCACTTTCAAGATGTTCCTTCTGCTGTATCATAGGCAGCTCCTCAAGTGAGTGAATTATTCTTTTGAGATGCTTGTACTTGAATTTTTTATCGGTTATTTCTCCAAACTGATCAGCGTAACCATCTGTAAAAAGATAGAAAGAATCACCTGGTTTTGTTTCGATGCAAGTATTAGTGAATGAAGCCTCTCGTAACGGGGCAACACCCAGGGTCATCTTGTCTGGTTTGTACTCGGTCAGAGCTCCATTTCTTATCATTATAAGAGGCCTGTTGGCACCGGAATATTGCAATTTACCATTTGTAGAATCGATAATGCATAAGCCGATATCGATACTATCCTGAGGATCGTGACTATTACCTGTCTGATGTAAAGCCTTCATGATTTTTTCCCTCATAAGATTAAGTATCCTATTGGCATTCAAATTAATATCTGTCTGTAATATCTCGTTAAGAAAACTAATACCCAGAATACTCATCAGTGCGCCAGGAACTCCGTGCCCTGTGCAATCACCAGCTGCAATAAAAATTTTCTGCTTGTTACAAAAAGTATAGTAAAAGTCACCGCTAACAATATCCCTGGGCAGGAAAATTATGAAATGGTCCTTGATCCTTCCCTTTAGCATCGCCGGATCGGGCATTAAAGCACGCTGTATAATACGTGCATAACGGAGGCTAGCAACATGATCAGTCATCCCTTGTTCCGGGAGCAATGAAAGCAGGTCTGAATTATCTTGCTGTTCGAAGCTCATATAATGATATTAATAATAGGGACAATAAATATACACTATTTTTAATCCCATTCTACCGTCCCGGCCAGAATTTAGTAGTCCCTCCTTCTCAGAAGAACTACATTCTCAACATGATGAGTGTGCGGAAACATATCGACCGGCTGAACGGCTGCGACATAATAATTATTTGAAAGTAATTGTATATCACGCGATTGTGTAGAGGGATTGCAGCTTATATAAACGATTCTGTCTGCTGCCGCTCCGGCAATAATTTTTATCACTTCCTCATGCATCCCTGCCCTGGGCGGATCAGTAATAATTACATCCGGCTTACCATATAATGTAAAAAACGATTCCGTAAGTATATCTTTCATATCACCCGCAATGAAACTGGTATTATGAAGGTTATTGATTTCAGAGTTGATTTTTGCGTCCTGCACTGCTTCATCAACATACTCAATACCAATCACCCTCTTTGCATAAGCTGAAATAAAATTTGCAATCGTTCCTGTCCCTGTATAAAGATCATATACGACTTCATTTCCTGAAAGCTCTGCAAACTCCCTGGCAACCCGGTAAAGTACCAGGGCCTGCCGGGTATTGGTTTGATAAAATGATTTCGGTCCTATCCGGAATTTTAGTCCATCCATCTCTTCAAAAAGATGATCCTCTCCCTTATAAAGAACCGGGTTCTGATCATTCAGTGAATCATTTCTTTTTGAATTAATAACATACATCAGAGACGTAATCTGCGGAAATTGCGAATCAAGAAAATCAAGTAATCCGGTTCTTTGCTCAACATCTTCGTGAAAGAACACTACAATAACCATAACATTGCCTTCCAAAGAGTTACGGATAACTATATTCCTCAGAAACCCCATTTGTTCCCTGAGGTCAAAAAACTGAAGGTCTTTATCGTGAGCATACTGTCTGACCGCATTTCTGATAGAATTTGAAGGATCCGGCTGAAGATGACACTCTTTAATATCAAGAACCTTATCGAACAGACCCGGAATATGAAAACCGAGAGCATCTTCCTTTTCAAATTTTGTGTCCGAAATGACTTCTTCCTTTGTAAGCCATCGTTTATGAGAAAAGGTGTATTCAAGTTTATTCCTGTACATATATATCTCTTCACTTCCTATAATGGGATTAATCACAGGAAGTTCAGTCTTTCCTATTCTGGTAAGGTTGTCCTTTACCTGTTTTTCCTTATAATGAAGTTGTAATTTATACGGCAAATGCTGCCATTTGCAACCTCCGCATACTCCGAAATGAATGCAACGTGGCTTAATACGGTCCGCTGAGTATTCATGAAATTTTGTAACTCTTCCTTCAAGATATTTCTTTCGTTTCTTAATAACCTTGATATCAACAACATCGCCCGGGATAAGCATCGGTACAAATACAACAAGATTGTCAACTCGTGCCAGGGCATTCCCTTCAGCTCCGATATCAGTTATTGTGACCTTCTCAAGCAGCGGCAGTTCCTTTTTTCTTCCCACTTATTTTGTCTTTCAGATATTAAAAATGAATTTATTTTGAATTGTGAAAATCAGACACGGCATCTGATAATGGTGGCAAAGATAACTCTAAAATGGAGAATTTTGTCTGGTAGGTCAGCAGTTAAAAAAATGAGATGAATCAGGTATTGTCTATAAACGTTTCTAAACTTAATATCAAAATTTGTAATTGACTTTTTGACAAAATTGACCTAATTTAGTGTTTGAAATTTGTCTCGCAACAAATTAATTTTTGTTAACATTCTATATTACTTACTTTTATGAAAAGAGTTGTCTTTTTTGAACTACTCATAATTGTAAATATTTCCTCATTCTATCAAAGCCTGAAAATAAATCCGGGATTTGAGAACCGTGAATATCCAACAATCCCACCCTGACTGACCAACAGATATTTAAATTAATGAGAAATATTAAACTAAAAATAATTTCTATGACAGAAAATGAAATATCAGAAAAAATAATAGGTCGCTCCATCGAAGTTCATAAAACTCTGGGTCCAGGTTTATTGGAAAATGCATATCAGTAGTGTCTTTTTTATGAATTGCAGAAAGCAGGCCTTCATGTTGAAAAGCAAAAACCATTGCCGCTAATTTATAAAGAAGTAAGATTGGATGCAGGATACAGGTTAGATCTTATTGTAGAGAGCAAAGTAATTATTGAAGTAAAGTCGATTGAGGTATTAAATGACATACATACGGCTCAGGTACTGACTTACCTAAAAGTTTCGGGTTGTAAAGTAGGTTTGCTCATAAATTTTAATGTATTACATCTTGTAGATGGATTAAAAAGATTAGTAAATAAGTTTTAGTCCCTTCGATAGCGTTGAAGTGCGGGGTGTTTTTATTTTTAAACGCAGAGAACCGCAGAGATATCGCAGAGAATCGCAGAGGTTAACAATGTTATGCATTTGATTTTTAACTCCACAGGTTGACAAAGATCCTCAATATAAACTCTTCCTCAGCGGCCCTCTGCGTAAAACTTAGCGGTCCTCTGCGGTTAATTTTTCTTATCTCTGCAAGAACATCACAATAAGTTCTACTTAACTGTAATCTCTTTCTCTGCGGTTCTCAGCGTAAAACTCAGCGGTTCTCAGCGGTTAATTTTTCTTCCATACTTTTCCTATATTTGCAGA
>PMIL01000142.1 GCA_003157075.1 Bacteroidales bacterium | reverse complement strand
TTTGCTGAAAAGAGCAGAATAATCATCGACATGGGTTTTCAATAGGGTAGCATAAGGCTTGGATGCTGCTTTGTTTAGCTGGTCCCTGGTTTTTATTTTTGGATCGTCACCAATGTATGCAGGATATTCCTGCTTGTAATTGGTAGCAGCCGTCAGTAACAGCATTACTTCATCAGCGCTCTGGATAGTAATCAGGCTGGCTGAATAGGCGACATTTCCACCGGTAGTTGTTGCTTTTAACCGGGCAGCATATTGCATACCATCACCCCCTTTGCCATTGTCTAAAGTCCCAAACATCATCAGGTTATTCTTTTCATTACCGCTGGCAAACCTTTCCGGGCGGGTTAGTGCGGCTTTAAAACTAATCGCTCCCTTTTTGCTGGCAGTAAGATGAATAACTAAAACACGATCCGGGTAACTGACAAAGATTTCGCGTTGATAGCTTATGCCATTCTGATTATAAGAAATCTTCATAACCCCGTGATTCAGATCAAGCTCCCGGATATAATTACTGTACATAGTATTCTTATCGAAATTCAGCGATAAATTGCCCAAAATCTGGAAGGATCCATAAGGAGAGCTGGCGCCATTTCCCCTTGCCGAACCAACGCCTTTGCAGACTTGTGTTTTTTCGGTTAGCTCGTTAGCTTCTTTGTATTTTTTTTCAAACAGGAGCTGTCTTATTTTGTCAAGTGATTCAGCAGCTTCGGGATTATTATTATCATCATTGCTGCCAGACCATAAGCTTTTTTCGTTTAACTGGATGATTTCATGATTTACATCGCCATATACCATAGCGCCCAGGAACCCATTGCCAACAGGCAGGGCTTTTATCCACTCGGCATCATTTTCCTTCCCGTTTTTTACGTCTACTGTTGAAGACCTGGCAGGTTTATTATACCATAGGCTTAGTTTCTTCTCTGCCGCACTCTGACAAAAAAGATTACTTATAATTATTAACAAAAAAAATAATGTAAAATTTGTTTTCTTATTCATTTACTATAGTATTAATTTTTGTTCACTTTGTGTTTTCATACTGATCCACCGTGATAATTTATGTTGCAAGGATTCTTTAGAACAAAAAATATTATTCTTATTTAAATAATCTGGGAGCAAAATCATTAAGGGCTCTTCTCCAGGTAAGCCATTCGTGGGCTGTGCCTTGTGATTCGTGGTATACGATGTGCTTGATATCATGAGTCTTGAGGGCTTCAGCCGCTTCCTTTGGAGTGCGTTCTTCCTGCTGACCGCGCTGGATGCCGGCAAACTGAGCTGATGCAATACCACAAAACATCATTGTGGCCAGAATAAAAATAACCTTTTTAATATTTAGAAATTTATGCAAATAAATATTTTAAATAAAACTTTATTTATCAAGGATTAAATCTTTTCCCAAGCACCAGTTTATCGCCTGAATCGTCGATTTCGTAGAATCGTGGTTTACGGGGTCCGTCACCATCGACATGGTGTATAACGAGCAGTCGTTTGCCTTCAAAAGTAGTGAACAGCATTCCGTGTCCGGAATTATCCCCTACAAATGGTTTTTCCTGCTGAATCCATGGTCCGTCAATGGTTCCTGATTCTGAATAGCAAACACCCTGGTTGTATCGTCCTACTCCCCAGCTTGACCACAACATGCCTAATTTGCGGGTTTTGGTCCTGAAAAGTTCAGGTCCGTCGGTTACCCAACCATTAAGTTTCAAACCAAAAGTCATTTCTCTGTTTCCAACCATTTCGAGTGCCCATGGAGCTTCACTGGCATGGAAAAGCAAAATAGGTTCTGTAATGGTTTTGCTCAAATCTGGTGAAAGTTTTACATATTCCATGGTGCCATCAATAGTTTGCATCCATTCGTTAACAAAAACGAAATATGGTGTACCGTTTTCATACCAGATTGTCCCGTCAATAATGTCCCAGTTATGGGGAAGGTAGTCGTAGTTTGGATCAGGATTAGCGAGTTTAAAAGGACCTTCAGCTTTATCGGATGTTAAAATCATGGTCTGATGACGGTAAATATTGTATCTGCGGGGTACAACATCAACCAATTCTTTTCTGTCGCCGAAAGAAGCTGCGTAATAGTATTTACCATTAACCTTATGAATTTCAGCAGCAGCTACAAAGTTAATACCTTCCATCCATGTTCCTCTGGTATCATAAGCGCCGTAAGGTCCGGTCCAGTTTTTTAAATCTTTGCTCTTGTAGATACCGCCGCCACTACCAGTCAGGTAATAGGTTTTCGTAGCATCATCTGCCAGTATGTATGGATCACTCATGCTCATTGAATCAATGGGCATGGTCTTGATTTCATGTGGGTCGGTCACACTGGCACTTCCTCCCCGCCTCATTGGTGGGGGAGCAGGAGTTGTTGCGGCTGTACCTGGCTTTGGAGCTTGAGGCATTCCAAATCCTTTAGAGCCCGGAGGGGCAGGAATTGTTACTGTTGGGACAAGCTGTTTTTTTACTACGGCTTGAGCGGAGATTATTTGTTTTGAATTGCATGCAATCAGCATCGCAATAAAAAAGATAACTAAAGAAACATTAAGATTTTTTTTCATAATTCATCATTGCTCATTGATTTAATACTCACATTCAGGAATATTCATTATTTCACCCACGCCTCTCCTTCGGGTGTCCTCCTCCACGCGAAATAGGCATCGAGGCTTTTAAGTGATTCGGCGCTGGGCACCAGTCCCATGTGCGGAGTCTGGCTGAAGTACATCACCACTGGGTTGGCATCGCTGAAGGCCGGCCATACCGGGACTCCTTCACCGCTTGGATTGCCACGCTTGGCGAAATTGGTCCAATAAGTGGCCATGGCTTCCGATATCTCAAGGTCTGTCTTCGTAGTCTGAGGATTCGAGGCATCGAGATGTTTGAAGACATAATTCACATCCTGACCGTGAGGTGAGCCAAATCCGGCACGTGGCGAATCTTCCGGATAGTCGGGGTGTTGATCGAAATAGTAATAGAATGTTTTTGATTTCCCCACCTTTGCCTGAAGCCGGGCC
>PMIL01000147.1:4757-6822 GCA_003157075.1 Bacteroidales bacterium | reverse complement strand
TAAAGAATAGGGCAAAGCTTATCATTAAATTTTTTAATCCTTATATTTGAAATCGTTTACAATCAACATTATATTATAAATAAAAACAGATGAATTATGAAAAGAAGTGAAGTAAATTCGATTATAACCGGTGTTGAACAGTTTTTTACAAAACACCAGTTTATGTTGCCTGAATGGGCATCATGGTCACCCTCTGACTGGAAAGGGAAATATGATAAATGTTTTGAGATCGTTGACAATAGCCTTGGATGGGATATTACCGATTTCGGGTCGGGTGATTTCTATAAGAGAGGGTTATTTTTATTTACTATCCGGAACGGAAAATTTAATGTTGATAAAAAACCATATGCTGAGAAAATCATGATTGTTGAAGAAAACCAGGAAACCCCGATGCATTTTCACTGGGCTAAAATGGAGGACATCATCAATCGGGGAGGCGGTAACCTTGTAATTGAACTCTATAATGCCACATCTGAAAATAAACTCGATACGACAACTGTACATTTTAAAACAGATGGAATTACACGAACAGTCAAAGCAGGTGGAAAAGTAATACTGACGCCGGGAGAAAGTATTTGTCTTGAACCGGGAATGTATCACCGGTTTTACGGTGAAGCCGGAAAAGGTAAAGTCCTTGTTGGTGAAGTGAGCATGGTTAATGATGATTCAAAAGATAATTGTTTTTACGAGACTGTTGGCAGATTTCCTGTTATTGAGGAGGATGAAAAGCCATTGCATCTTCTGGTGTGCGATTACAGCAAGTTCATTTAGAAAAGCCCTCCTTCGCTAACAGTTACGCTACCAGCGTCGCTAATGCTTCATCGGTCAATGAAAGGTTCGCTGTAAAAGAAAGCTTCGGAGGGTGAAGCAGTAGTTAATTTATCTCAAGCTGACGCCAGTCTCCCAATTTGGGAAATTTAGCGTGAGGTTCAGCCTGGTACCAGAAGCAGACCGAAGAGATATCTGATTTTTGTTGCAGAAATCTTCTTCCCGAGTGCCAGCCAAGGTCCTGCATAGTGATCTTCAAATCAGAGTCAAAACGGACAGGATCCATCACATGCCACCTGTAAAGGCCAAAACGTTCCATAACACCATAATGACCATCGCCCCTTATTACCTGCGGCATACCAGCGTAAGGGGTACAGTATTCCGTTACAGAGATCATAGAGTTTCCACAGAGTTGCACAGAGGACTATTGGTAAACTGAATTGTTCTTAGGGATTCTTTTTTCCCGTTTAAAAATTGGATATTGTGTAGGTTTTAATATTAATTACAAATTATTGAACAGCCTGAACATCATTAAAATTATGAAATCAGCGGTGAATAGGCAATTAATATCAATATCTATGAAAACAATAACCTGTTCAGCCATTTTTTATTTCATTTTTATCATCATTGGGACGTCATGCTCTCAAAAGGTACCTCATAGTCATCCAAAAATGAAGGATTATGGACTGAAAGAATATATTTATCTGTCAAAGGACCTGCCGCATTCAGAAAATAAAGAATGGAGGCTTGTATGTCAGATGCCCTACAATTGCCATTTTCAGCCCTGGATACAGGCAGAGGGACCCGCGGGCAAGATAATTAATCTGAATTCCAGCAATCCTCTGGTTCTTACTCTCATAAATACAGAAAAATATACCACAGGGGCAGGTGACCAAAGCTATGAAGCTAAGAATTGGATCAGCGGCGAGGGAGCTATTTATACCATCCCGGCCGGAGTAACAGTGAAAGCCGTAAAATACAGGGAAACAGGTTTTGATACAAAGTTTGCAGGTTCATTTGAATGTAATGACAATGATTATAATATTCTCTGGAAAAAGGGTGCAAGAACGGCTTACATTTGCATGAGAGATTGGTTTTACGACTGTCCCGACAGGGAAAGGACCGGCTTCTGGGGTGATGGAACACCTGAACTGAATCAGTGTTTCTATATATTCGATACTTCATCGCATACATTGTGCAAAGATCTTGTCCTGAGACCGCTTCAAAAGGGTTTTTATCCCGGACAGCAGCTTGAGTTCCTTGGAGAATATGGATTATGGTTTTATTATATGCAAAC
>PMIL01000147.1:0-4719 GCA_003157075.1 Bacteroidales bacterium | reverse complement strand
AACTCAAGACTCGACAATATAAAATCTACTTTCAACAAGACATATTGGAAAGGTAGCTATTATATGTCGGATCAGATTTTAACTCCTGATGACAGAGCAAATGCAATGGCTATCAATTCAGGGCTGGCGGAAAGTTCAAAATGGGATGCAATCTATAATAACGTACTTACAAAATATACAAATTCAAGCTGCTTTTTCGATCGGTGGGTATTTGAAGCGCTATGTAAAATTGGTAAAGAAGATTACGCATTGCTCCGGATGTCGAACAGATATAAAACTATGATATCTGCAAGTTTTACAACGTTGTGGGAACACTACGACCGATGGTGGGCATCAGGGAAAAATGCATATGATGATAACTCATCTCTTAACCATGGATGGAATCCCCCGGTTATAATACTTTCAGGGATTATTGCCGGTATCTCTCCTGAAGAGCCGGGTTGGAGTGTATATCATGTATTTCCAAAAGAAGCATTTCTTACTTCCATTAAAACAGTTGTTCCATCCGTAAAGGGAGATATTAAGATGGAAATGAACAAAACAACTACCAGTTATACATTATCTCTTGTGTCACCAATAAACACAATAGCAAGAGTTGGAATACCAAAAAAATCTTTTTCATTAATTAAAAGTATAAAAGTAAATGGTGTTATAATATGGGATTTCTCATATTCTGGTGGAGTGGAAGGGATTTCCTGGATTGGAGAGGATGCTGACTATATTAAGTTCAACGTGACACCGGGAAACTGGAGTTTTGTTGGGTCTGGAACGCTTACTGTTGACTCATCTAAAAAGATGCCTGTTATTCCTGCCGCAAGCGAGGCACTTGATAAAAAAATGTGGTCCGCTACAGCTTCAGTTAAAGACAGCTCATTTATTTTCACTGATAAGAAAATTCGTCAGGATATTTCGGCTGCAAATGCAATCGACGGTGATCACTGGACCGGATGGAGGGATATGACGAAGAAACAGTACCCGGGACAATGGTTCATGCTTGATATGGGAAGACAGCAAAAAATTGATAGGATAGTCCTTGACTGCACTTGGGCACAATGGGACTCTCCCAATAAATATTCGGTTTCGGTATCAGATGATGCTAAAAACTGGGGAATGCCAATTACGAGTGGATCAGGAGAGGCTGGAATTACCACGATAAACTTTCCGACTCAAAATGCCCGGTATATAAAAATAACTCAGACTGGAAAGGATCCAACCTATAATTGGTCAATTTATGAGATGGATGTTTTCAGAAAAAAATAGAAAATTAAATCGGTTCAAGAACTAAAGAATCTCTTCAAACTCTCATAATAGAATAGATTTAGCCTTAACCGCAAATCTAAGAAAAGTGACAATTTTTTCAAGTCCCGCCTCGCTGGATTGGGGGTAAAAAAGGGATAATGAGAAATCTCATCGAATACGATCTAAGATGTGTAGGGGGATTACCTTCGTTTCACTCATAAGGTCTTTTTATTTTCATCTTACCTCGCCAAGGTAAACCTGGCTCGGTAATCTGAAAATAAAAATCCCCCAGCTTCGCTGAGGGAGTAATTTGTGGTTGCGGAGAGAGGGGGATTCGAACCCCCGGTACCCTTTTGAGGTACACACGCTTTCCAGGCGTGCCAATTAAACCGCTCTTGCATCTCTCCTGATAAATGCTGTATTGCTTAAAAACCGGGGCGAAAATACAAAAATATTTTTACATTACGGTCTTTCATGAGATTTCTCCAGCCAACGAAATATTCAATGACTCAATAACTTTTTCCCTGGAAGAAAATCTGCCTAAAAGGTGCATAAGTTTGGTCACAGAGGCTTCGGATGTAATATCTCTTCCACTGACAACGCCTGCTGCGAGCAATTGCCGGCTCGTCTCATAAAGACCCATCTCAACACTTCCACCCTGACATTGAGTAACATTTAGTATTATGCCGCCCTTGTCAATATATTGTTTCAGATCATCAAGAAACCATTGATAGGTAGGAGCGTTTCCTGAACCATATGTCTCAATAATTAACCCGCGCAATCCTTCTGTCCTGATAATTGAATTTATCAGTTTTCTGTTTATCCCCGGAAATAATTTAAGTATAGCGACATTCGAATCGAAAACTTTATGTAAAATCAACTTATCCTTACCTGCAGGATAGCTTATCAGATTATTAAAATATTTCAGATGCAGACCGACTTCAGCAAGAGGATGATAATTAGGAGAATAGAAAGCATCGAAATGCTCGGCGCTCATCTTTGTTGTCCGGTTGCCTCGGGTTAGTTTGTCATCAAAAAATATACAGACTTCAGGAACAGCAGGCATTTCTTTTTCCCTTGCAGCAGCGATCTCAATAGCCGTTATAAGATTCTCCCTTCCGTCAGTCCGTAAAAGTCCAATCGGCAATTGAGAGCCAGTAAGAATAACGGGTTTGCCAAGGTTTTCCAGCATAAAACTCAGCGCTGAGGCAGTATATGCCATAGTATCAGTTCCATGCAGTATAACAAAACCATCAAAATCATCATAGCTTTCTTCAATTATCTCTGCCATCTTGACCCATACAGATGGATCGATGTTGGAAGAATCCTTTACAGGATCAAAGGAGATAGAATGAAGATCATATCCGAATTTTCTGAGTTCCGGCACGTGATCAGAGATATGCCGGAAGTCAATAGGCACCAGTGATCCAGAATGAGGATCATGCACCATCCCGATAGTTCCCCCGGTATAAATGATTAGTATAGATATTTCCTTATTATTTTTCATTTTATTATTACAAGTTGAAAAGTCTGGTTGAATTCTCATATGTTATTACCGCAATTTCTTCCTCACTTTTTCCGAAAATCTCAGCCAGTCTTTTATTTATGATGCGAATATACGAACTCTCATTTCTTTTGCCCCTGTACGGGACCGGGGCAAGATATGGCGAATCAGTTTCAAGAATAAGATGTCCCGGTCCGGTCTCCTTCACAACTTTATCCAAACCCGAATTCTTAAATGTGACAATACCTCCTATTCCGAGTTTGAAGCCCAACTCAATAGCTTTTTCAGCGTCCTGTATACTTCCTGTAAAAGCATGGAAGACACCATTAATTGGTCTGCCTTTAAACTTATCCAAAACTGAAAAAACCTCAGGAAATGAATCTCGTGAGTGGATAACAACAGGCAATCCCAAATCAAGAGCGAATGCAATCTGCCTGCTGAATGAAATCAGCTGTTCCTTAATAAAAGTTTTATCCCAGTAGAGATCTATTCCGATTTCTCCTATTGCAACAAATTTACATTTTAAGACGAGGCTTTCAATCTTGTCGAGTTGAGTCAGATAATCATCCTTGACAGATGTAGGATGAAGACCTGTCATAGGATAACAGATACGCGGGTATCTGCTAACCGCAAAAAGCATCGGTTCAACAGAGGTGATATCAATATTAGGCAACAGCATTTTAGAAATGCCGTTGCCTAAAGCTCTGTTTACCACTTCATCCCTGTCCGCATCAAATTCCGGAAGATAAAGATGTGTATGAGTATCAATATACTGCATTAAACAACTCCCTGAGCGATCATGGCATTTGCCACTTTGACAAATCCACCTATATTGGCGCCGTCAACATAGTTTATAAATCCACCCTCTTTGGTCCCATACTTAACGCATGTCTTATGAATATTTTTCATAATTGTCTGAAGTTTTTCATCAACCTCTTCACGCGACCATGGCAATCTCATGGAGTTTTGTGTCATTTCAAGACCTGATGTGGCAACACCTCCGGCATTTGCAGCTTTTCCCGGTCCGTAAAGGATCTTTGCATCCAGAAAAACTCCGACAGCTTCAATTGTGGATGGCATATTAGAACCCTCAGATATACAGATACATCCGTTTTTAACCAGTAAACCGGCTTCTTCTTCATTTATCTCGTTCTGTGTAGCACATGGCATAGCAATATCGCATTTAATAATCCAGGGTCTTTTTCCTTCAAAATATTCAACTCCGAACTTTTCGGCATATTCTTTTATCCTGCCTCTNNTCATAAATAAAGCCATTTGAATCGGAAGCTGTAACTACCTTGCCACCCAGTTCCGTAACTTTTTCCGTAGCAAATTGGGCAACATTTCCTGATCCTGATATACAAACGATTTTCCCTTTAAGGCTTTCCTTACGGGTTGAGAGCATCTCCTGTGCGAAATATGTGGCTCCGTAACCTGTAGCCTCAGGACGGATAAGTGAACCGCCCCATTCAATTCCTTTTCCGGTGAGAACACCTGTAAACTCATTTTTTAGTCTCTTATACTGACCAAAAAGAAATCCTATCTCACGTCCGCCAACACCAATATCGCCTGCAGGTACATCTGTATCAGCCCCGATATGGCGGAACAGCTCTGACATGAAGCTCTGACAGAATCTCATTACTTCGTTGTCGGATTTGCCTTTGGGATCAAAATCTGAACCGCCCTTGCCACCGCCCATTGGGAGTGTTGTGAGGCTGTTTTTAAAAACCTGTTCGAAGGCAAGGAATTTAAGAATACCCAGGTTTACTGTAGGATGAAGTCTTAATCCACCCTTATATGGGCCTATCGCACTATTCATTTCTATTCTGAAACCCCTGTTGATCTGAACTTCCCCTTTGTCATCCAGCCATGGAACTCTGAAGATTATTGTTCTCTCAGGTTCTGCAATTCTTTCCAGAATTTTTGCATGTTTATACTTTGGGTTCTCTTCGATAAAAGGAATCAGGGATTCTGCA
>PMIL01000203.1 GCA_003157075.1 Bacteroidales bacterium | reverse complement strand
CTTCACCCAGCTGACACCAACAACCGGATAATTATTATAAGCCGGGTGCCTGAAGTAATATTCCACATACGGATCATTGAAACCCATAGGACTTCTCCAGACTAATGTATCAGGTAATGCTCTTCTGTAAACCTCAGGATAATCTTTGTATACCCTTCTCAACCAGAAAAGATATTCACGGTAATCAATATTCTTTACTTCTGTTTCATCCATATAAAATGAAGAAACGGTAACAGTTCTTGGTCTGTTATTCCAGTCAAACATAACATCCTGCTGCACCTGTCCCATAGTAAAACGACCTCCCTCAATAAGGACAAGGCCGGGACCCGTTTTCTGCTCAGCACCAAGGGCTACTTCAAATCCGCCATTGTCAGGATTATTATACTCCCAGCCTGTTGAAGTGGAAACATTATCTTTCCCTTTCTTCTTAAAAATACAGGATGTAAAAAGCAAGACAGTGATTAAAACAACCGGTAAGGCTCTGAATTTATACATAACTCCTTTAGTTTTATGGCTTTTAAGAAAAACAAATATAACAAATATTAATTAATCAATTTTTTTTTACTCATCAAATATAACTACAATTTAGGGAAATTTATTGTTTTGATTGTATTTCTTTTTTCAACATTGTTCAAACTGAATGCAAGTCCTGTCTGATGGAGAAGCGATAATGGCATGAATTCATTTCCCGATACTGCATTAAATCTGTAATTGTAATATATGGAAATTCTCCCTGTTTTAAAGGAAAATCCGGTCTGAATATTCATGTTTTTCCCATTATCACCTAAAACAACAATGTTAATTGCCAGAAATTTAGTTTCCAATGCTGCCCCTGCTCCGCCATTTAAATAGCCGCTTTGTATTTCAAAGTAAGTAAGAGGCTGTATTTTAAGATCACGTGCTTTACTCAGAATAAAATCACCTGACAGATGGACAAGGAGTTTTCGTTTCAGTCTTTCGTCAGAAAGACCTGTGGTTGACAAGTCAGGTTCCGCAAGATGATTAATGGAAAATCCACCTGAAAATTGTCCTGACATAAACAAAAATCCTGCACCAATGTCAAAAATAGTTTTTCCGGCTGAAGATAAAACTTCTGAAGAAGACACTGACACACCGCCAAGAGGATCAATCTGGTCCGGCAAAATTGCGTCTCCGAAATTAAAACCTCTGTGATAAATTGAGCCTGAAAGTCCTGCATTAATATAAAGATTCTTTCCTGCCTGCAAAAAATATGCGTAAGAAAGTCCTCCCCTGAAATCGTTTATGATACCACCCAGATAATCATCTGCAAAATAGACAGCCGCACCTCCGTGTAAACCAGATAAATAGGAGTCATAAGAAAAATAGGCTGAATGAAGATTATAATTGTTCCCGGGATAAAAATTAAGATATGACAACCTTAAAACACCATCCCCCTCACAACCGGCAAGCGAAGGATTTTTTATCATTAACATCTGGTACGCGGGTCCGGGATCAGTCTCCTGCCCGAAACCAAACAACGGAAACAAAAGAATGATTATAATTATACTGTTTAATTGTCTCAACATATTAAAAATTACTGCAATATCAACGAAATGATATCGTTATTATTATCCAAAGCCATAACTACAAAAAAACTGAATAAGTTAGCAAACAATAGGCACATTCCTATCTTTGCTGGTACAAATGAGAAGAATTGTTCAAATATATCTGATCTGCACAGTGGTTTTTTCTGCCAGCCTTTATGGACAGAATTCCAAAGATAGTTATTCTTCAACTTCAAAACTTTCAAAGGGTATCTGGTTCAAGATTGCCATTACAGCTGACGGAATTTACCGGTTAGACTATTCAAAATTAAAGCAGCTGGGACTGGAAAACCCTTCTAATCCAAGAATCTTTGGAAACAACTTCGGCCAGTTATCATACTATAATGATGATCCGAAACCGGACGACCTTAAGGAGCTGTCAATATTCATGAGTAAAGGGAACGATGGCATTTTCAACGAAGGGGATTTTCTTCTTTTTTATGCAAAAAGCACCGGAAGATGGATTTTCAATCAGACAACCGGAGTTTATGAACATTTACATCATAATTATTCTGATACGGCATTTTATTTCATCACTTCATCCACAACACCCGGAAGAGAGATACTCACAGCTGTAGAACCTTCGCAACCAGCCACTTACTCTTCATCTGAGTCAGATGTTCTCTTTATTCATGAACAAGATGATGTAAACCTGATTAAATCAGGCAGAGAGTGGTTTCAGGAAATTTCTGATATTCATATTGACCCTGGATTTAAGTCACTTTTAACCAATGAAAACGTAAAATACAATATCAGAGTTTCAGCGAGGGCAGAAAGTCCGACTTCCTTCGGGTTTTATGAAGGATCGATCCTGAAAAACAGTATTGGCGTCCAGGGCGTAGATCTTTACGATTATACCGGAACCTATTCCCAGATCACCGATTCAGCCGGCTCAATTCAGTCTTCCTCGGCATCACCGGTTTATGATATCAAATTCATAAATAACAATCAGACAGGAGCACACGGCTGGCTTGACTGGATAACACTGCAGGTAAGATGTTCCAGCTCTTTTGACGGATCATTTGTTCAATTCATTGATTCAAAATCAGTTGCACCGGGAAGAATAACTGGCTTTTCAATTCAGAATCATTCAACTAATCCAATAATATGGGATGTTACTGATCCCGAAAATGTCAGGCAGATCGCATATACCCAGGCAGCAGGGAAAATCGGATTCAAATGCAGTACAGATACCCTAAAGACCTTTATTGCCTTTTCTTCAGACGATGCAAAAGTACCAGCTATTAAAACAAATTCTGTTCCAAACCAGGATCTTCATTCCTCTTCTGCTGCAGATATGATTATCGTAACCCATCCCTTATTTAAGCCATATGCAGAAAAGCTCGCTGATATTCATCTTAAAGCGCAGGGGATAACATCTCAGATTGTTACTCCCGAGCAGATATATAATGAGTTTTCAGGCGGGATCCCTGATATTAATGCGATCAGGAATTTCATGAGAATGAAATATTTGAAACAAAAAGGAAGCGCTCATCCACTTAAATACCTGCTGCTTTTTGGGGATGGCTCTTATGAAAATAAAACCCCGCCTCCGAACAATCCCAATTTCATTCCTACCTATCAGTCAGTAAATTCTAATGTCGTTGTGTCCTCTTTTACTTCAGATGATTTCTACGGTCTTCTGGATGACGGCGAAGGAGAGGCAAATGGAACGGAAGACATTGGTATCGGACGTCTCCCTGTTTCTGATACAACCCAGGCCGGAATTGTACTTTCCAAGATCAGGAAATATATTGATCCGGCAAATATGGGAGATTGGAGAAATGTGATCTGTCTTTCAGCAGATGATGAAGATGGCAATACTCATATGTCCGATGCTGAGGGTCTTGCCGCAGTATTAAAAGATAGTGTTCCTGCGTATAATATCGACAAAATCTATCTCGACGCTTACACGCAGACAACAACTGTGAACGGACAGTCTTATCCGGATGTTAACAAAGCTATTACGGACAGGATCAATGCAGGGTGTCTGATTTTTAATTATACCGGGCATGGAAATGAGAATAGTCTGGCTGCCGAAAGGGTAATAAGGCCTGAAGATATTACCTCATGGAAAAACGGGGGTAAGCTGCCGCTTTTTATTACCGCAACCTGTGAATTCAGCCGGTTCGATGATATGGAAATCAACATTGCGACAAAACAGATGATCGGGAAAGATTCGGGCGGAGAGATGATACTTCTGAACAAAAACGGGGGTGGAATAGCGCTAATGTCAACTACCCGTCTTGTATATTCTGCCCCGAATTATGATCTGAACAAAAATATATTCAGTTCTGCATTTAACAGGGATGAAGCTGGAAATCCACTTTGTTTTGGCGACATAATAAAAAATGCGAAAAACAACTCCGGCTCCGGTCCGAATAAAAGAAACTTCACACTCCTTGGAGATCCCGCATTATATCTTGCATATCCGTATTACGGCACTGTGGTCACCGACTCAATCGACAATGCTTCTGTTCATGATCAGATTGATACTCTTAAAGCTCTTACCCTTGTTAATGTTGCAGGTCATATTGCAGATCGAACGGGGAACCTGCAAAGCACTTTCAATGGCGTCGTATCTCCGCTCGTCTTCGATAAAGCACGCAATATTAGGACTCTTGCAAATGATGGCGGCCCGAGCATGACATTCAATCTAATGAATAATATCCTATTCAGTGGCAAGACTTTAGTTAAAGACGGCAGATTCAGTTTTACGTTCATTGTACCAAGAGATATTGATTACAAATTTGGTCCAGGTAAAATCAGTTATTATGCAAATGATGATAAAACAGACATGAACGGGAGTTTCAGTGACATAATAGTCGGGGGATTCTCAAGGAACATGTCAGGGGACAGTACAGGTCCCGAAATTAAATTATACATGAACGACACCTTATTCAAAAACGGGGGAATTACTGATTCCAATCCCACCCTGCTTGCTTTAATTAAGGACTCCGGAGGGATTAATACTACAGGATCAGGCATCGGTCATGATCTTACAGGATATCTTGATAATGATCCGGTTAATTCCATGATTCTGAATAGTTATTTTGAAAATGATTTTAATAACTATAAGGAAGGAACGGTTTCCTATAGCCTTTCCGGCTTGACTCCTGGCAGTCATTCGCTTACTTTGAAAGCCTGGGACAATTTTAATAATTCAACAGTAAAAACGATTCTGTTTCAGGTTGTTACAGGAGAAAAATTCCTGCTCACAAACCTTCTGAATTATCCAAATCCGTTTTTCGGGGAAACGAAAATAAGTCTTGAGCATAACAGACCTGATAATGAGCTGAATGTTACCATAAGTATCTTTAGTATTGACGGAAGAATCATAAAAATAATAAAAACAAAAGTCGTGGCTGCAGGGTATATTCTTCCTCCTGTAATATGGGATGGAAATGATGAAGGAGGAAAAAGAGCCGGAAGAGGTTTGTATCCCTATACTGTAACAATTACTACAATAACCGGTGAAATAGCAAGGACATCGGGGCGTATGATCATTTTGTGATAGTTATACAATATTAAGGTTGAAAAATAGTTTTATATTTGTAAAACCGTTGAATGATAAATTTTGGTATGAAAAAAGATAAAGTTGCTTTATTAATATTGCTCATCGCCCTGTCGGGTAAAACATTACTTTTTTCTCAGGGGAGTTCCGGACAGCTACATGCGATACAAACAGTTGTACCATTTCTGACAATAGCTCCCGATTCTAGAGCCGGAGCAATGGGAGATGCAGGAGTGGCTACCTCTCCTGATGTTTACAGCCAGCACTGGAATCCTGCTAAATTTGCTTTTATTGATGGCAATGGAGGAATAGGAATATCCTATTCTCCCTGGTTAAGAAATTTGGTTCCTGACATAAATATTGCTTATCTTGCAGGATATAAAAGAATTGACACCAAACAGGTTATATCGGCCAGTCTTCTATATTCTTCGCTAGGCGATGTTCCCTTCACCGATGATTTTGGTAACCTTCAGCGTACATTTAATCCAAATGAATTTGCAGTAGATGCCGGCTATTCCAGGCTCTTTACCGATAATCTTTCAGGAGGAATCGCTTTCAGATTTATATACTCCAACTTAACAGGCGGATTTTACTCAGGAGGGACTGCCACAAGGCCCGGAATATCTTTTGCAGCAGATGTTTCCACATATTATCAGAAAAAAATCAGTCTCTTCAGTAAGGATGGCCAACTTGGCTTAGGCCTCAATTTTTCAAACATCGGGACTAAGATGAGTTATTCAGCAGCACAGACAGCTGATTTTATTCCTATGGATTTGCGGCTTGGCACTTCAGTCACAATAAACCTGGACCATTTTAATAAGATAACTGCAACACTCGATCTGAATAAACTACTCGTACCAACCCCGCCCTATTACAGCAGTACAAATCCTGATAGTATCATAAAAGGAAAAGATCCGAATGTATCAGTTCCGGTTGCGATATTTCAATCATTTTTTGACGCTCCGGGTGGGTTTAAGGAAGAATTGCATGAGATTACCTATTCCTCAGGAGTTGAATACTGGTATAATAACCAGTTTGCTATCAGAGGAGGTTATTTTCATGAAAACGCAACCAAAGGAAACCGGAAATATTTCACAGCCGGTGCCGGGTTCAGGCTAAAGGCTTTCACTCTCGATTTTTCATATCTAATGCCACTTTCACAAAATCATCCTCTGGCACGTACATTGAGGTTTTCCATAGCCTGGGATTTCAATGCTCTGAGAAACGCCAACAGATCAAAGGGATGATCATCAGGATTGGGCAGGGAATTGATTTTCACCGTCTTGAGACTGGAAAAGATTTATGGCTCGGAGGTGTAAATATCCCATCTGAAAAAGGCTGCATTGCCCATTCTGACGGAGACGTCCTTCTTCATGCAATATGCGATGCCTTGCTTGGAGCAGCAGGGTTGAGAGATATCGGACATTATTTTCCTGATACAGAAATTAAATATAAAAATATCGATAGCAAGATCCTTCTGAAAAACACATTTGACCTGATCAGGGATAAAGGATTCAATGTTGGAAATATAGATTGTACCGTGTGTCTGGAGAAGCCTAAAATATCTAACTTCGTTCAGGAGATGAAAAACACTATTTCATCGATTGTCAATACTGGACCTGATAGCATAGGTGTGAAAGCCACAACTACTGAAAAACTCGGATTCACAGGCAGAGAGGAAGGAATTGTCGCAATTGCGGTGGTTCTTATTACAATGCAGGGAAAAGGATAATAATGTTATACGAGATGGAAAAAATTACACTGGTGCTTGGAGCAAGCCCTAATCCAGACAGATATTCATACAGAGCGGTCAGAAGCCTTCTTTCAAGAAAAATTCCGGTTATCGCTGTCGGAAAGAGAGATTTTGAAAGGGATGATCTTAAAATCACGAATAGATTGCCGGAAGACATTGACTCTGTTCATACCATTGCATTGTATCTTAATGCAAATAATCAAAGGGAATACTACGATGATATAATATCTCTGAAACCCAAGAGGATTATCTTCAATCCCGGAACAGCCAACTCTGAATTTGAGGAAATATTAAGAAAAAAAGGCATTGAAGTGGTCAGCGACTGCCTGCTTGTTATGCTGTCATGCGGAAAATACTAGGTTCTGGGTACTGGTTGCTGGTTACCGGGCACTGGTTGTGTTAACTATTTGATAATGATTATTCTATTAATTTAAAGCAAGAGGGACCCAGAACCAAGGACCTAGGACCCAGAACCAACTTCTTTAAGAGCCTTCTCGATTATCTCGTCATCTGCAATATAAGGCACGGTCACTTTCAATTCCTGTGTTTTTTCCATTTCTCTTTTAAGAGTAAACATTGCCTCCTTATTTCGTGCCCAGCTTCTGCGCGCTATACCATTGCTGACATCCCAATGGAGCATCCTGCGGAGTTTGATTTCAGTTTCAGGAGTGCCTTCAAGCACCATACCAAATCCTCCATTTATCACTTCCCCCCATCCCACTCCACCTCCATTGTGCAGGGAAACCCAGGTAGCACCACGGAAGGAATCACCTATTACATTCTGAACAGCCATATCGGCGGTGAATTTAGAACCGTCATAAATATTGGAGGTTTCCCTGTAGGGTGAATCTGTGCCTGACACATCATGGTGATCACGCCCAATTACAATGGGTGCGGAAACCCGGCCTTTTGCTATCGCAGAGTTGAAAGCGGCTGCAATCTCCATTCTCCCTTCGGCATCGGCATAGAGTATTCGAGCCTGAGAACCCACCACCAGATTGTTTTTCCCTGCTTCTTTAATCCATCGGATATTGTCATCCATCTGCTGTTTTATCTGATCGGGTGATTCTTTAATCAGTTTTTCGAGAGTCCCAATTGCAATCTTGTCAGTCACTTCAAGATCGGCCGGTTCATTTGAACAACATACCCATCTGAAAGGACCAAATCCGTAATCAAAGCACATCGGACCCATAATATCCTGAACATAGGAAGGATACCTGAATTCGCCATTTGACTTCATTACATCTGCGCCGGCTCTTGAAGCTTCAAGGAGAAAGGCATTGCCATAATCAAAAAAATAAGTGCCCAGCAGAGAATGTTTGTTTATAGCCTCAACTTGTCTTCTCAATGATATTCGGACTGCATCCTTAAACTTTGCTGGATCTTTCGACATCATCTCGTTTGATTCTTCAAAACTTAAACCTGCGGGATAGTATCCACCTGACCAGGGATTATGAAGAGAAGTCTGGTCTGAACCAAGGTCGATATGGATTTTTTCATCCGCAAATTTTTCCCAAATGTCAACTATGTTTCCTTCGTAAGCAAAAGATACAACATCACTTCCTGAAACTGCCCGTTTTACTCTTGTAACCAGGGCATTCAAATCAGAATAAACCTCATCAACCCAGCCCTGGGAATGTCTGGTATTAAGAGCTTTCCTGTTTACCTCAGCGATAACCGAAATAATTCCTGCAATTTTTGCTGCCTTTGGTTGAGCGCCCGACATTCCGCCCAGCCCTGATGATACAAACAATTTCAATCCTGACCTTCCCTTTGATTTCATTTTCATCCTGGCTGCATTAAGGAGGGTAATCGTTGTACCATGAACGATACCCTGAGGTCCGATATACATATATGATCCTGCTGTCATCTGACCATATTGTGATACACCTAGTGCATTAAACTTTTCCCAGTGGTCCTGAGAAGAATAGTTTGGTATCACCATCCCGTTTGTAACAACTAACCTGGGAGCATCTATTGATGAAGGAAAGAGACCAAGCGGATGTCCTGAATATATGACCAGAGTTTGTTCATCAGTCATCTCAGAAAGATATTTCATAGTTAACCTGTACTGTGCCCAGTTTTGAAATACAGCACCATTGCCGCCATATGTAATCAGTTCATGCGGGTGCTGGGCTACTATGCTGTCGAGATTGTTTGAAATCATAAGCATAATAGCCGCTGCACTGCGTGTACGGTAAGGAAAATCTTCAATATGACGGGCTTTAATATCATAATCAGGCCGGAATCTGTACATATAAATTCTTCCATAAGCAAGCAGTTCACCAGCAAATTCTTTTGCCAGAAGCTGATGGAATTTCTCCGGAAAATATCTTAGGGCATTCTTTATTGCAAGCCGTTTTTCTGTATTGTCCAGTATATCTTTTCTTTTAGGTGCATGATTAATATTCTGATCATAGGATTTCAGTTCAGGAAGTTCGGCAGGAATTCCTTCTGCGATCTTTTTTTTGAATTCAGCGGAGGTCATAGAATGAAATTGAAAATTATAATGTAAAGGTAGGAATTTTTTGATGAGAGAACCCTCTCTGCAGCTTCACGGCATCTCTCGCAAGGGGGAGAAAAAACAAAAAAACCGACCCTGGAGGAGTCGGCTTTCATTAGTTCAGACCGGTTTGTTAAAGGTGGCCTTCTTTAATTATTTCATCATCAACAAGAATTCGTCCGCAGTATTCACATACGATAATTTTCTTTCTCGATTTGATATCAAGCTGTCTCTGAGGTGGTATCTGATTAAAGCAACCTCCGCAGGCATCCCTTTGTACTGGTACGACTGCAAGACCGTTTCTGGCATTGGAACGGATTCTTTTGTAAGCTGTAAGCAACCGTTCTTCAATAATTGCCTCAACTTTTTCAGATTTTTTATAAAGGCCTTCTTCCTCTTTCTGAGTATCGGAAATAATTTCGTCGAGTTCTGATTTTTTATTTTCAAGATCGGTTTTTCTATCGTTGAGTGTAGCTTCAGAATCATTAATAACCAGTTTCTTTTCTTCTATAAGAAAATTGAATTCTTTAATTTTTTTATTGAAAAGTTCAATCTCCAGGTTTTGATATTCAATCTCTTTAGAAAGAGAATCAAATTCCCTGTTATTTCTTACATTTTTTTGCTGTTCTTCGTATTTTTTAATCAGCGCTTCAGCGTCGGAAATCTCATTATTCTTCTTCAAAACCGACTTTTCAAGATTAGATACTTCATCTTTCAGATTCCCTAATCTTGTCTCCAATCCAGCTATCTCATCTTCAAGATCCTGTACTTCCAGGGGTAATTCACCCCGCAGCGTCTTTATCTTATCTATTTCTGAATCAACTAATTGTAAACCATACAAAGCTCTTAATCTCTCCTCTACAGAAATTTCAGACTCATGTGATTTTGCTTTTTCCATCTTTAAAAATAATTTATCGGATTCGTATTTGTTTCTGAAAACCGGACTGCAAATTTAGGGAATTTTTTAATAATTAAGTCTTTTAAAATTTCTCTCGAGAATTTTTCAGTCTCAAAATGTCCGGCATCTACCAGGAGAATCCTGTTTTCAGTCTTAAAAAAATCATGATATTTGATATCGGCAGTCAGAAACACGTCAGCTCCCGTATGAATTGCCTCATTGATCAAAGAGGCACCTGATCCTCCGCAGAGGGCGACTTTGCTGACCATTTTGCCTGTCGGGTTTGAGTACCTGATACCTTTGGCATCGAATACTGAATAAATAAGGTTCAGAAAATCCATTTCCGGAAGCGGTTCAGGCAATATTCCAACACATCCCAACCCTATCCCGATATTATTATTTTCCAGAGCATAAAGATCATATGCGACCTCTTCATAGGGATGAGCTTCAACCAGAGCCTTTATCACCCTGGCTTTTAGATGTGTAAACAATACGGTTTCAAAGCGGATCTCGTTTTCAGAATGAATCTTCCCTCTTTCTCCCACAAATGGATTGGTGGTTTCGTTTCCCTTGAAACTGCCCGTCCCGGAAACAGCAAATCCGCAATTGTCATAGTTGCCAATTACGCCTGCTCCTGCTTCAAACAGAGCGATTTTTACTTTTTCAAAATGAGATTCGGGAATGTATGTGACAAGTTTTAGCAATCTGTTATCAGAAGGTGATAAAACACTAATCGTATCCAAGCCAATCTTTTCAGCCATCTTATGGCTAACTCCATCGCTTAACATGTCCAGATTGGTATGAGCTGAATAAACCGCGATATCATTCTTAACAGCTTCATAAAGGATCCTTTCAGTATAAGTATTCCCTGTCAGCTTCTTAATTCCATTGAAAATCAAAGGATGATGCGATATAAGTAAATTACAATCAGCCTCAATAGCTTCAGAAACTACTTTTTCGGTAACATCGAGACATATCATGGCAGAGTGGATCTCCTGATCCGGCAGACCAATCTGCAGGCCGGAATTATCATAACTTTCCTGGTAAGCCAATGGTATTGCAGAATCGAGATATGATGTAAATTCTTTTAATTTCATGATTTTTTTCTCTGTGGCTCTCTGTGCCTCCTCTGTGAACCTCCGTGTAACCAAAGTATTACATAACTTACACAGAGTTACACAGAGAAGACACAGAGTTTCACTGAGATGAATTAGATATTATCTCTTATATCGAGAAGCATGGATTTAATTTTTTCTAAAGATTCGTTTATCTCAAACTTATAATCTGTTTCATCCCATTTTTCCGATAGTCGTTTTTTGGCTCCCGAAAGAGTCATTCCTTCCTCTTTTACCAGGTGGTGTATGATCCGGAGGTTTTTTATATCAGAGGGGGTAAACAACCTGTTCCCTTTTTTATTTTTCATTGGTTTCAAAACGGTAAACTCATTTTCCCAGAACCTTATCGTAGATATCGGCACTCCCAGCATTTCAGCAACTTCACCTATAGGGTAATAGAGTTTTTCGACTTTTTTTTCAACATAAGGCATAACTCCTGATTATTTAATGATTCACATTAGCAAAGATATATTATTTCACTTATAGTGAGCCAGATCGGATTCAAATGATTAATTCAGAGCCCGACCGGCAACAAGGATTCAATCAAATGACTGCCCGGTTTTTGAAGCAATCTCGATCATTCTTTCATAAGCCTCGGGGCTGAGATCTTCGAAATAATAGTTGACAGGATCCACATTCGCACCGTTCAGTTTGATCTCATAATGAAGATGGTTAGCTACTGAAGTCCCTGTGCTTCCGACAAATCCAATAATATCACCTCTTTGGACCTTCTGGCCAACCCTGACATTGAAATTACTGAGATGGGCATAGATGCTTGTGTAACCGAACCCATGATCAATAACAATCTGTTTTCCGAGACCTCTTTGTGTGGTTAATACACTGACAACTGTTCCTTTTCCAGTTGCAAAAACCTCTGTTCCCAGTGGTGCTGTAAAATCCATACCAAAATGGAATTTACTTATTTTATAAAAAGGATGTATCTTCCAGCCATAGCCTGAAGCAGTTCTTGTCAGATCCTTATTGGATATCGGGATAATTGAGGGGATCGACCTGAGCATATCTTCTTTGTTTTCAGCCAGTTTTATAAGATTGTCGTATGATTTTGACTGAATATAAACTTTCTTCCTTATCTTGTCGAGCCGATTGGCTGTTTCTATAATAAGTTTTGAATTATTAAAGCCTTCGAGAGCCTCGTATCTGTTTACTCCTCCTATGCCTCCTTCCCTCTCTGTTGAAGGGATAGGTTCAGCTTCAAAAATAGTTCTATAGAGATTGTCATCTGTTTTTTGGAGGTCGGTCAGAACATTTTCAACATCCGCCATTTCCCTGTGAATAAGATCATATTGAATAGTCATCTGTTCCACTTCGCGCTTGAGGGCTTTCTCCTTGGGCGAATCAAAGAATGAAGCAAAAATACCCCAGTAAATTAAAGCTATGATCAGTGATCCGACAAAATAAGCAAGAAACTTGAGTAATAAAGTTCTGATACCGAGTCTTATTTTATCAAAGCTCAGAGAATCAGGATTAAACTTATATTTTGTCGGTTTCATAATCGGCAAAGATAATCAAATCTGAAAATATAAGAAACGTAGAAACCGATTTGGCCGGCAAGATGAATAAAATTTGAGGAGGTAAAAGATTATCTTAATTTGGATTTTGATTCGAATGCCTGAATCATTTCATTGTATTCCTCAGCATTGACATCGTTATTAAAGAAGTTTATCGGATTCTTGTGTGCTCCGAATTGTTCTATCTGATAGTGAAGATGCGGCCCGGAGGACATTCCTGAACTTCCGCTTATACCTATAATATCACCTCTTTTTACATTCTGACCTCTGACAACTTTAATATCGCTAAGGTGACCATATACAGTTTGAAGTCCATAACCATGATCAATTACGATACAATTTCCGAATCCGCCTGAATTCCAGCCAGATTCAATAACTGATCCATCACCGGTTGCATAAACCTGCGTCCCGTAAGGAACATCAAAATCCTGTCCGTTATGCATACGTGCTGTTCCTAATACGGGATGAACTGTCCGCCACCGTAGTCCGTCACCAAGTCTGAATTTTACATTCACAGGGCTTATCCCCGGAAAATGATCAATCTCTCTTTTCCATTCAACAGATCTATCAGCTATAGTTTTAAAAGATTCATTTTGAACGGTTGACATACTCTTTATTTCATCGATCTTGGATTTATATTCAATCAGCAGATCAGAATTCTGAAAACCGGTCAGACCCTGATATCTGTCCACCCCTCCGAATCCTGCTTTTCTGTATGATTCAGGAACACTATCCATATCGAGTATTGGCCTGTAGCGTTTATCATCAGATAGCCTGAGACTGTTCAGAGATGCCATTGAGTTATCAAGCTCTCTTCCTATAAGGGAATACTGAAGTTTAAGGTTTTCGATCTGGGCTCTAAGTAACTTCTCTTTGGGGGAGCCAAACACATTTTCAAAAAAAGTTAAATATAAGGTAGTTACAATAATAGAGCCTGCAAACCACAGAAGAATATTTATAAATTTCTTCTTCCAGGGCAGCTTTACCTGTTTAAATTGCAGGTCAGATAAATCAAGAACATATTTCCTATTTCGTTTCAACAGGCTTAGAGGTTTTTTTATTTTTATTTTGCAATTTGACAAATCTAAACCAAATAAACTAATTTTACAACCCGAATTTTGACGAACGGTAATTTAACATAATTCTAAATAAGATGAAGTCACTGGAACTGAGGCAGTTATTTTTTGAATTTTTCCAATCCAAAGGTCACGTGATTGTACCATCCGCTCCAATGGTAGTTAAAAATGACCCTACCCTGATGTTTACAAATGCAGGGATGAACCAGTTCAAAGATATTTTCCTTGGAAACAGAATGGCTGTGAATAAAAGAGTTGCAAACTCCCAGAAGTGCTTAAGAGTATCCGGGAAACATAATGATCTTGAAGAGGTTGGACATGACACCTATCACCATACAATGTTTGAAATGCTTGGTAACTGGTCTTTCGGTGACTATTTCAAAAGAGATGCTATAAACTGGGCCTGGGAATTTCTCAATGATAAATTGAAAATTGATAAAGACCGTTTATATGTTACGATTTTTGAAGGTGACAAATCTGAATTGCTTGAATTTGATCAGGAATCATTCGATCAGTGGGCATCTAATATTGATAAAAATCGTATCCTGAAAGGATCAAAAAAAGATAATTTCTGGGAGATGGGAGAAATGGGGCCATGCGGACCATGTTCAGAAATACATGTCGATCTGCGGAATGAATCGGAAAGGGAAAAAATACCCGGACATGAACTTGTAAATAAAGGACATCCACTGGTAATTGAGATATGGAATCTGGTATTTATCCAGTATAACCGTAAAGCTGACGGTTCATTAGAGATTTTACCCAGCAAGCATGTGGATACCGGAATGGGATTTGAGAGGCTTTGTATGGTTGTTCAGGATAAAAAATCGAATTATGATACAGATATTTTCCAGGAGATTATAAAGAAAATATCGTTTATCACAGGAAAGAAATACGGAGTTAATGAAAAGTGGGATATTGCCCTTCGTGTAGTTGCGGATCATCTGAGAGCTGTCTCATTCTCGATTGCTGATGGCCAGCTTCCATCGAACAATAAAGCCGGATATGTTATAAGAAGAATTCTACGCCGTGCAGTACGTTATGGGTACAATACTCTAGAGATTGAGGAGCCATTCATTTACAAGCTTGTACCAGTTCTTGCTTCAACCATGGGCGGCCAATATCCTGAACTTCAATCTGGTCAGGGGCAGATAGCAAAAATTATTTTCGAGGAAGAAACTGCTTTCCTGAAAACTCTCGGCAAAGGACTGAAAATGATAGACCGGATGATCACAGATCTTCGGAAAGAACAAAAAAATGTTCTTTCAGGGAAAGTAGCATTTGAGATGTATGATACTTTCGGATTTCCGATAGATCTGACCCAACTCATTCTCAAGGAGAATAATATGGATCTTGACACTAAAGGCTTTGAAGATGAGATGAAAAATCAAAAGGAAAGGTCACGGGAAGATGCCTCAGTTGAAACTGCTGACTGGATGGTTCTAAAGGAAACTGACGGAAATGAATTCACAGGCTACGGAAAAACAGAAGATGATGTGATTATAACAAAATTCAGGACGGTAAAAGTCAAGGGGAAAGAGACCTTTCAGTTAGTTTTTAATAAAACACCTTTTTATGCCGAATCAGGTGGTCAGATAGGTGACTCTGGTTTTATCTCCTCAGCAAAAGAAAAAATTGGAATCTCAGACACAATTAAAGAAAATAACCTCATAATTCATATTGCCGTAAAATTACCTTCTGATTCAACAGCAGTTTTCAAAGCATCAGTGGATGCTGAAAAACGACTGATGACCGCAAATAATCATACCGCTACACACTTGCTTCATTTTGCCTTGCGTTCTGTACTTGGGAATCACGTTGAACAAAAAGGATCTCTTGTAACACCCGATCGCCTGCGCTTCGACTTTAGCCATTTCAGCAAAATGAGCAAAGAAGAATTGGCAAAGGTTGAAGAACAGGTAAACCAGCTGATAAGAGATAATTATACAGGCAGGATAACTGAGGGTGTATCTATGGAAAAAGCCAGGTCAATGGGCGCAATGGCCCTTTTTGGAGAAAAATATGGCGATGAGGTAAGAGTGGTTGAATTTGGTAAATCGATAGAACTTTGCGGTGGAACTCACGTAAAGGCAACCGGAAGTATCGGAATGATGAAAATTGTATCCGAGGGGGCCATAGCAGCCGGAATAAGGAGAATTGAAGCCGTAACAGGGTCAAAAGCTGAAGAATATATAAATGATAAATTAAAAACGGTAGACGAAATCGCTGCGCTTCTCAAGAGCCCGGGAAATGTTACTGAGAGCGTTGAAAAACTGATTACAGAAAACAATTCGCTTAAAAAGAGCATGGAAAGATTCCAGATTCAGGCAACTACTATCAGAATAAAGGAGCTGGTTGATAATTCAATTAATATTAATGATATAAAGTTCGTGTCAGGCCAGGTTGAATCCGAATCAGCCGATATATTGAAGAATGTTGCATACCAGCTCAGAACATCATCTGAAAGCATGGTAATGGTTATCGGGACTGTGAATGCCGGAAAAGCTAATATTCTTGTGACAGTAACTGATGATCTGGTTAAAAACAAAAAGATAAGTGCGGTATCAATAATTAAAGAAATCTCGGGTGAAATAAACGGCGGAGGGGGCGGACAACCCTTTCTGGCTACTGCCGGCGGAAAAAATCCTGAAGGTATTCAACGTGCACTTGAAAAAGCTGCTGAATTCCTAAAGAGCATATAAGCTTCCGCACTCCTATTCGCCACCGGGGGAACCTCTTAGATCTTAGAGAGTGATAACCCAATTTTAGTTAATCCAGACTGAATCCATGGAGATTCCTCGCTTCGCTCGGAATGACATGAATTTTAGGTGGTTATATAAGGGGCAGAAGTGGCGATTCGAGTAAATGAATGTC
>PMIL01000175.1 GCA_003157075.1 Bacteroidales bacterium | reverse complement strand
CTCAACTTCGGTTACCAGGGAATGGTCTCAATTATTGATTCACTTGTTGACAGGCATGATGTAATTGTATATGATTCCGAAGCTCACGCATGTATAATGGACGGATTGCGTCTTCATATGGGAAAGAGGTTTGTATTTCCGCATAATGATATAGAGAGTTGCGAAAAACAACTGCAAAGGGCTCAGAAACTTACCGAAGAATCAGGAGGAGGAATTCTTGTGATAACAGAAGGCGTATTCGGCATGGCTGGTGATCTTGGAAAACTCGATAAGATTGTAGCCCTGAAAAAGAAATATCAGTTCCGTTTTCTGGTTGATGATGCACATGGATTTGGTACGATGGGTACAACCGGAAGCGGAACAGGGGAACATTTTGGAGTTCAGGATGGGATTGATGTCTACTTTGCAACTTTTGCAAAATCAATGGCCGGGATTGGAGGTTTTGTCGCCAGTACAAAGGATGTCATTAACTTTCTTCGTTATAATCTTCGTTCACAGATATATGCCAAATCACTGCCAATGGCAATGACTCTTGGAGCAATTAAGAGACTTGAATTTATCCAGGCTCACCCCGAACAAAAAGAGAAACTCTGGACTATTGTCCATGCTCTTCAGAAAGGGTTACGAGCTGCAGGACTTAATCTTGGAAAAACCGAATCGCCAGTGACACCTGTTTTCATGAAAAGCGGGGTTCCTCAGGCCACCCGGATGATTTATGACCTCCGTGAAAATTACGGAATCTTTTGTTCTGTCGTTATTTACCCAGTGGTACCGCGTGATGTAGTTATGCTGCGACTTATTCCAACTGCATCTCACACACTTCAGGATGTCGATTATACGATTAAGGCTTTCAAAGAAATAAAAGCTAAGGTTGATAACAATGAGTATCCTGATACACTTGCTGATTTTAATGTATAATTAGAATGTCTGGCTTTGCATCATTTGGAGAAGTTCCAATATCGGTCCAGTCACTATGGTATTTTATTGAAGAGACAATTTGTGATGGATTCTCACCAAACTCTTTTTTAAAACAGATAGAAAAATAATTTGGATCGCTAAAACCGGTTCGATAGGCTGTTTCCGAGACCCGCAATCCACCTTCGCGAATGAGATTGTAAGCTCTTTTAAGACGGATTGATTTTATCAGATTATTTGGAGTTGAACCTGTGAGTGACTTTACTTTCCTGTGAAATTGAGCAAGGCTAACAGTAAAATGCTCAGAAAGTGATACAACACTCAATTCCTGATTCATAATATTCTCTTCAATGAAAAGTTTTAGATTTAGAATAAAATCCATGTCTTTCCGTGGCAATTTTTTTTCCAGATATTCAGCAGTATCAATGCCATGAAATTTGTTTCGGAGGGTTTTTCTATTTTCCAACAATGAGTAGACTTGCGCATCCAGTAATTGTATATCGAAAGGTATGCCAAGATAAGCATCAGCTCCTGCTGAAAGCCCCTCTATGTGGTGCTCAATGGTATTATTTGCATCAAGCATGATCACCGGTATATGAGAAGTATCAAAATTCCGCCTGAGTTTTTTACAAAATTCATATCCGTTCATATGAGGAATTTGCACATCGGTTAAAATAATATCAGGATCAGTTTCTCTTGCTAGTTTTAAACCTTCCATACCATCTTCTGCAATATGAACTTTGTATTTTTTATTAAAATGCCCTGCTAAATATTCCTGAAGCTCCATATTGTCTTCAATCACTAAAATTCCAGGCAGGTTATAGTACTTTTTAGTATACGGCAGTGAATTTATTTCAAAATTTTCAGAATTTTCATTTCCATTTAATTGATGGTCCTGACTTTCATATACAACAAATTCATTGTTGGAGAATCTTCCTTTTCCTGAAGGAAGGATAATATTTCGGGGAAGGCCACCAACTTCGATGAAATGTGAATATTTCTCCTGCTCAGCTGAGAAACTGAATAAAGAATTTAGGAGCATTCTGTTATACATAAATTATTTATTTATGAGTACTTAAAAATGCAAAGAAATAAGTCTTAAAATGAACAACATCTAAATGGCCGTCCTAATCAGAAACAGAGGTAACCAGTGAAAAAGTCATTATAAAAATTATCTCATGGAAACTATCAATTATAAAATAAATATAATAGAATACCAAGGATTTTAGAGATTATTTTCTAGATGTAGGAAGCTAATCTAACATAAATTTAACAAGCCAGATAGTTGATGCTTTTATAAACTAACCTTAAATTCACAATTCCTACTTATTGTTTGAATCAAACCTGGATGAAATCTTTCGATACTATTCTGGGCTAAAAACAATAGTGGAAATCATCTGGTCGTTGATCAAAATTGAAAAGGATATACCCTAATAACCAAATCTTCTGCCTATGAAAAAAAACAAAAACTATTTAAAAATTGGGGCAAACCGACAACATCTCCCAATAACTAGCGGTTAAAAAATTAATCACTAATAAACTTTTAAAACTATTGCCTGTAGGAAATTCTTCAATAAGAATTACTTACAGGAATTGGTAATTTATTAAAACCCTTTAAATCTATGAAAAAAACTAACTATTTCTATCGCATTTCTACTAATTGGCGATTTAAAAAAATACTACTTGCTGTAAAACTCATAATAATAGCAAGCCTGATTTTTACACAACAGGTTTCCGGTAGTGTTTATTCTCCAACAAAAGGCTTTAATATTGCTCCTGATGGATCAATTGTACAGAAATTTAAAGTATCAGGAACAATAGTATCTTCAGATGACAATCAAGCTTTACCTGGCGTAAATATTTCTGTAGAAGGAACAACCATCGGTACAATTTCCGATATCGATGGTAAATATTCTCTTGAAGTAACTGACTCAAATGTGAAATTGGTATTTTCGTTTGTGGGTTATTTAAGCCAAACTGTTGCTGTGAATGGACAAGCTGTCATTAATATAAAAATGGCTCCCGATTTGCAGAAACTGGAAGAAGTTGTCGTTATAGGTTACACCTCTGCTCAAAAGAAAAATGTAGCATCTTCTATGTCTGTACTAAACAGCGAGGCTATTGTTGGTTTATCAACTACTGATGTTAACCAGGCATTACAGGGAAAAATAGCAGGTGTTCAGGTAGTAAATAACGGAGGTGATCCGGGCTCTGGCGCTAAAATTATCATTCGAGGCATGGGGTCTTTCACAAACGTTAACCCGCTTTACGTGATTGATGGTATTGCAGGCGGTGATATTAATTCAATTCCTACAAGCGATATTCAAAGTGTTACGATACTTAAAGATGCTTCCACAACTGCAATATATGGTTCTGCCGCCGCTAACGGAGTAGTAATTGTGACCACTAAAAGTGGAAAAAGCGGAGATATTAAAGTGAATTATGAGGGATCTGTAGGTATTGCTGAAGTTACAAAACGTATGAGTATGATGAATGCTACCCAGTATGTAGATGTTGTAGCCGATATACAGAAGAATAATGGATTGGTATTATCAGATAAATTACTTACTCCGGATGTGAGAATTACCCGCACCGATTGGCAAAAAGAAATATTCAGAAAAGCGATGACTACACAACATAGTCTTAGCTTTGGTGGAGGTAATGAAAATGTAAATTATTTATTTTCAACAGGATATCAAGATGAAAAATCAACCATCATTGCTTCAGATTTTAAACGTTTTACTTTTGGAGTAAAACTTTCAGAACAACTGTTCAAGAAAAGACTTAGATTTAACGAAAATATCCGTATAAAGAATGATATCCAAAACGGTGGTACAGCCAATTTTAACGATGCATTGCGCATGCCTCCATATCTTGGTGTCTATGACCCAACTAATCTCGGTGGATATTCACGTAGCGATAAAGTGACCGATCTGACCGATGCTAACAATCCTCTGGCCTCCGTGTACCTTTCTCCTTACAATAGCAGAAGTTTAGGAACAGAAATTGATTTAAGCGGTGAATTGGATATCTTGAGGGGCCTTAGATTTAAATCACAGGCAAGGGTTTCTGGTGGAAATTACCACGATAAAACTTTCAACTATCCTTTGAATGGCGGTAACTTCAGCCGTACAACATCCAATATGGTTGAAAATTATAATTTCTATTATAACATGTTATTTGAGAACTTCTTCTCCTTCGACAAAACATTTGGCATTCACGATATTAGCGCAACTGCTGGAAATTCATATAATCCGGCAGGTTTATACAGCTCCGTTCAATTACTCGGTTCAAACTTTACGAGCGATGCCATTCAAAATGTTGCACTTGCCAATTCCAACTCCATCAGCGGATCTTCATTAAATAGCGGGAAATCAAGGCTATCTTATTTTGGTAGAGTCGGTTATACTTTATTAGACCGATATGTTTTAAATGTCAGTATTCGCAGAGATGGATCCAGTGTATTTGGTGTAAATAACCGCTGGGGTACCTTTTATGGCTTAGGATTAGCATGGACCGTATCTAAAGAAAGTTTCATGAGTTCCATTCCTGAAATATCCAATTTAAAATTGCGAGGCAGCTATGGTAAAACCGGGAATGATAATATTCCACCTAACCTGACTTCTTCAACTGTCTGGACAGGAAGTAGCAACAATATTGTATATTCTTTTGGCGATAACGGGACTTTTTCAAATGGAGCTACTATAAATAGTATCCCAAATCCGAATCTGAAATGGGAAGAAACAACGCAATACGATATGGGTTTTGACTTAGGATTATTTAATAATAAGATCAGTTTTGTATTTGACTATTATAACCGTGCAAATAAAGATTTGCTGATCAATACCCAATTACCTCTTACTTCTGGTTTAGGAAACCCTGGCGCCGTTGGAACAGAATGGGTAAATGCTGCCAGTATGAAGAATTCAGGCTTTGAAGGTTCTCTAACTTATACCAGTAGAGAATCTGAATTTAAATGGGACGTTACTGTAAATGCAACCTATAGTACCAATGAAGTTACCGCTCTGGGTACCGTAGGTAATACTCCTATTTCGGCGGGTGAATTTGTGGGAGGTATTGGTAATAGTACACGTACCGATATTGGACATCCGCTTGCATCGTATTATGGCTACAAATTTGACCACGTTGCTGTTGACCAGACCGATGTTGATAAATTGAATGCTGCCGCCACAGATGCTTCCTCTGGAGCAGTAACCCAGTATCAGGTTGGTTTAAAACCAGGAGACCGGGTATTTAAGGATATTGACGGAAACGGATATGTGGATGCTAAGGACCGCACCTATATTGGTAACCCTACGCCAAAACTTCAGTATGGCTTTATTTTTAATGCCTCTTTTAAAAACTTCGATTTCCAGGTTATGTTGCAAGGTGTAGCTGGTGTAAATGTTGTTAATGCCGGGAAGTACTGGTACGAGGGGATGTCAAAACCTTTTAACCAAAATACTGCCGTGCTGAGTCGCTGGAAAAATCCTGGCGATATCACCAATATACCTGCTGCTGGTCAAAATTCAGGATCCAACCTGGTTTTCTCCGATTGGTATGTTGAAAAAGGTGATTATTTAAGGGTGAAGAATCTTAGTTTAGGATACACATTACCAAATGGCCTTTTCAATAATGCAGTATCAAAGTTGAGGATATATATAGCCATACAAAACGCGCTTACTATAACCAATTACTCAGGTTACGATCCTGAAATATCTTCGATTAGTCCGAAAGATCCCAGTGCTTATATTTTCCAACACGGGATTGACCAGGATCAACATCCTAACCCGCGGATTTACAGAGTTGGTATACAGTTAAACTTCTAAAAAGCTAATATTTATGAAACATAAAATTTTATATGCCATCATCGCAGTAATCTTTATTGCATCCTGCAACAAAGATACGCTGAATGTAAAAAACGAGAATAGCTACGATGGCTCCTCATTTTTTACAAATACAGCTACCATAACTGAAGCATCCACAGCGATGTACTCTCCTCTATTATTTCAGGGAATGTATTGTAGGGAATTTTATTTCATCTTTGACCTGCTGGGTAATGACGCTGATAAGAATTTCCCTCTGCAAGGCAGCTTGTTAGATTTTCCGCTTTACACATTTACTCCTAATAGCGGAGAATTGAATTACTTATTCAATTCCTGCTATAAAATGGTTTTCAGGGCAAATTTTGTTCTGGACGCTTTAGAAAAATGGCAAACCACCACCGATGCCGATGCAGCTTTGAAAATCCGCATTGCTGGGGAGGCCGAATTCCTAAAATCACTGGCCAATTTCTGGTTAGTAACCTGCTATGGGGATGTTCCTTTAAAGAAGACACTGGCCGACCATTACATTCTTCAATCACCGAGAACACCTAAAGATCAAATATGGGCTGACATTGAAACCAATTTGACTGACGCCATGACCAAACTTCCGGTATCATATGCAGATGCTGATTACGGCAGAGTTACTCAGGGTGCCGCTGTTGCGCTTTTAGGCAAGGTTTACCTATTTCAGCAAAAGTATTCCAACGCAATTACTCAATTTGAAGCGCTTGGCAAAGCTCCTTACGACTATGCTTTGGCTAATTCACTGGACGACATGTTTGTTAATGATATAAAAACCAAAGAAACCATTTTTGCAGTAATGCACGATGTATGGCAGGGTTGGGGCGTAGGTAATGCATACAATGTGTTTGGAGGTCAGGAAACCTGGGGTGGGAAGTCAACCCACGATGACCGGGAAATGGAATACGGATTTAAGGATTGGTGGAATACACTCGTATCCGATGCTTTAGTCAATGACTTCAAATATAAAGATGAAGCTGGAAAGGATTATCTTGATCCGCGTGCTGCATTAACTTACTATAGCAATGGCAAACAAGGCGGCGATACAACATACTGTGACGAATGCCCTGGTGGTAAAATTCTCTATGATACTGTTGTAAATAAAGGTCAGATTTCGTGGCGTAAATATGAAGAGTATGAATACAGGCCAAGTTACGGCCAGCCTGACGGGGTTATCAACAGCCAGGTTATACGTTATGGCGATGTACTTTTAATGTTAGCAGAATGCTACATTGAATCTGGTCAAGTCAGTTCGGCCTTGCCTTTGATTAATAGCGTTCGGAATCGCTCAGGCGCTTTTCAATATACTACTTTAGGATCACAAGATCAGGCACGTACGATTCTCCGTCATGAACGTCACATTGAACTTGCCGGTGAACAAACCAGGTTCTTTGACTTAGTTCGGTGGGGCATTCTGCGTCAAACCATTAATGCTGAAAAACAAGCTTCAAATGGTGTTCAGCCTATTCAGGATGATTATCATGTGCTTCTTCCGATTCCCCAAAGCGAAAGAGATGCTAATCCAGTACTGAATGCTCAGATTAATAACAATTGGAACTAAATTCCTTTAAATGATGAAAAGCCGATCCGTTCCGGGTCGGCTTTTTTCAGCTTCTGTTCTTACTAAGTGGATGTCCCGGCGTACAACATGTTAAAAGGAATTTATAGAAGCCTTATTTTCGATGAGATAACACACAAATTACCTGACAATAAGCAATTCTCTGTGAGAGGATTGATAATAGTGAAAGAATCATCTATCTGCAGTCGGCAAAACTGAATGGAAATCCATACAG
>PMIL01000096.1 GCA_003157075.1 Bacteroidales bacterium | reverse complement strand
ATGAAATGCTTCTCCCATTTTAAGAATTATATTTCCCACGAAACCATCACAAACTACAACATCAGTCATGGTTTCACGAAAGAGAGCATTTCCTTCAATATTACCAGCGAAATTTATTTCGGGATGTTCTTTCATTAATTCGAAAGCAGCTTTTACGGTAGGTGTTCCCTTCGTTTCTTCTTCACCAATATTGAGTAATCCGACAGTAGGATTATCTTTTCCAAGGACATATTTTGCATAAATGCTGCCAAGTAATCCATACTGTAAAAGAACATCTGGTTTACAGTCGGGGTTTAATCCCACGTCAAGCAAAACAAAATTACGGTTATCAATACAAGGCAGTACGGTAGCAAGTGCTGGTCTTAATACTCCCGGGATCACATTTACTGTATAGCTTGCCCCAACGAGCATTGCACCGGTGTTTCCTGCACTGCAAAACCCGTCAAGATCCCCGTTTTTTAACATCCCGTATCCCACTGCGATACTTGAATCCTTTTTTTGTGAGAATGCTTTTGCAGGATGATCTGCCATCTCAATTACCTGAGATGTATGAACTATTTCAAACAAAGAAGGCTCAATCTGCATCTGGTTCAGTTTTCCTAATATGGATGTTTCATCTCCGATTAGGACAATCGTCTCATTTTCTGATAAATGATGAAGGGTATCAACGGCGCCTTCAATGATTGACTCAGGTGCAAAATCACCACCCATGACATCAAGGCCAATTCTCATATTATACTTTTTAAGTTACACGAGGTTAGGCTGTTGCCTTTTTCTCGATAGCCAGCTTACCTCTGTAAAAACCACACTCAGGACATACCCTGTGATACAGAACTGAAGATCCGCAATTTGAACAGCTCGCCACTGTAGGTGCAGTTGCTTTATAATGCGTTCTGCGCTTATCTCTTCTGGTCTTGGAATGTTTGTGTTTAGGATGTGCCATTTTTAATTAATTTAATTATCGTTCATTAGTTTTTTCAATTCATCCCACCTCGGGTCGTCTTCTTTTTCCTCTTCTATTATAAGCTCTTCCAGTTTCTTAAGCATAACCGGATCGCACATGCTTTTTCCATTCTTATCGAGCGGATGCACTCTCTTTATCGGCAGAGCCAGCATTATAAACTCATATAACTGCTGATGAAGATCCAATTCATTCTCGTAGATCGGTATGGAAAGAATGTCAGGATCAGTATCATCAATACTTTTCCCAAACTTAACAAGTAATCTGTTCTCACTGGCAATGGGTTGTGAAAACATCTCCAGACACCTGTCACAGCTTATTCTAACACTTCCGGATACTCTTATTATAAGGTCAAGATGAGTAGACCTTTTATCCATCTCAATATTAGCAATAAGGCTTCCTTCCTTAACTTCCGACTCTTCAAACAATTCAAAAAACTCTTTATCAATCTCAAAATCAACAGCGTGGTGCCCTTCCTTTAATCCGCTCAACAGTATAGTATATGATCCGGACATCTCTTTAAATTTTGGTTTGCAAAAATATGAATCCTTCTTCAATTAAAAAAATTATCAACAAAAAAGTAACATTTATTGTCATAAATGTCCAAATACCGATTAAAACAGGTCATTCGCCGAATATCTTTAAACAACTATATAATTGTAAATTACATTTGTTTCAGATTAAATCTTAACGATTATGAAACACAGAGATTATTACCGTCACAAAGATTACTCTCACTACAGAGAGAGGGAACATCACCCCCGGGTAAGTATCGGGATTTTCTTCATTGTCCTCGGCGTGGCACTTCTCGTGGCAACAAATGATTTGCTGCACCTTGGGAGCATCAACAGTTATTTTACCTGGGAGACAGCAATGATATTCATTGGCGTTTTATTACTGTTAAATCTTCATTTTACTGGAGGTTTACTGCTCATCGCCGGTGGAATATGGTTTTTAAAAGACCAGATAATGATAATTCCTGCCGAGACCTTCAATACTTTTTACTGGCCCGCAGTAATAGGTCTTATAGGTCTGTCTTTTATCTTATCTTCACTTTTTAAAAGGAAATCTAAAATTGATAATTGAAATACATATAAATATACTATTATGGAAACAAATGAAAGTTACAGAGATGAGCGTCGTCAGGCCAGAGATGAACGCCGCGAGCTAAGACATGAGCATCATCACCTTACAAACAACCGCCCGATTATCGGCGTAATACTTGTGATGGTTGGATTATTCCTAGTCCTTAGAAACACCGGGTTTTTTCCCGAATTTATTGATCATGTCATATTCAGCTGGCCAATGTTGCTTGTCGCTATCGGGCTGGTAATGACCCTTGGAGCAGCTGAAAAGACGTCGGGAGTAATTGTGATGGCAGTAGGAGGCTTCTTTCTTATCCCTATGATATTTCGTGAGACATTTCATGCTTATAACATGTTCTGGCCTTCTATTTTTATCATTATAGGCGTTATTTTCATTGCAACAAAACGTCGTGGCTGGAATTCTGTCTCGTCAAAGGGGATCGTCGGTGATGATTATATTGATTATGTTAACGTTTTCAGCGGCGGAGAACGTCAGATAATATCAGAAAATTTTAAAGGTGGCAGAATATCAGCTGTTTTTGGAGGTATGGAGCTCGACCTTACCAAAGCAAAACTCGCACCCGGAAGAAATGACCTCGAAATTGCATGCGTATTTGGAGGAGCGACTCTGATTGTTCCTGATGACTGGAATATTTCGATAGAGGTAACTCCTGTTCTTGGAGGATTCACTGATTCCCGGAAATTAACTCCAGGCAGAACCGTGGACCCTACCAAACAACTCGTTATTAAAGGTGCTGTGGTATTCGGCGGAGGGGAAATAAAAAGTTATTAATTATCCTTAGGATGACACATCCCATACTTTCAAACAGAGTACGGTTTATAGTCTGGTGGCTGGTCTGGCTCTTTCTGGCGCTGGGCCAGTCACTGCTTTTTTATTTTGCATACGGCAGCTTTATTCAGATAAGTTTGATCGATAGTCTGGTCTCCCTTATTATATATTCAGGCATAGCCTTGTCTCTATGGTATCCATTCAGGTTTTTTAATTCCGGAGTGACAAATACAACTGGTCTTATTTCCAACCTGGTTGCGAGCGGAGCACTTTCGGTCACCTTATGGGTGCTGATTACAAAATTTATTATGACTGTAGCCTTGCCGGAACAAACCAATTACCTGGCTTACTGGGATAAAACTTTCCCCTACAGGATAGGAACAGGAGTTTTTATTTACGGTCTGATTATCCTCACCTATTATCTTTTTGTCAGTCTTAGCAATCTCTCTGAAAAAAGTGCCAAAGAAGCAAAGCTTGAGAGCCTCGTAAAAGAGACTGAGCTTAAAATGCTGCGTTCACAAATTAATCCTCATTTTCTTTTTAACAGTCTGAACTCAATTAGTTCCCTCACTATTACCGATCCCGAAAAAGCAAGGGATATGGTCGTCAAGCTTTCAGAATTTATGAGATATGCTCTTTCAAGGAAAGACGAACAACCGGTATCGCTTCAAAATGAACTTGAAAACCTCAGACTGTATCTTGATATTGAAAAAGTCAGGTTTGGGGATAAACTTATGACTGAAGAGAATATAGAAAACGATTGTCTCAACTTTAAAATCCCTGTAATGCTCTTGCAACCCCTCTATGAAAATGCTGTAAAACATGGAGTTTACGAAAGTACCGAAAGTGTAAGGATTCTTACAAACGCAAAGATTATTGACGGGTACATCGAAATAATAATCAGCAATAATTATGACCCTCTCCCTTCTTTAAAGAGAGGAACAGGAACAGGTCTCTTAAATGTTTCCAGAAGGCTCGAAGTGTTCTATGGTAATAAGGCATCAATAAAAACTTCCAGAGAAAACGGAGTTTATACCGTTACCATATACATACCTACAGATTTTTTATAAATGTCAATTGGAAATTAATTTTTACTTTAGTGCCATGAATTCTGTAGCACCTGTAAACGGCCAAGGGAAACAATAATAGAATGGATAAGATCAGAACTGTAATAATTGACGACGAAACCCCGGCACGGGAATTAATAAAGTACTATTTAAATGAAGTGGATGCCATAGAAGTCATCAGCGAATGCGCAGATGGCTTTTCAGGATTGAAAACAATTACAGCATTGAAACCCGATCTGGTTTTTCTTGATATCCAGATGCCAAGACTAACCGGCATTGAATTGATTGAGGTACTAACCGAGAAACCCGAGATCATTTTTACGACTGCTTATGATCAGTTCGCAATAAGGGCTTTCGAACTCAATGCCGTTGATTATCTGATGAAACCCTTTCCCAAAAGAAGATTTATTGATGCTGTAAATAAAGCCGTTGACAAGATCAGGTCAGGAAAAGGAAATCTTGAGCCCGCCAGTCAGCTTCTCTCAATTAGACCTGAAATTTCTTCTCCAGTCAACAGAATTGTCGTCAGAAAAGGAAACGCCTTAAATCTCATACCCGTAGAACAGATTAGATATGTTGAGGCTCAGGATGATTATGTAATGATATTCCATACCGAAGGGAAAGCGCTGAAACAACAGACAATGAAATTCTATGAGGATAACCTGCCGAAATCGGATTTTGTAAGAATTCACCGCTCCTATATAGTGAAAGTTGAAGAAATAAAAGGGATTGAGCCTTATGGCAAGGATAATCATATTGCTATTCTTCATTCAGGTGATAAGCTCCCCGTGAGCAGAGCCGGATATAAACATTTGAAAGAGGAGCTTAAGTTCTGAAAGTCTGGCCCCCCTGCCCCGCTAAAGGGGGGTTCGTCCTCGTTTTGTCAGAATACTTCGAAATGTTACAGAACGTTGGGGGGCTAAACGAGCGGCATTGAGGGGCTTTATCTCTTCAATCTGTTCTCCCTCTCCCATCTACTGAATAATTCTGAAAGTGGCCTGTATCTTCTGAATCTGAACAGCGGGACCGGATCATAACCATGTGTTCCTCCCGGCCTGCATCTGAGTATTCTTCCGGTTCCCAGCATCAGACCTAAAAATGGCCCATGGATCTTAAGTGCATCGAGCATGTATTGCGAACAGGTTGGAACATGTCGGCATGAAGGTCGCAAAAACGGAGAAATAGAATACCTGTAAAATAACACCGGAAGAGATAGCAGAAATGATAATATCGTATTGAATGCCTTTAGCATCTGACAAAGATAAGAACTGTTCCCTTTGTTGCAAGAAGTGAGGAATGAGGGGGTGAAGGGGAGAAAGGATGAAGGGGAGAAGTTTTAATCTCCCATTCTCCTAATCTCCCCCTCTCCCTTTCTTTCTGTTGTGCTGTCGTGCCAGTTCTTCTGCCAAAATGTCGATTTTTTTCTCCAGAATGAGTTTGGCAGAAGTTTTGCAGGTATATTTAAATTTTAATTTTGGAGGAAAATAAGTTATGAGTATCTGGGTAATTTTTATAGGATTTATGATCCTGAGCTGGGTCATAAGTATGGTACTGAAATCAAAATTCGCAAAATATTCGAAAATCCCTCTTGATAATGGTATGTCAGGTCGTGAGGTGGCTGAAAGAATGCTGCAGGACTATGGTATTACCGGAGTAAAAATTGGAAGCGTAGAGGGACGTTTGACAGATCATTATAATCCTGCTGATAAAACGATCAATTTAAGCCAGGAGGTATATAATGGGCGGAGTATTTCCTCTGCGGCTGTGGCCGCTCATGAAACCGGACATGCTGTTCAGCATGCCAAGGCCTATGCCTGGCTTGGATTCAGATCAAGCCTTGTTCCGGCTGTCAGCTTTGCCTCGAAATGGGTTCAGTGGATTCTACTGGCCGGAATTCTGCTCGTCAGGACTTTTCCTGCTTTATTGCTGGCAGGTATTGTTCTTTTTGCACTGACAACGATATTCAGTTTTATCACTCTTCCGGTTGAAATTGATGCCAGCCGGAGAGCTCTTGCATGGTTATCAAATGCCGGTATAACATCATCCCAGAACCATGACAAAGCCCAGGACGCCCTTAAATGGGCTGCATATACCTATGTGATTGCTGCTCTTGGATCGCTGGCAACCTTGTTATATTATATAATGATTTTTACGGGGTCGAGAAGGTGACAGTAGGGATGTTGCATGCAACGTCCCTACAAATTAAATTTATCTCCCTTCCACCTCAAGCCACTTTGTCCGTTTTTGGATTGTCCTGATTGCCAGCCATATTACACCGGCTGAAACAAACAGCCAGATCCAAATGCCAGTCAAATAAATCCTTTCTGAGAGGAAATAGTTTCTGAATATATCCAGTAGCATGAATATGACAAAAATGTTCACAAAGCTGTTGTACTCTCTTTTCAGGACATTTTTTACAGAGAATGGTAGTGTTGGTGGAATAAATTTAAAAGGATACGGAAAGAAAGAACTGACATTTTCTGACCATTTGTCATAAATGTCACCGAATTTTTTTCTCAGGAATTGCTCTTCGGCGAACATAATACGCTCATAATAGAGCCAGTAAATAAGTCCGAAAACTATTGTATCTCCCACAGAACGCAGGAAAAGAACCGGACCAAGCCACATGAAAAAATTACCCAGGTAGAGTGGATGTCTTAATAATGAGTAGATCCCTGTTACATTTAATTCATCAGCAAGCTGCCCGTTTATCGTATTTCTCCCTGAGGTATTTTTCGGAGCAAATCCTACAGTAAAAATCCTTATTAATTCTCCGAATAAGCTCACTCCAAGAAAGATAAGCTCATCACGCATATCGAATATTATCGCCTGCCTGTTGCCAAGGTACATCATCATAATACCAGCAATAATCATAAAAACAGGCAACCAGCTTCTTCTCCTGAACAACCAGTTCCCGCTATTCTCAAATTCATGTACCAGGGCCATTTTTTAATTGTATATGTGACGCCGCAAAAGTATAAAAAATCCTGGAACTGAATTTACCAGGGAATTCAGGTTTTAATTTTTACCTGCACCCACTATTCTTAAAAACAATTATTTGAACAATCCTGACCATTTATTCTGGAAAGATTTTTTATCTTTATCGGTTGTACCTAAACCAATATTACAATGGCAAGTCTCAAGCTTTCCCTGGGAATGATCCCGTCGACTTCTAAAATCGAGCTGGCTGAAAAGGCTTTGATAACCGAATTTGAGAAGTTACGTGTTTTTACAGAATCTGATGTACTGGCTAGGTACAACGAGCTGAATGGAAGGGTAAATTCTTCCGATTTTATCCAGAAATGCAAAGAGATAAAATCCCTCAGGTATAATGATTCTGAAGAACACTATAATGAGAAAGAATTCAATAGCCTGCAGAAGGCAAAAGACATTGTTCTTTATTTTAAAACCATTTCGGGAAATTCCCTGAAAAGGTATAAAGACATGGTTGGTTCAACCAAAATAACTGAATTTGAGGCACTTGAAAATTTCATTCAATCTCCCGCCTTCCTTGAAAAACAAAAAATGAAGCCTTTCACCTTCAAGGACACCGATGAATACCGGAAATTAGATGAATACAGAACGCTTAAAGGAGATACTGAAATCAAAGCTTTTTTGAAGTCAAAACGGAAACCACTTTTCAGGTCAAAACGCAAAAAAACAGAGATTACAAAAACAAAAACCATTCTGAGATATGAAGAGCTTTATACTTTTGTAAAATCCCCTGCATTTCTTGCAAAGAAAAAAATGAGGCCGATAACCTTCAAAGATTCGGAAGAGTATAAAAAACTTCTTGAATACAAAAGAATTAAAGGAAGTCTCGAAATTAAAGAGTTCTACAAATATGGAGCCTCAAAGGAGTATGCGAATTATTTGAATACTGATGGTTCTGAAAGGCTTAAGAGATATAACGAGCTTAAAAAATATGTTGCAACACAGGAGTTTAAACAAAGGAAAGAGTATCTCCTGGATAAAAAGAGATTCGAGAAAACTGAAATGTTCAAGGAAATCAGGGAATTTGCCAAGCTGAAAAAGAACAAAGATATAATCTGGTATTTTAAGATCCGGGACTCAGATAAATTCGATATTCTTAAAAACCGGGAATTAACATTCAGCGATGAATTTGATGGTGACAAGCTTGATACCAAAAAATGGCTCACCAATTACTACTGGGGAGAAAAGTTATTAAAAGACAGATACTCTGTTGAATCTGACCTTCAGGCCTATACTGAAAAAGAGAACTTTGAAGTCAGGAACAGCCTCCTCAGAATCAATACCAAACCTCAGAAAATAAACGGAAAGGTCTGGTCTGCATCCAAAGGCTTTACAACCAAAGAGTTCAGCTATACTTCAGGATTAATTAACTCGGGCAATAGTTTCCGCCAAAAATATGGTATTTTCTCAGCAAAAATCAAACTTGGAAACCCGGCTGCAAAATGTGCATTCTGGATGCTTGCAGATAAAATCACTCCTCATCTTGATATCTGCCGCACATCCGGTGGAAAAGTCTGGTTCGATTATTTTTCCGTCAGGGGCAACAATTCAAAAACATCCATCGGAGCCCGGTACTCAAATGATTATTTTATTTATACTCTTGAGTGGACATCGGACAGGCTTGTCTGGAAAATAAACAACACCGAGGTCTTCTCTCAAACCTCGGATGTCCCACAGGACCCAATGTATGTTCTTTTTGCAGGCGGTCTTGACAAACCTGTTAATGGACTGACATCAATGGAGATTGACTGGGTGAGAGTCTACAAGACTAAATGATAAAATTTAAGATGTCTTTATTGAAGAGCGCCCAGAGTGGGTGTCTCTTCATTTATATTATCTAGGTGATCTTCAGCGGTGGACCAACGATCTGCATTTCGTTTTCAGCGAAAACTCCAGCAATCACTTCTGGCGTTGGGTTATCTTTCAGCCCGGACATAGTCACAAAAAACTCTTCCATTTTTCCTGCAGGCTGAAAAGTTACAATCATTTTCCCTCTTTCACTGACCTGAGTCCAGGCATGTGGAACTTTTCTTGGTAAGAAGATACTTTCACCTGCATTCAGATGATACTTGTCGTCACCAACCTGAAAATAATATTGGCCATCTACTACATAAAACACTTCATCCTGAAAATGATGTACATGTAAAGGAGTACCTCTTCCCTGTGATAAACTTGTTTGCTCAAAGATAGCCAGATCTCCGTTTGTATCTTTTCCGGAGATTTTCAAATCCATAATGTTTGAGTTTATTCCTTTTAATGAAATATGCCCGTGAATTCTTCCTTCCCCGGCGTTTATCTTAAAACCCTTTCCCGAGCTTAAACCTGTTTTCTGATTCTGAATACCAAAAACGAAAGGAGCCACAGTAAAAGCTGCAACTGTTGCGATAAATCTGTTTCTTTTCATATTATTTTATAGAATAAATATCGACGCCCGGTTTGGGAATCTTTGCTATTAATTATCTCGCCTTTTCATTTCATTATTGATATACAATAGGATACTACCCTTTTTATCATCAGAATCAACATCACTATAGTTATTGTAATCATCCTTGTTCTGATTTATTTTAACTTCAATTTCCTTTTGACAGTTAGCGGATTATAATGCCCTTGTATTTAGCAGCATTCAACTATTTATAACCATTCTAAATAAAAACAAATCAATTCCAAAAATGTTTAAATAATTGAATGTAAACAAGCACATAACGAATAAAGCAAGACTAAAAACACAAGACGCAAGCAAGAAATCAGGTTCATCTGTAGATTGGTGCCAGGTTCGTGTGTCCTGAATCGTGGATATCTTAAAAATGAAAATTAAATTATTATAAAGAAGTGTAACTTTTTGAATCTTCATTCGTCTTTGTTCTGTATCTTAGAATATGACAGTTAAGGAATATAACAGATCCGTTGAGGAGTTTGCCGATCCGGTTTACCGATTTATCCGGGGGAACCTTAAAGATGAAAACCGGGCAAACGATATCGTCCAGGACAGCTACGAGAGGCTTTGGAAACATGTCGCTGAACTCGAATTTCCTGTTGTTAAATCCTGGTTATTTTCAACAGCTTATCATATAATGATTGACATAATCAGGAAAGAGAACAGGATCATAAATCTCGAACTGATACCCGAACAGGAAACTATATTTGATTCTCAGTACAGTGATCTCAGCGAAATTCTGAATAAAGCACTGGATCTTCTCCCCGAACACCAGAAAACTTCAGTTATGTTACGGGATTATGAAGGGTACAGCTACAAAGAAATTGGAGATATTACCGGTTTGAGCGAGGCTCAGGTGAAAATAAATATTTACAGGGGACGGGTTGCTCTTAAGAACTTTATTGGAAAAATTGAATTAGTCTTGTAGTCATGCAAATCGAAAGATCAAATTATGAAATATGGTTTATCGATTGGATCGATGGAAATCTGAGTGAAACCGAGGTAGAACAGCTTAAGCATTTCCTTACTGCAAACCCCGATCTGAAAGCAGAATTTGATGAGGTGAATTCTCTTAAAGACACTATGCATTTCCGCCCAAACAAGTCATTTTCGTACAAAGAGAAGCTTATAAAAACATCTGAAGATCTCACCGGGTTGCAGTTTGAATATATTTGTGCAGCTTATCTCGAGAATGATCTCTCTGACGATCAAAAATCTGAATTTCTTCAAAGTATCAAACTGGACGCTGAAAAGAGAAAATCTTTTGAATTAATTCAAAAAATGAAACTTACTCCTCCTGAAGTCTCTTTTGAATGGAAGAACAGACTAATCAGAAGGACTGTGGGACAAAAGACTTTGCGCCTGGCAATAATCGGACTTTCAGCTGCAGCAATAGTTTCCCTGGTTATTTTAAACCGGATTTCATTGCCCGTGCCCCTCATTGTGAAAACTGATGTAACTGCTCTTGAAATAGAAATTAACACTCCTCTCCTGAAACCATCAACACAGACAGGTTCAGATAAATTAATGCCTGTTAAAAACAGCCGTATAAATAAAACACAGGGGAAGAACCCGACTCTGCTTTCACAAATTGCCCCGACGGTCCTGTCGAACCTAAACAATTTTAAGTCTGTTCCGGATGATACCGCAGCTTCCTTTTCTGATAATCCTAAGATAATTCTTAACAGGATTCCCATTCCTGAAAGACTCACCTTGATGAACTCTGTTATTCCCGGTACTCTTATCTCACTCGATTCGAGGATTAAGATTCCGGAAGAGGATGATGGCCGGCCCAGATTCGGCAGATTTTTAGCAAAGGCTTTCCGGCAAAAGATACTGAAAGAGAATACCAACAGAGACAGTCCATTGAAAGCATACGAAATTGCTGAAGCGGGCGTATCGGGCCTCAATAAACTTCTTGGTTGGGAAATGGCTCTTGATGAAAGGAAAGACGAAAACGGAAAACTTAAATCTGTGTATTTCAGTTCAAAGATACTTAATTTTAATGCTCCGGTTAAAAATTCCGAACCTCTCCGGTAACTTTTCCGATCCCTTCTCCGTCCCATCTCTGAAAACTGAATAATTTTAATAATCACTATCATGAAAAAGGTTAGAATAATCATACTGCTAATAATATTAATAATGACCGGGTCCGCACTAAAGACTTCAGCCGAAAGTCTGGCTGGCGGTAATAAGGATGTTTCAGATAAGAAACCCGTGACTGCGAAAATTATTAACGGAGACGACCGGTTGAAGATAGAAAACAACGACTCGACAATTAATTTAAGGTCGGGAAACAACGGACTAAATGTACTTGAATCATTGGAGGGGTCGGAATTCTACAGTAAAAAATATACTTGGAAAGATCATTGGGATCAGGATGATAATGATAATGATCATGAGAGAAGAAGAAGAAGAAGATTCAGGGGACATTGGGCAGGAATAGAATTAGGATTCAATAATTGGGTGACTTCCAACCAAAGTATGTCATTACCTGCCGATATTGATTATATGACTCTTAAATCAAATAAATCAAGCAATTTCAATATTAACTTCACACAACTGAGCCTTGGCCTGACAAAGCATTTCGGATTCGTAACCGGTCTGGGTCTTAACTGGAATAATTACAGGTTTGATGGAAATAATAATATGGTTATGGGCCCTGATGGGGTAATCCAGGAACTTGATCCGGGAGCCAATCTGGAAAAATCAAAACTGGCAACTCTGTTTCTTAACGTTCCGGTTCTGCTGGAGGTACAGATCCCGGTCGAGCATAACAACCTTTGCATTGCTGCTGGTCCAATAGGTGCAATAAAACTGGGATCGCATACCAAAATGGTCTTTGAGGATGGACATACAGTTAAATCATACAGGGATTTTAGCCTGAATATGCTCCGATATGGAATGACAGCACGCATAGGATATGGAAACTTTCAGCTGTTTGGAACGTATTACATGACACCTCTTTTTCAGAAAGGCAAAGGGCCNNTTTTTCATTCCCGAATCATCTTCTGACACCTTGTTTTTATTGCAGAGACGCCCTGATGGACGTCTCTGTCTGTTTGATATTGTATCTTCTTTGCAGCAGATGTATATTTGTACTTCTCATAGAAACTGAAAAAATGGACAGATCGGTTTTATCTTTAAGGGAAATTAGACTATATGGCAGACAGATAATGATTCCTGAAATCGGAATTAAAGGCCAGGAAAAACTTAAGCGGGCCAAAGTTCTCGTTGTCGGTGCAGGAGGGTTAGGATGCCCTGCACTTCAATATCTGACTGTTGCCGGGGTGGGTAATATTGGAATAGCTGAATTTGATATGGTTGACGAGACCAATCTGCAACGACAGGTACTTTATGGTCTGGAGGATATAGGAAAACTTAAATCCATAATAGCGAAAAAAAGTCTTGAACGTCTTAACTCTCATGCCGGTTTGGATATTTATAATCTTAAATGCGATCGGTCCAATGCTCTGCGGATCCTTGAAAAATATGATATAATTGTTGACGCAACCGATAATATTGATTCCAGGTATGTTATTAATGATGCGTGTGTGGTTCTTGGAAAACCTATGGTACATGGAGCAATTTATAAATATGAAGGAGTAATCTCAGTTTTTAATTACATGGGGGGTCCAACCTACAGGTGTTATAATCCTCAAACTAATAGTTCGGCATTTAAAAATCCGGAGCCGGCTTTTGTTGGATTATTCGGTTTCCTGCCCGGAATAACGGGAACCTATTTGGCCAATGAGGTAATAAAGATAATCACGGAAACTGGCGAAGTTCTTTCCGGGAAGGTTCTGTTAATTAATATATTAAATAATACCTTCAGGACTTATAATGTAAAAAATATTCCTGAGAATCATAATATAAAAAGGTTAGAGTGAGCTAGAGTTTGGAGTGACTAAAGTTATAGGAAACTTGATTATAACTTTAGGCACTTTAGGCACTTTTTACTAAAAAATCCAGAGCTGAGCCACGAGGATGATTTATCTTTCCTTCTTAAATAAAAGATTTTTTTAATCTAAATGAGTTAACTTTGCTTCCCGGTTACTAAGTCAGTGGACAGATATTTCTTTTTTTGCAGATGAAACTATTCCTGAAAATTGGGAAACTGGTTGCAGCATTTATTCTGACAGTTTCAATTATTCTTCTTTCCGCCTCATTTCTGCTAAAAGATAAGGTTGGATTTATTATCCTGAAATCGCTGAATAAGAATCTCTCCACAAAACTGGAGGTAGGAACGTTTAAACTTTCCTTTTTAAAGAAGTTTCCAAAAGCCTCTCTTGAGCTTATAGATGTTCTCGTTCATTCATCCCCTGATTTTAACACAGCAGCATTTAAGGGAATAAACACCGATACCCTTCTTTCTGCCCGGTCTGTATTCCTGGAATTCAGGTTAATAGATATCCTTAAAGGGATTTATAATATTGAAAGTATTAGCGCACGAAGCGGGAGAGCAAATTTTTTCACCGATTCAACCGGTCATGTTAACTATAATATATCAGTAAAGAGCAATACTTCAGGCGGGGAAGGAGTTACCATTGACCTTAGAAAAATAAACATATCCGGTATGACAGCTTATTATAACAGTCTGTCCACACACCTTATAGTTGGGGGAGTTATTGAGAATGGTAAAATGAAAAGCCGGATCTCAGGCAATGTTATTGATTTTACTGCAATTACAGATCTTTATATAAACCGTTTCCAGCTTTTCAGTTTCAATACTGACAGATCAATTCCGGCTAAACTTGAAGTAAATCTTCAAAGCTCGAAAAGCGGAATACGATTCAGAAAAGGCACATTATATATTGACAATTTTGATTTAGGAATTGCCGGATTGGTAGGCTCTGATAATTTCCTGGATCTGGAGATTACCGGACACAATCTGGATATTTCCAGGATCCGGAACTATCTACCGGAAAAATACAAGAGATTAGTCTCCGGCTATGACCCTTCAGGGATAATAACTGCCAATAGCAAAGTTAAAGGGCTTTTAAACCGGACATCAAATCCTCATGTTGAAATAAACTGGCAATTCAGGAACGGTAAGATTGTGTATAAAAACTCGGGGCTTACCTTAAAAAATCTTTCTTTCACCGGAAAGCTTTCGAACGGATCAAAAAACGGATATAGCACAAGTTATGTTTCAATCGACGATTTTAAAGGGAAATTGAAATCTTCAGAGTATACAGGAGCCATAACTTTAAAAGATTTTAATAATCCACTTATAGATCTTTCACTAAAGGGCAGGGTATACCCGGATGAGCTGAAAGAATTTTTCAATATCACTGAGATTTCAAGAGCAGAAGGATCTGTTGATCTCAACCTTAAGCTTGTTAATTGCAGCTTATCAAAAAAGAGTTTTTCGCTCAACGAATTTATTGACCTGAAACCTGAATCAAGTATGGATTTTAATTCATTTACACTTGGTCTCCAAAAAGACAAAATTCTTTTCAGCAGGGTAACAGGTAATCTGACAATTCAAAATTCAATAAAAGCAAAAAATATTCAGTTCGTTTATAAGGGCCAGAATATCAAAGTTATAGGAGAATTTAAAAACCTGATTGAATGGATGTCAGGTGGCAAGGTGAAGATGTCAGCAACTGCAGACGTTACTTTTGACAGGCTGATACCTGAAGCTTTCTTCAAGGATGCTTCTGTCTCTGAAAAGTCGGGTCAGAGCCAGAAAGCAGCAAATCTTCCGGGAGATATTTATCTTGACATAAATTTCAGAATTGACAGCTTATGTTATAAAACCTTTTCCTCCTCAAAAATTGCAGGCACTCTTAATTACAAGCCAAAAATATTGACTTTTAAGTCACTGAAGATGAATTCTTTAAATGGCATTATATCGGGCACCTGTTTCCTGAATCAAAATAATAACAAAGCTCTTATGGCAAAGGGCAATTTCATTGTAACAAATATTGATGTGAATAAAGCTTTCACGACTTTTCACAACTTCGGACAGAATTTTCTGAAAGCTGAAAATATTAAAGGCACACTTTCCGGTTCGCTGTCTCTGTTATTTCCATTGGATTCTCTTTTAAAATTTCACATAAATACACTGACTGCTGAAGGAAATTATCATCTTGTTAACGGAGCTCTCATCAATTTTGATCCGGTGAAACAACTCTCCACGTTTATTGAACTTTCAGAGCTTGAAAATATCAGTTTTCAACAGCTTGATAATGACTTTTTCATAAGAAATAACAACCTCTATATTCCCCAAATGGAAGTAAAGTCCTCAGCTGCAGATCTTTCAGTGAACGGAAAGCATAGTTTTGATAATGACTATGAATATCATGTCAAAATGCTTCTGTCGCAGATCCTGTCGAGGAAAAGATCAAAAAATAAAAGCAATATAACTGAATTCGGTGTCGTTGAGGATGATGGTCTTGGACGCACGTCGTTGTTATTGAAAATTATTGGCAAAGGGGAAGTAGCCAAAGTAGCATATGATATGAAAGCTGCCGGTACAGAAGTAAAAAATAACTTTAAAAAAGAAAAGCAAACGCTTAAGACAATTCTGAATCAGGAGTACGGCTGGTATAAAAATGATTCCGTAGCGAATCAAAAACCCGAGGCGAAGAAGTCGCGATTCAGGATCAAGTGGGATGACGGGGATACAGTGATGAGCAATCCCAATCCTTCAGTGACAAAAAAAAGAAAATAGAATAGATAATTTGCACAGGAAATAATGATTTTTTAACAACTGCATTGAAAATATTCCGTTATAAAACCTTCGGGAAGTATTTCTTACTTCTTTTTGCTGTATCGATTGGTATGGGTTCCCTGATCTATACTGAGAATCTTGTCAGAAAACTCAAGGGAGAAGAGAGAAAAAATGTACAATTATGGGCTGAAGCTACAAGGCTGATATCACTCCCTGATACAAGTCAGAATGTAGAGTTCCTTTCGACTATAATAGAAAATAATACTACTGTTCCGGTAATTCTTACTGATGAATCAGACAGTATAATCTCAGCAAGGAATTTTGACAATCATAAGGCAGATGATTTCAAATATTTCAGAAAAGAACTTGAAAAAACCAAAAAAGAAAACAAACCCATAGTCAATAATCTTGAAAATGGTCATTATAATCTTATCTACTACAAAGACAGTATAATTCTTACTATGCTTATATATTATCCATATATACAACTTGGACTAATAATCCTTTTTATTCTGGTTTCATATGAGGCTTTCCGTTCCTCGCGCAAGGCCCAGCAAAACCAGGTTTGGGTGGGAATGTCAAAAGAAACTGCACATCAGCTTGGTACACCTACATCGTCACTGGGAGGCTGGATAGAGATCCTTCAAAATAAATATCCTGAAATTTCGATTGCCAAAGAGCTTGCCCGTGATGTAGAACGACTCGAGAAGGTAACTGAAAGATTTTCACGTATCGGTTCCAAACCGTCTCTTTCAATAGAAAATATTGTAACTATAATTTCACGAACTGTAGATTATCTTAAATCGAGAGCTTCATCAAAAGTTAAATTTATTTACGATTATAATACTAAAAACGAGATTCTCATCCCGGTAAATTCTGCTCTTTTTGAGTGGGTCATCGAGAATGTATCAAAAAATGCCATCGACGCGATGGAGGGAAGCGGAGAGATAACAATCAAGATAGCAGAAAATGAGAAACAGGCACTTATTGATATCTCAGATACCGGAAAAGGAATTCCAAAGTCAGCTTTCAAAAAGATTTTCTATCCCGGCTTCACGACCAAGCAAAGAGGGTGGGGCCTTGGCCTTTCTCTCGCCAAGAGGATAGTTGAGGAATATCATAATGGCAAGATCTTTGTGAGACATTCTGAAGTAGGCAAGGGTTCCTGCATCAGAATTGTGATGAACAAGGATAAATTCTAATTGCTATATTTGCAGCCCATTATGAAACGAACTGAAATTGAGGTTATGGCCCCGGCGGGTTCTTATGAATCGCTAATGGCAGCTATTCAGGGCGGCGCTGACTCTGTTTATTTTGGAGTTGAACAGCTGAATATGAGAGCGGCTTCTTCCAATAATTTCACAATTGAAGACCTCAGGAATATAGTTTCAATCTGCAAAAAAAACAAGATTAAAAGCTATCTTACGGTAAACGTGGTTGTTTATGACCATGAAATTGAACAGATGCACAGGATAATCGATGCCGCTGTTGAGAGTGGTATTACGGCGGTTATCGCTTCCGATCTGTCAGTAATCAATTATGCGTCTGCGGCAGGTATTGAAATTCATCTGTCAACACAGTTGAATATAACGAATATTGAAGCGCTGAAGTTCTATGCAAAATGGGCTGATGTGGTTGTCCTTGCCCGTGAATTGAATCTTGATCAGGTAGCGCATGTTTATATTAGTATCAGGGAACAAAATATCACTGGTCCTAAAGGAGAACTGATTAAGATCGAAATGTTTGCTCATGGTGCTCTCTGCATGGCTATTTCAGGCAAGTGTTACCTGAGCCTTCATGAAAATAACAAATCCGCAAACAGGGGTGAATGCTATATGACTTGCCGGAAATCGTATGTGGCTACAAATAAGGAATCTGGTTATGAGCTTGAGATTGATAATGAATATATTATGTCGCCCAAAGATCTTTGTACAATCGGATTTACAGATAAAATGATTGAGGCCGGAGTGAGAGTTCTTAAAATTGAAGGCCGGGCACGGTCAGCAGAATATGTCAAAGAAGTATCTTCCTGTTATGATGAAGCTTTAAAAGCTATTGAAGCCGGGACATTCAGCAGAGACAAAATTGAACTTTGGAGAATCAGACTTGCAACAGTCTTCAACAGAGGATTCTGGGATGGTTATTACCTTGGTCAGACTATGGGAGAATGGAACACAAATTATGGTTCCAGCGCTACGAAAAGAAAAATATATCTGGGCAAAATAACCAACTACTTTACTAAACTTAATGTTGCTGAGATCAAACTCGAAAACGGTGATCTCAATAAGGGAGATATAATTCTTATTACAGGGCCTACAACGGGAGTTGTTGAATATACCGTTGACGAGATCAGGGTTGATCTGAAAGTGGCTGAGAACGCTTTAAAAGGCGAATTATGCTCAATTAAAACGCCGGACTTTTTGAGGAGATCAGATAAAGTATATAAGTGGGTTGATTCGAAAGAGGCAACAACTACCATTTAAGTGCACTTGCCGCATCCAGTACTTTTAATGCATTTGCTTCAATATCATCAGTATCTGATTCAACGTAAATAAGGTTTATGCCGTTTTTTTGCTTTAATCCGAACAGGTAAGCCTTATCATAATAATAAAGCACAATTTCAATTGCTTTTGAAATATCCCCTTTCTCAATGGCGTCAATTGCATCTTTTGTTTTATCTCCCCCCAGCCTTTTACTTATTTTCAGTACAGATGATTTCAGCGATTGCTGAGGGTAATTTGCATATTCTTCTATAAGTCTTGGCAGCCTTGTTTTGACATCCAAAACAAGAATTACGCTGGTTGCCTCCTGCAAATTGAGATAAAATCCATCTGGAATAAACACACTGCCTATATTCCGGCTTTCATCTTCAACCCATACCGGGAACTCTCTATTTAATAGTTTCCACTCATTGTATAAAATGTTTCCAAATTGCTCAGTTGTAGGCTGAGGTGGTTGTCCAAGCGCACCGAAAGCTGAGCCTTTGTGATTTGCAATCTTCTCAAGATCAAGAACCTGTTGCCCCATTGAAGTAAGATACTGCAGTATATGTGTCTTACTGCTTCCTGTCATGCCTCCGAGAACAATCATCTTGCTTTTTTCAGACAATTTTTCGAGTACAAGGTGCCGGTAAGCCTTATATCCTCCTTCGAGAACAAATACTTCAAGATCTCCCATTGAAAAAAGCCAGGCCATTGCTTCTGATCTCATTCCTCCTCTCCAGCAGTGAACCAGAAGCCTGCTTTCGCTCGCAATACTGAGACCTTGCTCAAGTTTGGATCTTATTGACGGGCCTGTCAGGCTGAGTCCTTCAAGAATTGCGGGAAGACGGCCTTCCTTTTTATATTTTGTCCCTACAGATTCCCGTTCCTTGTCGTCAAAAAGAGGAATGTTGAATGCTCCCGGAATATGTCCTGATATATATTCAGAAGGTGACCTTACATCTACTATCGGAATATCTCCTGAAAGCTCCAGAAAGTGCAGTATATCAGTCTTTTGTATAAGATTCATGGGATTATCATTGTTACTCTGTGGCTCTCTGTGCTTCTCTGTTTGTTTCTGTGAAACTAAAATCAGGAATTAACACAGAGTTACACAGAGGGATCACAGAGTAACACAGAGGTACTTACTCTTACTTTTTAAAATACCTTGCAAAAAGCCTTTTAAGCTCTTCGATTCTTACAGGCTTGGATATGAAATCTTTTATTCCTGATAATTCTGCTTTTCTTTTTGTTTCAGGCATATTATCTGCTGTAAATGCGACAATTAGGATTGATTTATCGTGCTTCAGGATTCTTTGTGAAGATTCAAAACCATCCATCTCCGGCATGATAAGATCCATAAATATTAAGTCAAATTTATTATCCTTTGCAGCCTGGTAACCTGCCCATCCGTCATCCGCAACCTCATATGAATAACCAAGACTCTTCAGCATAGTACCAATTACCATCTGATTCATTTTGTTATCCTCTATTATCAATATTTTAACATCAGTTCTGACAGTGCCTATCTCAACAGACGCAGATTTATCCTCAAGAAAAGGAAAACTGCTTTTTACTGTATCGAGCAATTCGCTTACATCAAATGGTTTTAAAAGATAATGATCTATTCCCAGAGTGATACAATTCAGGTAGTTACCTTTCATATCATTTGAGCTTATCATAATCATAATGAAATATTGTGATAATCTGTTTTCCCAGATATCCCTTGCTGCAGCAAATCCGTCGAATTCATCATCGTCAAAAATGATCACGAGGTTATATTTTTCTTCAGGATAATTCATATTTGCCCTGATCTGGTTCACTGTTGAATGCTGGAAAGTTGTTACCGTTACTGTAAGTCCCATCCGGTGTAATGCTCCTAATATTTCTTCATCCCTGTTCTGGTTACCGGAAATAACCAGAGTCTTTATTTTGTCAAATGTTTTTATCCCCTCCAGATTCAAGCCTTTTATTTGTCTGTCATTCGAATATGTAAGAATCGTGAATGTCACCCTGGTGCCCTGATCACCTGATATTCCTGAAGGACTGACTGCTATCAATTCTCCCCCCATCAGTTCAACAAGTTGTTTTGATAATATTGTTCCGAACTCCGAATCATCATTAGTCCTTATTTTCTTTGATTCGATATTTACAAAATCACCAAATATTCTTTTAAGACCAGCTTTATCAAAACTTCTGCCGGTATCGAGTAACTCGAATCCAAGAGTAAGTATTCCATCCTTACTGCTCTTAAGCAGGCAGTTCAGGCGGATTTCCCCCTTTTCTGTATTCCGGACAGAGTGGTTTATCAGGTTTGAAAGCACTTGTCTGAGCCGGAATGGATCACCAATGATGCTTTCAGGTACAGTATCTCCGACAAAGCAAATAATACTCACGTCATTAGTTTCCAGACCTGATTTTGCGAGATCAGTACAATAATTGATTTCCTCCCTTAGATTAAACGGAACCTCATCCAGGATCATATTTCCCGCTTCGATTCTGGAAAAATCCAGTATGTCATTAATTATGCTTAAAAGCACTTCGGTTGAACGGTGCAAAAGGCCAACAATATCTTTTACCTCTTCTGACATGTAATATTTTTTGAGCACATCAGTCATGCCAATAATTCCGTTCAGTGGGGTTCTGATCTCATAACTCATTCTCGCCAGAAACTCTGACTTTGCTGAGTTGGCCTTTTCCTCCTTTTTTCTTGCCGATTCAAGCAATGTTACATCTATGAGTATTTCCATAGTAGCTTCTTCTCCCATGAACATCAACTGAATGCTGTTGCGGTAAAGAACAATTTCCCCTATTTCTTTCTTTATAATCACAAACTGGTCGGGTTTAAATGCTCCGCCAAGGTTCTTCGAATAATAATCGCTCTCTCCCGGCAAAGAAGATTCAGGAAAGAGTTTACCTTTCATATCATTTTCGCTCTGATAAGAATATTGAAGTGCTGCTACCTTATTTGCTTTAAGAATTTCTCTGTTCTTATTGTGAACAATCACTGCCACAGGCATCTCTTCAATAAGTTTGAATAACATTTTTTCAGAGGTCCTTAAACTTTCTATCTCTTTTTTCTGAAGCTTAAAATATCGCAGGAAAAAGAAGATAATTGCCTGAATAAGTAATAAAGTTCCCAGTACAATCAGAAGGGAGTTTCTCATTATATATCTATGAAATCGATTCGTTGGGGCTGAAAAGACGATTCCAAGATCCCTCGATAGCAACTGGGTTGAATAGTAGGATGATAATAATTCTTCTCCTTTCCCATTTATGACAGCATTCTGCCGAATATTCTCCACTGATCCTGCAGCGAGGCCCTTTGTGATTTTGCTCATGTCAGAGTACACGACATTGTTCTGATTATTGTCATATACAATTTCACCCGAATCGCTCACTACCCATTGCCACTGGTAATCTTTGAGGTTAAATTCCGAAAAAAGAGTTTTGAAGTATTTCTGGTAGTCAACCGTCACAACAATATTGCCTATAGTTTCACCTGTTACTTTATTTATAACCGGCAGGAAATAACTGAACTTATTGTTTTCCCTTACCGGTTTTTCAACTTTGTATATTTCGCCCTGAACATGAAGTGTATATGGTTGTTCCAGCCAATCTCCATTATCATCCTTTTTTAATGTGAATTCATTTTTATTATTGTCATACAATTTTATCCCGATTACAAATTCATCATATTTTGAAAAAAACGTTTTCATTTTTTCTTTAGAACTTGCCTGGTTCTCAGGAATTGTGAAAAACGAGCTAAGATCCTCTGAAAAGCTGATCCTGTTAAAATCACTCACGAATCCATTGTTTGTACTGTCGACAGCGAGGCCAACGATTTGTACCTGTCTGTCAAGCAATTCTACTACATAGTTTACCTGCTTATTGTACAGACTCTTATAGTAGATATAATTTGCAATTATTATTATCAGAAATGCCGAGTAAACAAGAAAAAGGATTCTTCTCATTTGAACAAAATGTTTATCTACTAAAGTATATAAAGATAATTCAATAAAACCATAATTAATTTTTACCTGTATTTACCGTTATCTCCATCCATGATGTTCAGATAGCTTTTATACCGGAGAAATGCAATTTCTCCTTTCTCTACTGCATCCCGAACCGCACATCCCGGTTCATCAAGATGAAGACAATTGTTAAATTTGCACTCCCTGGATTTTATGAAAATCTCACGGAAAAAATGGTAGATCTCATTCCTGTCCATATCAACAACACCAAATCCCCTGATTCCGGGAGTATCAATAACAAATGCACCAAAAGGCATCTGGTGCATCTCGGGAAAAGTAGTGATATGTTTTCCCTGTTTATGATAATCTGAGATAGCTTCCGTTTTGAGATTAAGAAGAGGATTAAAATAATTTAAGAGAGTTGTTTTCCCGACACCGGAATTACCTGAAATAAGACTTGTTTTCCCTTTCATTAATTGTTTCAGGAAATCTGTATTTGTCTTTTCTTTCAGTGAAAGCCTGACGCATTCATAGCCAATATTTTTATATATTGACTCCAGGTATTCCATCTTGGCCAGTTCATCCTCGCCGTAAAGATCTGTTTTATTGATAATTATTATTGCCGGGACCCTGTAAGCTTCTGCACTGATCAGAAACCTGTCGATAAATTCTACAGGTGTTTCAGGAAGAATAATTGTTATCATCAGGAAAACCTGGTCAATATTAGCAGCCAGAATCTGGGAATGTTTTGACAGATTTGAGGCTTTCCTTAAAATCCAGTTCCTCCTGTCGAGCACCTCAGTTATTATACCCGAATTCGTTTTCCTGTCAATCTCAAATAATATGTTATCACCGACAGCNNAATTCCCTTTTCCAATCGAAAACAATTTGCGACAAAAGTAAGGAAAATTCCAGCCCTGCCCAACGATTTTTGCCCCTTCTTGAGATTGGAGCGCTCACCTCTTCTATATCAAGATAGCGCGATATCTTTTCGATAAAGATTTTCTTTTGTCTCGCACATACTCACCCAAAACAAGCAGAGACGCCCATTCCGGACGTCTCTGCATTGTTCAGTATTTAAATTCAGTATTTCTTAGTTATCCGATGCCATCAGCAGGAATGGTTTCATCTCAAAACTATGGTAATAAGGTCTTAGTCTTTCTGTATTATAATCTGAAAGCCGGACAATTTTTTTTGAAGATGTTACAACATCAATTGGAAGATTGTCATACCTGCCATTTTTAAGGACTACAATTCTACCATGTACACCTTTCAGAACAAGATCGAGTGCCAGATTCCCGTATGCCATCGGTACAATTGAATCAAGGGCATCAGGATCACCGCCGCGTACCATATACCCAAGTTTCTGATAAATTACATTAATTGTTTTGCCATTATTATACTTTGGTGACAGTTCTTTGAGTTTCGCAGACACCATATCTCCTATTCCGCCCAGCTTAGCATGACCGTATGCATCTTTCTCGCTATCGGAGAATATCATCTGTCCGCCTTTAAACATTGCTCCTTCTGATATCAGAACTACTGAATATTTACTTGGATTGTGATTTCTGTCTTCAACAAGAAGCTTTGTAAGTTGATCGATATCGAATTCATATTCCGGGATAACACATCTGTTGGCAGCGCCAGCCAGTGTCGGAAGCATTGCGGTAAATCCGGCGTATCTCCCAAATACTTCAAGGACCAGAAGTCTTTCGTGCGATCCGGCAGATGTCCTGAGGCTGTTTGTCATCTGAATGGTCCGCGAAATGCAGGTACTGAATCCGATGCAATAATCGGTTCCAGGAACATCATTATCCATAGTTTTTGGGATTGCGACAACATTGACCCCTTTTTTGTAAAGATGTACACCATAGCTTAGTGTATCATCGCCTCCGATAGGAATCAGATAGTCAACCCCAAGCCATTCAAGGTTCTTAATAATTTCTGGCGTAATGTCATTATATTCAGCATTATACGTGCTTTGAAGATGCTCAGGTACACTTGTCTTCGACATATGGCTTGGCCGTGTTCTTGATGTGTGAAGAAATGTTCCGCCGGTACGACCCGCTTTATTAACTATATCATCAGTAAGAACCTGAAAATTGTTACTGTTGTCTGCTTTTACATCTCTAATTAGTTCAGAGATACCAGCCCATCCCCTGCGAAGTCCGATTACTTTGTATCCTTCACGGTT
>PMIL01000069.1 GCA_003157075.1 Bacteroidales bacterium | reverse complement strand
AGGAATGACAGCTTGTTTATAGTTAAAAGGAAAGAGGAGGCGGTTTGCCGAGCAGACCGCCTCCTCTATATATAAGATATTTAATTTTTATTACTCTGTCTTAATTTCCGTAATTTCCTTCGCTGCCTGTTAATATTTCTTGTATAAATCACCGAATACATCACAGGTATCAGAACCAGTGTTAAAAATGTAGCAAAGCTCAATCCGAAAATTATTGTCCATGATAACGGTCCGAAGAACATAACATTATCGCCTCCAAAATGAAGCTGCGGATTGAGATTTGTAAGCAGCGAGTTGAAATTGATATTCATTCCGATGGCTAACGGTATCAGTCCCAGTATTGTAGCTGTTGCTGTAAGAATTACAGGCGTGATACGTGTCAACCCTGCCTGAATTATCGCCTGACGTGTTTTAACACCCTGCTCCTTTAGCTTATCCGTAAACTCCACAAGTAGTATTCCGTTTCTGACCACTATACCAGCCAGTGCCACAATACCCATTCCTGTCATAATAATTGAAATGGTCATGCCAAAGATCATATACCCGAGAAGAACACCAATCAGACTGAATACGACTTCCGATATGATTATCAGGGCTTTCGACATAGAGTTAAACTGAGTAATCAGAATAAACATAATCAGGAAAAGGCAAAGGATCATTGCTTTTGAAAGGAACAACATTGATTCCGCCTGATCTTCCTGTTCCCCCGTAATTCGTATATCGATATCCGATGATTTGTTAAACTGGGGAATAACTTTTTTTAGCTGAGCATTAATAAGGTTAGCATTATACCCGCTAAGAACATTCGATGAGAGAGTAATTACCCTTTTAAGATTAAGTCTGTTGATCTGTCCAAAGCTGGTTACATAATCCAGACGAGCTACAACAGAAAGCGGGATCTGACGCAATGTTCCGGAATTCATGTCGCGGTAAGTAATCGTAAGATTGAGAAGTTGTTCAATATCTTTTCGCTGATTCTCTTCAAAACGCAGCATTATTGAGTACTGGTCCTCTCCTTCACGATATTTTGAGACCTCAGTTCCAAGCTGTCCGGTCCTTATTGCTTCTCCAACCACTCCGGCAGAAATGCCTTCAGAGTTGGCCCTTTCACGGTCAAGGATAATTACAATCTCCGGTTTTGTGTTAGCAAAATCAGATTTTAATTCCTCTATCCCACCAATTTGCAAAGAGTCGACGTATCGTTTAAAACGATCAGATGTAGAGGCAAGCTGCGCTAAATCTTCTCCGGATATTTCGATGTTTACCGGTTTGCCCGTCGGAGGGCCCATTTTGATTTTATCAACTACTATTTCGGCTCCAGGTACATCTTTCAAAGCCTCACGCATACGATTCATATAAGCACCTGTGCTTTGACCGTGACGGTATTTATACTCAACAAAATTGACTGCAATCTTAGCCAGGTTAGATGATTTGGTGTTATTATCAAAATTATTATCAGAGGCAAGCAATGATATATTTGTTACAACGGATTCTACAACGGGATTTTTTTCTCCCAGAACACTCATAATCCGATGCTCTGCAAGACGTGCTACGGAATCTGTCACGTCTATCTGGGTCCCCACTGGCATCTTAATAAATGTATTGATAGTATTTGGTTCATTATCGGGGAAAAAAACCACCTTGGGTTTTACGATGTTATTCAGGACCATTGTGAAGAAGAAGAGAGCAATCATGCCACTCAGGATATAAACCGGACGTCTTCCCTTTAATACCCATTTAAGTGTGCTCTCATATTTCCTCATCAGTGCAGGAAAGGTACGGTTCTGAAATCTTCTGAACACCTTGTATCCGAATAATTCATGACCCAGGAAGGAAATTGCAATGAATATTCCGAAGTTGGCAATACCTCTTATACCTAAAAGATAAAATGGTAATGATAGCAATACTATTAATCCGGTTGTTTTGTAGACATTTCGTTTGTTGACCGGAGCATCTTCGTCATCCATCTTCATGAAATCGACCGCAAACACCGGGTTGAAAATATAAGCTACAATTAATGAGGCAAAAAGAGTAATGATAAGAGTTACAGGAATAAATACCATAAAACTACCGACGACACCGGGCCAGAATGCTAGCGGGAAAAATGGGGCAAGTGTTGTAAGAGTACCTGAAAGTATCGGAAGAAAAACCTCGCCTGCAGCAAACTTAGCTGATGACTTGATATCCATTTTAGTCTTTCTGTGAATACGATGGGTATTCTCAATCACCACAATGGCGTCATCAACAACAATTCCAAGTGCAAATATAAATGCAAACATCACAAGCATGTTCATTGTGAAACCAATCCAGGGCATCACAATGAATGCAATAGCCATCGATAAAGGAACAGATAACGCAACAAATAGGGCATTTACCAGACCCATGAAAAACATAAGAACAATAGTAACAAAGATAAATCCCAGTATTATAGTATTATTAAGCTCATTAACAGTATTCCGCGTATTGCGCGATTGGTCACCTGTTACCTGAATAATAAGATTTGAAGGCAGCTTTGTCTTCTGCATATCCGCAATTATGGCTTTTATCTTGTCCGATGCATCAAGAAGATTCTGACCGCTCTTTTTAATTACGTTAAGGGTAACAACATTTTTCCCATTATAACGGGCATAATTTTCCGGCTGATGGAAACCATCTCGAACATTTGCGATGTCGCCTAGTTTTATCAGGGCACCACTACCGCTGGTAACAATAATATTTTTAATCTGATCAACATTTGTCACTTCACCGACAACTCTTATAGACCTGCTCATCTGCTGAAGATCTATATTTCCGCCCGATACTGTCATGTTGTTAGCGCTTACTGCCCCTTGCACATCCCTAAAGGTGAGGCTGGCAGCCTTCATCCTGTACATATCAATATCAATCTGGATCTCCCTTGTGAGAGCACCGCCTATTTCTACCCTTGTAATCTCCTTGAGACTTTCAATCCGGTCCTGCATATCATCGGCGTATTTCTTCAAACGATCTAAGGGAATATCGCCCGATAAATTAATGTACTGGATCGGAATCTCGGAGAGATCGATCTCCATCACCGAAGGTTCAACGAAAGTCGGATCAGTAGGCAAATCTCTTTTAGTCTTGTCAACAGCATCTTTGACTTTCTGCTTAGCATCTTTGATTTCAATTCCGGTATTAAACTCGACGATAATTGCAGAAAAATCCTGTACCGATCTTGATGTGATCTTCTTAACTCCGCCGATGGATTTAAGATTCTTTTCCAGCGGCCTTGTTACCAGGTTCTCCATATCGGCAGGTGATGTTCCCGGATACATAGTATTAATATTTATCATCGGTATCACAATCTCCGGGATCTGTTCCTTGGGAATGGTGTAATAGTTAATTGCACCAAACACCGANNCAAATTAAAACCTGATATATTCACCATCAACAAGTTCCTGATAACCAACCGATATAACCTTATCGCCGACAGTTAAACCCGAAAGAACTTCTGCAACTCCGTTATAACTGTTGCCGAGTACCACAGGCTGTTTAAATGCTGCATGGAATTTGTCTTTCTGACGGACAACATAAACATAACTTCCAACAGGGTCTGTCTGAATTACATTCATCGGGACCTGGATAGCTTTTTCGGAATGGTAATCGTTTATCTGAATAATTGCTATCATGTTAGCTTTAAGATCAGCAATGCCATTAGGAAGTTTTGTATCGATCATGAAAGTCCTGTTCACAGGATTAATATACTTGCTTACAAAATCTACTTTTGTTTCGATTTGTTTATTAATATCGGGAAATAATACAACCAGCTTGTCTCCCAGCTTTACCCTTGATGAATAAGCTTCTGATACTTCTGCAGTTACTTTAAGGTTTTGAAATGCCAAAACCCGGTAAGCAGCAAGACGGGGATCAGGAGAAACCACTCCTCCTACTTTTATGTTGCACTCTTCAATTGTTCCGTCAATCGGTGATTTGATTTTAAACTTATCAATCTGTTGTTTTAAAGATGAGATCTGTTTTTCGAGTGATTCTTTACTGGTCTTCGACTGCAGATACTGAACTTCACTTCCTATCTTCTGATCCCAAAGACGCTTCTGCTTATCATACATATCAGAAGCAAATTTGAACTGTGTCTCAAGACCCTGCATCTGGCTCCGATACATCTGATCATCAATCTGAGCCAAAACCTGACCTTTAACCACTTTCTGACCTACATCGGCAAATTTGGATGTCACTGTTCCGGGGGCATCAGCAAAAACTGCTGCATTCTGATCTCCATCTATCTTGCCCTGCACTCTGACAAAATGGTCAAACGTGTTGATGGCAACTTCTTTAAGTCCGACGAGTTTAAATTTTGAAGGATTAAGCGTGTCTTTTTGTCCGGCATTTATCTCACTCTCCAGAGTTTTTATTTTTTCAGTTATTGCCGTTTGCTGATCTTTTAGTTTTGACAGTTGCGTCTGCTTGTTGCCGCACGAAAACATTAGAAATAAAACTATTGTTCCTGTTATGCTTAATTTAATGGTTTTCATATCTGATCTGATTTGTTTTATTATTCGGATTTTAAAATTATAATTATCTGGAGCTGCTCAAAATACGATCGAGTTTCGCTTTGGCATTTAATAGGGAAAGTATGGAGTTGTAATAATTTGATTCAGCAGTTAAATACTGAGCCTGATTTGTTGTTAGCTCAAAACTTGTCGATACGCCCTCCTTATATTTGATAACAGTTTTGTCATAAACTTTTTTACTCAGGGTCATGCTCTCCCTGTTAGTAGTGAAGTTACTGAACGCAGTGGTATAACTGCTTTTGGCAGTTTCAAATTCCATGATTAAACCCTGTTCTATATTATCCTTATTAAGACGCGACTTCATGAGATCAAATTTCGCCTGCCCGATATTTGCGTTCCGGAGACCGCTTGTTACAATTGGCAGACTTAATGTGACACCGATGATATCCTTAACGGCAAAGTTAAACGCGGGCAGATTACTCTGTTCCTGATGACGGTAAAAACCGGCAATGGAAGGCAAATACTTAGACTGTTGTCGCTTAAGCATCAGAGAGGAAATTTTTTCCTGATCACTGACCATCTTATAGTCAATACTGTTTTTTACATTAAACTCCGGTGATGAAAGGTATTGAATATTGCCCTCCTTAATAATTCCGGGAAGACTGTCAGTAAGAAGAACAGTCTGATCAAATCCCACACCAAGCTGGTATTTCAAAAGCTTCATTGATATTTCTTCCTGTGATTCAATTGAAGTGATAAGAGTCTGTATATTGGACCTGCCGATTTTCATCTGGTCAACATCAGTTTCTTCATTAAACCCTTCCTGATTCATTTTGACAAGATCATTATAAGTCTGATCAGTGGATTTCAGACTCTCTCTTAATACTTTCGCATTTTCTTCAAGAACCAAAATCAGATAATAAGTAGTTGCCACAGTCTCCTTTGTCATATCCTCAGACTTGACAAGCGATTTCTCAGTCACCAGCTTTACTACCTTTGCTGCCTGAAGGCCAACAAGATATTCACCGCTGAAGATAAGCTGAGAAACAGTAAAATTGAATATTGTGTTATTTTTGACACCCAAAGGGAACGGAGCTGAATTCTGATATGCATTAGACAGATCGTTTTTGGTAATAAGACCATCAGGTAAAGCGTTTATATTCAGAACCGGTCCAAAACTTAATTCCGGAATCACAAACTGGTGCTGATAATCTGCCTCGAAATTGAATTGAGGAAGTCCTGTCGCAATATTTGCCCAAATTTGCTTATCCATGCTTTTGACATCTATCCTGGCAGATTTAAGAGTCCGGTTGTTCTCAAGGGCAAATGTCTGTGCATCAGCAATTGAAAGTTTAAGTAGTGGCTTGTTATCCTGTCCGGATCCTTCAACAACTGATCCCAGGAGTATAAACAACAGAAAGTATTTACGCATAAAATTCATATTAAAAATTATTTATTATAAGCTGTTTCCAATTCATTTATTTTTCTTTCCAGAACACCAATCCCTTTTTCAGTTGCAATACCGCGTACATGATATGTTAGAATTTCTATAAATAATTTTATAGAGGTAAATTCTTCTTTGGTAAATAGTTCATTCAGATGAGTGTTTTCTGCTCTTGATAAATATAATTTTGCAATTATTTCCTTATTCATATCCTCCCGGTATAATCCCTCTTTGATTCCTTTCTTAAGGTTCAAAAGAATATATTCATATATCCCTTCTCTGCGGGCTTTCTCAGTCTTTTGAAAATGATGGGGATAATATTTTTTAAGGTCATATTCAGTTGCAGGATTCTGATTGCGGATCATCCTGTTCATATAAATTGATATCTCAAACAGCTCCTCAATCGCATTAAGACCACTCCTGAAACAATTACATATTTCCTCCTGTCTGATCAGGATCTCGTTATCGACAAATTTCCCGACCAGATCATCTTTGTCAGTCACATACTGATACAGTGTTTTTTTTGAGATGCCGAGTTCTTTTGCCACATCATCCATGGTAATACTCTTGATGCCATATTTCACATACAATTCGCGAACCTTCAGAAGGATATTTTTCAACTCTTCATTCATGCCACAAAAATAGTATAAAAAACTCAGGAAACAAATTAAATGCAAAATGTTTCCAGAGTTTATTTAAATTTTCTTTGATCATGTTTGTTTAACAAAAGTTAACTAAAATGGTTCATATGCTTTATGAAATTATCATTGCGTAAAACATATTTCAGAATTTAATGTTATCAGTTATTATCCACCCGATATTTATAAATAATGAAGGCAATAGTTTTAAGAGGTTTCGGAGGAGTGCAAAACCTGGAATATTCAAAGTTGCCTTTACCTGAAATTTCTGACAATGAAGTACTTATAAAAGTCAAAGCATTCAGCATCAATCCTGTCGATATTAAAACCCGTCTCGGTAAAGGACAGGCTTCCAGATTAAAGGAATTTAATCCTATAATATTAGGCTGGGATGTTTCTGGTACTGTAACAGATATAGGACGATCAGTTACTTCCTTTAAAGTCGGAGACGATGTGTTTGGAATGGTGAATTTTCCCGGCCATGGAAAAGCATATGCAGAATATGTTGCAGCGCCCGAATTGCACCTCTCATTAAAACCAGCGGCTGTTTCACATGAGGATGCTGCAGGTGCCTCTTTAGCAGCCATGACTGCATGGCAGATATTAAAAGAAAAGGTAAGAATCAACCCGGGAGATAAGGTTTTGATACATTCTGCAGCCGGAGGTGTGGGTCATTATGCCGTTCAGATGGCAAAACACCTTGGAGCTTATGTAATAGCTACTTCTTCAGCAGGAAACAAAAATTTCGTATTGGATCTTGGAGCTTCTGAACATATTGATTATGAAAAACAATTATTCGAGAATGAGGTCAAGGATGTCGATTTTGTATTAGATTCAATTGGCGGAGATTATATCGATCGTTCATTGAAGTTGATGAAACCTGGTGGAATAATCATAAGTATTCCTTCAGGCGCTTCGGAATCTGTTAAGGAAAAAGCCGGCTTGAAAGGAATGACAGGCGACACATTCAGGGTACAGTCTGATGGGAAAAACATGAAGGAGATTGCTGAGTTACTTGAAAAAGGGATAGTCAGATCACATATCTCAAAAGTATTTTCATTCGATGAAATACAGGCAGCCCATCAGCAGATAGAGTCAGGAAAAACCAAAGGGAAAATTGTAGTTTCATTCTAGCTCACTCCACTGCTTTATTGCCCCCCTGCCCCCCTAAAGGGGGGTACGTTCTCAAAGATGATGAAAATACTCATAAAAACGAGGACGAGTCCAGCATTGCGGGATTGGGGGGCAAACTAAAAACAATGAATACCCTCGGGGAGCAATATTTAAATAATTTCCGTAATATTGAAAACAAAAACAAATCAACTATGACGGAACAGATTAAGCAGATCGCTGAAAGAATTAAAGAGATCCGTGAGATCTCGGGGATATCAGCTGAAACTCTCGCAGTTAAGCTTGGAATTTCTGCAGATCAATATCTAATGTACGAAAGCGGGACTACTGATATTCCTGTGGGAATTATATTTGAAATATCAGAATATTTCAATATTGAACTCTCTGTGATGCTTGGCGGTGATAACCCAAAACTTCGTATTTACGGAGTTGTCAGAAAGGGGAAAGGATTAAAGCTTGAACGCAGAAAACAATATAAGTATGAGAGTCTGGCTTACAATTTCATTCATAAAAAAGCCGAACCCTTCATGGTCACGATCGATCCGGGAGATGCAAGTTCCCTGCTCGATTTCAACTCTCACCCCGGACAGGAATTTAATCTTGTCATTCAAGGTACAATGATGACTGTAATAGACGGACATGAGATTATCCTCAATGAAGGGGATTCGATCTATTTTAATTCGGGATACAAGCATGCAATGCGCGCGATGAATAATGAACAGGTTAAATTTCTGGCCATAGTTTTATAAACCTTTTAGAAGAGAGAAATGATACTTAATAAATATCTTGATAAAACAGATTTTAGCTCTTACAACGAATTCATGGCAGAATTCAAAATAAAAATCCCCGGGAACTTCAATTTTGCCTATGATGTTGTTGATGAAATAGCTATTGACGATCCTGATAAGATTGCGATGGTATGGTGCGATGACAAAGGAAAGGAAGCCGTCTTTACATTTGAACAAATGAAGTTTTACAGTGATAAGACTGCCAATTTTTTTAAATCACAGGGAATAAGGAAGGGTGACCCGGTAATGCTTATCCTTAAACGACATTACGAATTCTGGTTTTGTACAATCGCACTTAATAAAATCGGAGCTATAACAATTCCGGCCACCCACTTGCTTTCAACCAAAGATATTATTTATAGGAACAATGCAGCTGACATAAAAATGATCGTCTGTGTTCCCGATCCTGAAGTAATCCAGCATATTGAGGAAGCAGAAGGTAAGTCACCAACGCTAAAGACGAAAGTAGTGATCGGTGAAGACAGGGAGGGTTGGCTTAATTTTACCACTGGAATTGCAAAGAGTACCGACAAATTCATAAGACCTATAGCAGGGGAAGCCACAAAGAATGATGACATCATGCTCCTCTATTTTACTTCCGGTACTACTGGTATGCCAAAAATGGTAAATCACGATTTTGTCTACCCCTTAGGACATATTCTTACCGCAAAGTACTGGCAGAATGTTCAGGATAATGGTCTCCATTTTACTGTTGCCGATACCGGCTGGGCCAAATCAGCATGGGGCAAATTATATGGCCAGTGGATTTCAGGCAGCGCTGTCATGACATATGATTATGACAAGTTCGTTCCAAAGAACCTTATGGAAGTAATTGAAAAGTATAAAGTAACTACTTTTTGTGCCCCTCCTACAATTTACAGGTTTCTCATAAAGGAAGATCTCACCAAATTTGACCTTAGCCATCTTAAATATTGCGTGGTTGCAGGCGAGCCATTAAACCCTGAAGTATTTAAACAATTTCACGAACAAACAGGGATCAAGCTTATGGAAGGTTACGGCCAGACTGAATGTACAGTTGCCGTTGCAACTTATCCCTGGATGAATCCTAAACCGGGTTCTATGGGAATGCCTACGCCCGGATATGATATTGAAATTGTCGATGAAGACGGAAATCCATGCGAAGCCGGAAATGAAGGAGAAATTGTAATTCATACTTTGAACAGCAAACCGGTCGGTATGTTCAATGGTTATTACCACGATGACCAGTTAACAGCAAGTGTCTGGACAAATGGCGTTTACCGAACTGGCGATATGGCATGGTGTGATGAAGACGGATACTTCTGGTTTGTGGGAAGAGCTGACGATGTGATTAAAAGCTCAGGATACCGTATAGGTCCGTTTGAAGTTGAAAGCGCCCTGATGGAACATCCTGCTGTACTTGAATGCGCCATTACTGCAGTTCCAGACCCCGACAGGGGACAGATTGTAAAGGCAACAATCGTTCCCTCAAAAAATTATCATCCGAGTGAAGAGCTGGCAAAAGAACTCCAGGAACATGTCAAAAAGGTGACTGCTCCATATAAATATCCCCGGCTGGTCGAATTTGTAACCGAACTCCCCAAAACAATCAGCGGGAAAATACGAAGGGTTCAGATTCGTGAAGAGGATAAATAGGTTCAGGACAATCCTGCCTTCTTCATTATTAATGCAATATCGTATTCAGGTTTGCGGACTTTCCTGGCAAGCATAGAATTTGCCTCCTTGTCGTTTGTGAACTTTTCTGCCACGGCATCCCAGTATAACTTGCGGTTAAGTTTCATTGCTACCCATGCAATTGCACATGCTTCAAGGCTGCGACTAGACTGATCGACCGGAGCTATAGGATCCTTGCGTGTCAAAATGCTTTCAAGCCAGTTTCTGTAATGGTCAGTACTTGGCATCCATGTTTTACCCTCCTTACCAATCCGGGGATACAGAATCTTTTCACTGCTTGCCCATAACGGACCTTTCTTGTCTGCTACTGACACCGGGTCGCTTGCTGTAACCTTTGCACTTCCCCGTGCGCAAAAAACTGTTCCGTCAGTACCCTCAAACTCTATCCCATTGCTAAAATTATTATCCATAGTAAGGTGGATATTACCAGGATAAATCATATCCACATGATAAGTTGTATGAACAGTCCATACATCGTCTTTCATAAAATCTGCTTTTGCCTCAACCGATAATGGCCCGCTCAGTTCCATTCCCATTGCCCATTGAGCAATATCCATATGATGGGCTCCCCAGTTGGTGATCATACCCAGTCCAAAATCTTCAGTTGTAATCCAACCTGGTCTGCCTTCAATACTGTCCTGCGGGTGACACCTAAGCTCCATATATGGCTGCTGAGGGGCAGCTCCAAGCCAACGTTCATAATCAAAAGTTGCCGGCTTAGTCTGTGGTGCCGGTTTAATCCCCTTTGGTACATCTATTCCAATGCCGATCTTAACAGTTTTAAGTTTTCCTATCCGCCCATTTCTTACTGCTTCACTGGCTATCCTGAAAGTGTTCCATGGATTCTCTGAGCGTTGCTGGCTCCCTGTCTGAAGTATCCTCTTTTTAGCCTTCACTGCGGTACGAAGCGCGATTGCTTCGGATATTGAATATGTCAATGGTTTTTGAACATATACATCTTTCCCGGCAAGGACAGCCTGAATTGCAACGAAGGCATGCTGATGGTCGGGAACACTGACTATTACAGCGTCAATATCGGGACGGGCAAGGACATCATGAAAGTCATGGTAAGCCTTGATATCAATTCCGGTTTCTCCCTTGTTCTTATAGAAATCATCTGCAGTTTTCTTGGCCAGATCAGCTCTGTGTGAATCCAGGTCGCAAACTGCAACCATACGGCAAAGATCGGTATGTGCCATTGTACCAGTAAAATCGACTGTACCTTCCCTTCCGCAACCTATCTGCGCAAACTGAATCATCCGGCCGGATGATGGCTGCCCAAATGAGGAATTTTTCAATATCTCCGGAAGAGACAGAAGTCCGGCTCCCGTAAGGAGGGATTTTTTCAGAAAATCACGACGGGTATTATTTTCCATTGCATTTTTATATTGGTTGATCGGAAATATATAAGTTGTTAATATTATAAAACATTAATTTAAAGCAATTTAGAAGCATTTTTCTGTATTTTTGCAATGGCTGTAACAATATCTTCCATATCCTTTTTCGAACCAAGAAAAACTCTTTGTCCTAATGACACCCCTGTTTCCTTGTCTATCATTTCATTAACGGGACAAAGGTTTTCCCGCCTGTATTTATCGAGCCGCTCTTTTGAGAATATTTTTTTAAATGTCCTTAAATTAAAATATGTTTCAATAAAAGGGTCTTTATGAAGTGAAGAATCTATTCCGTTACCAAGAGGAATTCCTTCAGCAGCTATAGCTTCCCTGAATTTTATTTTAGGCACATTTTTGAAATGCTCTTTTTCATAAATAAGCTGATATTCATAATAAGCTCTTCTCGTTTGCCCGGCATATTTTTTTGTCGGACGAACGCCTTTTATTTCCGAAAGCAGTTTTTCGAGATAGGCGACGTTTTCATCACGGATTTTACTTTGCGCTTCCAGACGCCTCATTTGTCCAATCAAAGTGGTTGCTACGAAGGGAGTTATCCGAAAATTTGATCCAGGGAAGGTCCTTTTCATGCCTCTGGGGTCTCTTCCATTATTGGTATATGCCTCAACCCTGGCCATTATATCATCATTATTGCCTATCACGGCTCCGCCTTCACCAGCACACAGGCTCTTCCCTGCCTGAAAACTGAAACAACCCAGATCACCTATTGAACCCAGTTTCTTGTGGTTCCATTCACCGTGCTGTGCCTGACAGGTGTCTTCAATTACTACAAGATTATGTTTTTTTGCGATTGCCATTATTTTATCCATATCGGCTGCTCCTCCGCCAATATGCACAGGAAGAATGGCCCTTGTATTTTCGGTTATCCTTTCTTCTATCAGATCAGCATTAATCATGAATGTTTCAGGGTCCGTATCTACGAACACAGGCAAAGCAAAAAGATTAAAAGTTGTCTGTGCAGTGGCTATGAATGTATTGGTCTGTGTAATAACTTCATCACCTGGCCCGATATCCAGGGCACGTTGTGCAGCATCCAGCGCATCTGTTCCAGAGTTTGTTGGTGCGCAGAAACCGACTCCCATCATCTCTGCAAACGCTTTTTTAAACCTGAATGACAGTTCCTGAGGTGAATAACTGTATTCAGACCATTTTTTGCTTTTAAATGCATCGAGATACATTTTAATATCAGTATCATCAAATATCGGCCACGACACCTCAAGGTTTGTTCCCGCATGTCGAACAGGAGATCCACCAAGTATTGCGAGTTTATCTGCTTCCTGAGGTGCAGCCAGGTAAATTGACGACAATCCGCCTATAGACAGTGCACTGCCTGTTACTCCAAGTGAGGTTGTCTTTACAAAAGTCCTCCGGCTTAATAAATTATTTTTCATATTGTAATCAATTAGAAAAAGTATTTAAAACCTTAATTGAGTTCCTTTTTAAAACTAAATACTGAAAAATAACGCTTTTAATGACCCGTGATTCTCTCAACTACTTCCATGCACATCCTTCCATTGTGATAAGGACAAACCCAGAACCCTCCTTTTTCACCGCTTGCCACACCGGATTCTGATACTGAACTGAACCAACCGCCATTCTTATTATCCACAAAGTGATTATTTGTATAATTCCAGCAGTTTATTGCATTATCCAGATATTTCTCATTACCTGTCAATTCATAAGCATTCAGATACCCAACAATGCACTCAGACTGGGCCCACCAGCTCCGCTCAGTACTTACCCGGCCATTTGTAAGATTCTTTTCATAATTCAGACTTCCGTCGGGGTTTAATCCTTCAGCAGCAGCATTGGCGATCTTGATGCTTACATCCTTTACTTTAGCAAGCAAAGCAGGGTCACCTAACAATCCTGCAGCTTCATTAAGCAGCCATGAAGATTCTATATCATGTCCGTAGGAATCAACTGCTGAATTTTTTTTCCAGTCTTTGTCCAGAAAACAGATCAGGTGTGATGTTTTGGCATCAATTATTTTATCAAGAAATATATCTACCAAAGCTCTTAAACGAACTCCAACATTTTTGTCGGGCCAAACTCTAAAGAGATTTGTATAGGCTTCCATCAGATGAAGATGGGTGTTCATAGTTTTCTCATCATTTGCAGTTGATTCACCGATTAACTTGTCATGGGTCCTTTTCCAGTCGCGTGAGTAGACCTCAAAATATCCGTCAGATTTTTTATCAAGAGCGTATTTTTCAAACAGATTGAAAATATTCTTTGCTGNNTTGACGCTGCGATATGCACCACCAAATTCTTTATCAATAAAATGGGCCATGATATAATCTTTTGATCTGGCAGCCAGCCTCAGATAAGCGGTATCCTTATAAATACGGTAAGCTGAGGAATAAGTCCAGAGTATTCTTGCATTCAGGATTCCACCTTTATCCTCCTTAGGAAAGACCTGGTTATCGCCATTTATCCTTCCAAAGTAACCTCCGTTTTTGTAATCAACCATCTTCGTTGACCAGAAGGGCAAAAGGTTCCGGGTAAGATTTGCAGACACTTCATTCTTAAGCTGAATCATTCGTGCCTTCGGGTCTTCCTTCAATCTGGATTCATTTACTGCGGAATTAAGAGACACTGAAATCAGGATGGCAGTGGCTACAAGTAAATATTTCTTCATGTTCAATGAGTTTTTTGGTGCTTATGGTATCAAGTTTGTATCAATAGAAGATCAACACGGCAAGATCAGAGCAACTTGTTTTTGCCAATGCAAAGTACATTTATTTATGGAATTTTTACTCTCCTCCCTGATGGCGGACAGATTTATTTAAAGAAATTGTTTTGGATCAATTATTTTTTTCAAGTATTCCTTTCAGGTTCTCCAAACCCTTACTGAGATCATTACCAATCAACTTTTCCATATTCATGAAGAGCAGCATCAAATTCATAGGATATTTCATTTTTGCATTGAACTCCCAATGAACAAGTGTCTGATTGTCATTAATCCTTGTGGTGATCATAAAAGCCCAGTTAGTCGATTTAAAAGGTCTGATGAAACGGATCTCATAATCCAGCCTTTCACCTTCCACTATTTTCTGTATTTCCTGTTCGCCCTTTCCTACATTTTTATTTTCACTGTCCCATGCCGAAACAAACCCTTCAGTCCCGTCGGTCCCGGTATATTCAGTTCTCATATTCGGGTCCATTGAGCCCCAGACACTGAATTTATTTTGATTCTTAAGTAATTTGAGATAGGCGAATACTATTGCTTTTGGTTTATTGACAATTATTTCCCTGCCTACTGAATAATCTTTTTTTGTAAAGAATCCGATTATAAGAAACAGGACCACAATACCAATTAAAGCGAGGATGATCAAAAGTAAAATTTTCATAGTTGTGATTTTTTACTTAAACAAACTTATTATTGATATGTTCAATATGGCNNGGCACAAAGACGCAAGGTGGAAAAAATATACTATTTATATTATAGGCGATAGGCGATTATTCCGTTGTGCCATTGTCCATTGTGCAGTTGAGCCGTTGAGCCGTTGCGCCTTTATGCCTTTCTCCGATGATTACGTCTGTCAGGAATAAGCGTTTTTGCTGAACCAAACTTATTTGGGATACGGCCATTATGCTGTTGTTTTATGGTCTTGACCGGATTATTATCTATCAGAGGAAAAGGATGATCAGCAACAACCTTGATTTTCTTGGTGATTAGCTTTTCGATATCCTTCAGATATTCCTTTTCTTCTGCATCGCAGAATGAAATAGCCGTTCCGCCAGCCCCTGCCCTGCCTGTTCTCCCTATCCTGTGAACATAGGTTTCAGATATATTAGGAAGCTCAAAATTTATAACATATTCCAGGTCATCAACGTCAATACCGCGGGCTGCAATGTCTGTTGCCACCAGAACGCGTGTTGTCTGTGCCTTGAAACCTGAAAGTGCCTTCTGTCTTGCATTTTGTGCCTTATTCCCATGGATAGCTTCAGCAGTAATATTTTTCTTTTTAAGGACCCTGACAACTTTATCAGCACCATACTTTGTCCTGGTGAATACAAGTGCAGTTTTGATCTTTTCATCCTTCAGCAACTCGAGCAGCAATGAATTTTTATTTCCCCTGTCGATAAAGTAGACGTACTGGTTGACAATATCAACTGTTGAAGCAGAAGGGGTAACTTCTATCTTCACAGGCTTATAAACTATTGACCCTGCGAGACGAACTATTTCTGGGGGCATAGTAGCTGAAAAAAACAATGATTGTCTTTTCTGGGGAAGAACTGCAAGCAGTTTTCTGACATCATGAATAAAACCCATGTCGAGCATCCTGTCGGCTTCATCAAGNNGTGGCAATAAGGATGTCTACCCCATTTCGCAGTGCGTTGGTCTGAGGATTCTGATTCACCCCACCGAACACAACAGTGCAGGTCAAACCTGTATAACGTCCATACGCTTTAAAACTTTCCTCGATCTGAATTGCCAGTTCCCTGGTAGGTGTGACTATGAGGCTCCGGATTTTTTTCTTCCTGTCAAATGATTTGTTCTTGCTTAGAAGCTGAAGAATAGGTACTGCAAAGGCTGCTGTTTTTCCTGTTCCTGTCTGAGCACAGCCTATCAGGTCTGTGCCCTGGAGTACAATTGGTATTGCCTGTACCTGGATTGGGGTTGGTATTGTATAACCCTCTTCTTTTAAAGATTTAAGAATTGGTTCAATAATGTTTAATGATTCAAAATGCATGTATAATTATTTAAATGAAAAAGTCCGGGTCAGAGGCAGGAATGCGGCCGATTGCGTCACTGCAATTTTATCTTTCCCGGATTGAATGGGGCCAAAGGTAGTCTTTATTATCAAGAGTTTCAGGTTTTTATTATAATATATTGATATACAGTGTGTTAGGTGCCAAGTACTGGGTTCAATTAAATAAACCAGTACCCAGAACCAAGAAACCAGAACCAGGGAACCACTACCAAATAATATTGTCTAGGTAGAATGGCCGACGGTAAGTTTCACTCCTTCCTGGTAAGTAGTGGTTTTAAAAGTGAATCTTTTGTCAAATTTTGTTGAATCAAAAACATAGTCCCGGTCATATTGATACATCATTTCGGGCATTTCCTTCATAACAGGCACAAATATTCCTATGAACTTTATCAGCCATAGTGGTAAAACAAGCACTTTATTGGCGACATTCATTTCTCTGGAAAATAGTTCAATGAATTCCGTGCCGGTTAATGAATTGCTATCGGTAGGCAGGTGCCAGATCGTATTAAATGCATCATCAGTATTTCCAAGAAGTGCCGTAGCTTTTGCAGCATCAGGCGTAAATGTAAAAGAGTGTTTTTTATTCTTGTCAACCGGCCAGTTGGCTCTTTTTCCTTTAAGAAAATTTTTATATACCATTTCAATTATGACGCTTCTTTCATTATCGGGACCATAGAAATCAGCAGACCGGGCAATCAGGGCAAGGAGCTTTCCTGCTTTAACTTCATCCATAATCATCTGGGCAATCTGTTTCCTTACCGCTCCCTTTCTGCTGGGAGGATTATAAGGAGATTCCTCGGTCATATGAGAAATCGAATTAATATCGTACATATATACATTGTCAAAAAAAACCAGTCTGGCTTTATACTTGATGCATGCATTAATAGTAGCCCTCATAAGTGCGGGCCATTTCTCCTCCCAGACTTTAATATTGTATTCAAAACCAACTACAAGATAAACTACATCTGATCCTTTAACTGCCTGATCTACAACTGCAGGGTTAGACAAGTCAGCCTGAAAAAGTTCATCTGAATCATTAACCCTCCTGGGATTTCTGCTGACAAGTCTGATTTTATCAGTATAGTTCACTAATTCCCTGGCCAGAATTGAACTAATTGTACCGTTTGCACCTAAAATGGTTTGCATAATTTTAAAAATTAGAAACGAGTTTGTATTTTTTTTGCCTGTATCTGCCTTGCAAGTTCATATCCAAACCCGTTCGATGCCTCTGTTATCAACGCCGTCTTACTCATCTGCTTTCAGGTTATCGTTAACACTTTTCAATATGTCCTTAACTGATATAACATTGTGTAAACTTTAAAGTTCATTCAGATAAGAACCTTTCTACAAAGGACTGCATACCCCCATGAAACAATCAGTTTCATGTGTTCCTTTTATCCTTAAAGAATTGACAGGCAAAAGGTTCCATGATAAATCTTTTGTTGATTCAAATAAGTGGAAAAGACCATTATTCATCATTACAACTATATTGTAAAAATCTGATTTAAAGGGTTCTCTGTATTGTTTTAATGGAAGTGTTTTGCCTGTCAGAAGTGCGTTTCGTGTCAGACCCAATTCGGCAAGACTTACACTGGAGGGAACCGGATGATCCAGCCAGGAAGCGTATACTGGCTGAAAATCTTCAACACGTGATTCCATCCATTTATCTCCATCAACAAATGATTCAACATAAAGAGTCATATCGGTCATAATGTTCTTCCATGAGTCATCATTTTCAGATAACATGGTTACGGCTGTAAGAATTGCGGCAGCATCAAATAAGTAACTTTGTTCCTGAAAAATTCCATTATAAAAAGAGTGTTTAAGGTATTTACCATTCCAGAATTTATTCAGGAGATTTCTCATAAGCAATGCTGCCTGAATTTCTAGTTCTGTTCTTTCAAGATATCTTCCTGCCTGTAACATAGCAATAATGACCAGGGCATTTATACCACATAGAATTTTGTTATCCTGTGAAGGCTGTTTTCGTTTCCTCCTTATGGAAAGTAATTTGTTTTCAATATCATCCAATGGATCATTGGTTTTTCTTAAAAGGTGGATCATATTTTCAAAGTTTCCGGTCTTGTCAATATAATAGACCTTTGTAAATCTTTCAAATTCGCCGGGAAGAAGTTCATTTTTAAGTTGTTCATAACTCCAGACATAAGTCAATCCCTCCTGGTGTTCCGTATCGGCATCAAGGCCGGTAATATAAAGTCCATCCTGCACAAAACATTCATTAAGACATTTTAAGATCTTCTCAGCCATTATCTTGTACGATGCCTTACCCATCAGNNCCTGTCGACACAATATCTGAAAATCCCCCCCTGTAGGTGATCATTCAGTCCTCTCATAATGATAGCATCGAGAGTTTTGCTGCACATAGTTTTAATTGTCGGACTGTCTTCAAGGGCTATCTGATAAAGAAGATACAATAATGATGAGTGTGGAGGAAATTTTTGTCCTGTTCCGAATCCTCCATTTTCCGGATCATAATATTTTGAAAGGGTTGTCGCCAGGACTGACTCATTAGCAACTTCCGGAAGATTAACGCCCGAATTAAAAGGCGGAATTTTTTCCTTGTTTGCTTCATAATATTCCTGAACCTTTTGTGAAATTGATCTGAGAGAATACATCGAATCTCTATCTCGGTCAGGCGCATATGTGAATGCATATATGGGATGAAGATTATTTGTAAGGAAAACATTCAGCGGCCAACCGCCACTGCCATTCTGATTATTAATGAATTCCATCATGAACTGATCAATATCGGGGCGTTGTTCACGATCTACTTTAATGCAAATAAAATTTTCATTCATAAAGTTTGCAGTATCGGGGTCGGAAAATGCTTCAGAAGCCATTACGTGGCACCAGTGACATGTTGCATAACCTACAGATACAAACAATAACTTATTTGTATCGACGGCATATTTTAATAATTCTTCACTCCACTCCTGCCACCAAACAGGGTTTGCAGTATGCTGCAAAAGATAGGGAGATGATGATTCATCTAAATTATTGCGTCTGAAATCTCTTTTATAATATTCCTTACCCCTCATGAAAAACACTCTTCCTTCCTGTTAACGATACAATGATTTTTCTAATTGCTCAGGACTATTTTATTAAAACGGTTTATCTTTTAGATTGTTCACTTTCATACTTATAGGATCCAAATGAGGTAGTCCTTTTTTTATCAGATTTATCGTTTTTTCAAAAAGGTGGGATTTAAGGGGATCTGACTGGATATCTCCAAACATTTATGAGCCTTATGTATGGAAATCTGCAAAAGAGACAGCTCCATGGATAAAATTCATGCTCAACAGGACTGTAAATTTTGAACCATGAAATGGTTTTTGTGTTTTAGTTTATTAGCAACCAATAAAATTAGAGAATGATGGAAAATGTAAAAAACAAGGTAATAACTGTGGAAACTACTGTTAAAGCCCCGATAGCGAATATCTGGAGTTATTGGACTGAACCAAAGCACATAACTAAATGGTGTTTTGCCTCTGACGACTGGCATGCTCCTCATGCTGAAAATGATCTGCATGTTAAAGGAAAGTTTAAAACGACAATGGCTGCAAAAGATGGAAGTGCAGGTTTTGACTTTACCGGTGTATATACAAGAATTGAAAAGTACAAAGCAATCGAATATGTCATTCCGGATGGAAGAAAAGTAAAGATTTATTTTTCCGATCTTGGCAATCAAACTAAAGTTGTAGAGTCATTTGATCCTGAAAATGAGAATCCATTGGAAATGCAAAAGGGAGGCTGGCAGTCAATTCTTGACAATTTCAGAATATACTCAGAATCAAAACAATAAACAAAAACCCCCGGCTTTCGCCGGGGGCCTTGCAGCACTTCAGGATGTTTCTGATTTCACCCGTGGCGCTACTCTGATCTTTATTGTCGGTCTAACTCAACAAAACCAGTTTTAGGTTTTAAATCTATGATATAAAGTTAAACCTTAAGAGTATTCCGCGCAAGTCCTTAATATCCATAAAGTGTTCAAATTGAGTAGTTTTATCTATCGTTTATCTAAAAAATTGAGAAGAATATAACCAAAAATA